>JAWOIT010000090.1:0-74204 GCA_046484535.1 Pseudomonadota bacterium | reverse complement strand
CCGCCACTGGCTGGAGCCAGGAGGCGATACTGTCGCTGGAGGAACCTGAGGTTGCTGAGCCTTTGCCGCCGCTGCCTGACTCCATCATCGACGGATATCTGGAGGTGGATGGGGTCCGTTATGAACTCATTCCGTTACCCTTCGACCGCGGATCTTTCTGTCTGTTGCACCTCGAATTGAGTAATGGGAGTCTGTTTGAGGTGAGTGGTAAACATCCGTCGATCAAGCTGATTGGAGAGAAGGTTTTTCTGGAGTAGCAAGTTACATGGTGGAGTTGCGGGTTCAGTTGGGTTATACAGGCATCAGCGTTTGTTTAAATGAAAAGAAGGATAATACGCTTGTTACAGGACCTTTTAAGGGGGCTGGTCGAAATAATGTTGTCCACACCGAGGGCGTGCCTGGGCCTTCAATGCAAGGCGCGTTTCGCAGGTAATGGCAGGGTCCTTGCCAAGAAATGCAACACCGCAGTGATGGCCCGGGTGCGGCCGAATGGAAAGATTATTTCAACCAGCCCCCTTAGCGCCTCTGCGGTTAGCTTTTCATGGGGTGAGTAATTACCTCACGGCAATCAATTATCCAGCTCGACCCTCTTCCATAACACCTCCGTGCCGCTGAGTTCCCCTTCCAGCTCCAGCAGATCCCCCACGGCGATACTGCTGAAGAACTCGGTTTCAGACACCGTCCCGGTATTTTCAACTTCATAACGTTCAAAACCGGATGCCGACACACCTAATACGGTCACCGTCCCGGCCACGGCGTCCTTCTCCTCGAGCGGCCCCTGCAACACGACCCCGGTATCGCCACCCTCCGCGACAGACAGCTTCAGCGCCAGCAGTTCAGTGCCGGTGTCGCGGGCCCGAAGCTCTACACGATTGCCGACGGCGATCGCCGCAAACGAATCGGCGATACCCTCGAACTCGGTCAGCACATCATCCACCTTCACACTCAAAGGCTGTCCATTGGCATCGAGTAACCCCTTTAGGGTAATGCTGGAGGTAGTCTCATCCTTGCCTAGGACAGTCGCCGCCAGCTCGATGCCGTCCCCGAAGGCGATCGCATCGGCCACCAGCACACCTGCGCTAAGGCTACCCTCGACCTCCAGTCTCACTCCGGGGGCGATATCTGTACTCAGGCCGCCATTGAACTCGGTGCCGTCACCGTGGCTGACCTGCTGGCCGCCGAGAACAAACGAGGTCGTGCTATCCACGCGGGTGACAATGCCCGACATCTCCGCCTCATCATAGTCATCCGAGCTCAAAGCTGCCGAGCTAATCTCGACACTGCTGGCGATCAATTCGCCTGCTGAATAACTGCTGCCGCTCACCTCCACAAATTCGCCCTGCAGGTCGGAGACCTCCCTGCCGATTGCCGAGGTATCGACAGTCAGTGCGCCAATGGTAAAGCTGTAGGGGGGCGTAGTACTATCGACCCATCCCTTGAGCTCCAACTCATCCGAACCGGTTTTCTCGATATAGGTGGCGCGGATATTTCCGTTGGCATCGAGATGGCCGCTGACCTCAACGACCTCTTTGGCAGTGAACGAAGCAACATCGTTCAACGGATTACCATTCGCATCCAGCGTCAGGTTATCGACAATCACCGTTTGACCCAGCACCACAAGCGTATTGGGGGTAATGACCTCATCGATCGGACCCTCAAGATTATCCGCGTAGCTGACGCGGGTCGCCGTCCCGCTGACGCCATCAACGTTCTTAGTCCCTTCCACTCTTACAACCATCCCGCGCAGCAGCGTATCACCGCCGGCGGTGCCCTGAGTGTCCGTGACCTCCACCCCGTCGTCGGCAAAGGTGATGGTGGCGCCGGTGGTATCGTACTCCACCCCGTTAACCCAGATGCTGCCGATCTCCGTGACCGAACCCATGCTGATGCCGGTACCGCCGATTCCCCCTTCGGCCACCGAGCCGGAGTCACTGCAGGAGGCCAGCCCCACGAGCAGGGCCGGCAAAAATCCGGAATAGATTATCCAGTTATTCTTCATCACGGCTCTTCTCCTGCACATCCTCTTCAAAATAGTAGATCCCGATCCCGGCCCGCTTGCGCCCCGTGCCCTCCACCTTTGGATTGGCATCACGGTCCTGCTGCCGCAACCAGCGGTCCAATTCTTCGAGCAGGGCTTGCGACTTCTCGCCACTGAGGCGACGCAACTGCGGAATCACCTCTTCGGGCAGATTGTCGTAAGCCACCTTGCGCTGGAATCGCGGCGCCTCTCCACTGCTTCGAAGATTATGGTCAATGGTATTGATCAGGTGATAGACATCGGTCCCCAGAATATTGAGCTTGGCCATCTCATCCCCGAGGGGTACATAGGCTTTCACCATCAATTGCAAACGGCCGTCGGCAGACTCCTCCACTGCACCGATACGCCTCAACTCATCCAATACCGCCCGTGGCGGCATATCGCCGCTGTACTGTTTAACCAAATCGGAAAAATTGGGGCTCTCCCCCTCAAAAGATAGCAGCAAAGGAGAACCTTCGTTGTCGCAGAACCGCTCATCCCGGTTCCAGCCGCCGATCACCCGCGCCGCCCGGTTGTAGCGCCGGTTCACCGTACTGTCGTCAGCCGCCGAGGTCTGCTGCAGCCGTTTCACCTCCTTGCGGTTCAGGCCGGTGACCACGGAGATTCGCGAGACGGTCTGCTTGCGTCCCGGGATGCCGAACTCCTTATCCGCCACATCAACAAAGACCCACCTGGCCAGATCGGAAAAGGCGCCATAGGAGACGCCGTTTCGCAGGAGGATCCGCACCAGCGGCCGTAACAAACGCAGGATGGCCGCCGAGAGGGTTTTGTTGATTTCGTTCGTCATGGCCTGATCATTCTACCCTTCAGCCGTTATTCACGGATATGCCGGGCGAAGGCTTACCTTCGCCCGGCCGTTAACTAGATGACAGAGGGGTCTTTCCGCTCCAGTTTGACCGCGGTCAGATTACCCTCGGCATCCACCGTGGCATGGATCTCCAGATAATCGCCGGAGCGCAGATCGCTCAGGTCAAAATAGTGCTCCGGGATGTCACTCAGGTTGTCCAGCATGATGGTGGAACTGTTGATCGTAATGGTGTCACCGACTTGGAGGGTAAGGGTGCTGTTGTTCATATCAATGGACTGGATATACTCCTTATATTCCGACAGATTGTCATCATCCTCCATCTCGACCGAATCGGCCACCAACTGACCGGATGCGTTGAAATAGCCCTCGACTTCCACACCGTCTCCGACGGCGATCGCGGCCGGATCGAGGCCGTCTTCAAACTCCGTCTCGTTATTGATCAGAATACTCTGGCCGTTAAGGGCGAAGGAGGCGGGCATCTCATCGATATTGGTGACAATACCCTCCAGCTCGATCTCATCCCCTTCGTCGCCGGAGATACCGAGAATGCCGTCATCCTCCTTCTCCACTTTGGTGGCGGCAAGGGTAAAGGTGCCATCACCGTTATCCACCGGCGCGCTCTCGCTCTTCACCTCCACATAGAGCCCGTCACGCAGCTCACTGCTGACATAGCCGGCACCGGCGTAATCCACGATCAAGGAGCCGATGGTGAAGGTCTGAGCGCCGCTATCAAGATCGGCGACCACGCCCTTGAGCTCAAGCTCATCGGCGTGTTCGGCCAGATAGCTCGCCAGGTCTGCAGCCTTCACCTCGATGCGGGTGGCGTAGACATCGCCTTCCCCCGATGAGTAACCGCTTACTTCCGCCACATTCCCTGCCTCGACAGCCTCCACACCGGGGATACCCGCCACATCGCTCTCAAAGACGGTGAGCGCGGTCACCGTGACCGTCATTCCCATGATATTCATAGTGCCGTCTGTTCCAACATTATTGCTCAGCACAACCCCCTCGAGCTCATCGGTCACGTTGATGGCGTTGGCGATGCCGGTTGTCCCATCGGGATTGACCGAACCGCTCACCTCTGCGGTCATTCCGACGGCAAGGTCCTGATCACCGTTCACCACCGCGCCGTCCACGGTGATGGTCGCACTGTCCGTTTCATACTCCACACCGTTAACATAGACACTGCCGAAACCGGTGATCACCCCGGCGCTGGTGCTTGTGGCGCCGGTCGATGAACTGGCGGTATCACCGCCACCACCGCAACCACTCAGCGCAACGGCTACCGCCACCGCCACAGCACCCATTTCTGTTGAAAGCACCTTTCTGTTCATCGCCTAACTCCTTTTCACCTGTTTGTTCAACGCACCAAGCCCTAAAACCGCCGGACACTTAATATGGGAATATATTCCCAAAACCTTATTGGTAGGTATAACCCACTTTTCAGAAAGTGCAAGGAAGAGAGCGACAGATTGAGCGTAATTGGCAACCGGTGGGCGATCCCGGTCAGTGGGGGGGGGACAGATGGCATTTCTGTCACATGAGTAGTGAGAAGGGAAGTAACGACTCCGTCCATTCAACAAAATAATCTCACCGCAAAGGCGCGGAGGCGCAGAGGCGCAGAGGCGCAAACCATTGCGCCTTCGGTCACAAGGAAGTGGCTGATGTGCGAGAGAAGTACACAGGGATTTTTGCGGTTAGCTTTCTGTGGGGTGAGCGGTTACGCCGGGAAAACACTAAGGGGGCCTGTGCGGCCCCCTCAAAGGATGTCCGGACACTATTCACCACAATAGCAGGCGCTCTCCAAGCAACAGCCCCCAGACGATGAGGACATTCATCAGAGCAATGAAGACCGCGGCGGAACCGATATCCTTGGCCCGGCCCGACAGCTCATGGTGCTCGACACCGATGCGATCGACCACCGCCTCCAGGGCGGAATTGATCAATTCCACCAACAGGACCAGCATCAGGCTGCCGATGAGCAGAGCATACTCGACGCCGCTCCGGCCCAGCCAGAAGGCCAACGGCAGCATCACCACCAACGCCATCAGCTCCAGACGAAACGCCTCTTCATGGGTGATGGCGGCCTTCAGTCCCTTAAAAGAGTATTTGCCGGCCTGAATGACATGAGCCAGTCCTTTGGTGCCGGGCTTGTTGATTTCAGCGCTCATTTTTCACCCTGTTGTGGTTGCCACACCAGATCCAGTTCCCGCGCCGCCTTGACATCATCCAGCCGCTTTACCGGCAAAGTGTAGGGGGCGCCCTTGACCACCTCCGGGCTCTGACTGGCCTCCTCGCGGATCGCGCTCATGGCCGCGACAAATTCATCCAGGGTTTCCCTGTCTTCGGTCTCGGTCGGCTCGATGAGGAAACATTCGGGCACCAGCAGGGGGAAATAGGCGGTGGGAGCATGCATGCCGTGGTCGAGCAGGCGCTTGGCAAAGTCCATCGCACTGACCCCGTACTCCTTCGCCTCCTTTTTCAGGGTGAGGATAAACTCGTGGGTGGCCCGCCGCTCGGGGAAGGCCATCTCGAAGCCCTGCTTCTGCAGCTCAATCATCAGGTAGTTCGCGTTGAGGGTGGCGTACTCGGCCACCCGCTCCATCCCCTCACGACCGAGCATGCGCGCGTAGATATAGGCACGCAGCAGAATACCGACATTGCCCATGTGGGCCGAGAGCCGGCCGATGGATTTCGGCAGGTCCGCCTCCTCCAGCCAGCGGTATTCGCCCGCCTCCTTGCCGACGACAGGCAGCGGCAGGTAAGGCAGCAGCCGCTCGCCCACCACCACCGGACCCGCCCCGGGGCCGCCGCCGCCGTGAGGGGTGGAGAAGGTCTTGTGCAGGTTCAGGTGCACCACATCGAAGCCCATATCCCCCGGTTTGACCTTGCCCAGGATGGCGTTGAGGTTGGCACCGTCGTAATAAAGCAGGCCGCCGGCCTGGTGGACGATATCGGCGATGGTTTTGATCTTGCGCTCGAACACACCGAGGGTGGAGGGGTTGGTCAACATGATGCCGGCGGTCTGCGGTCCGACCGCCTCGCGCAGCTTGTCCAGGTCCACATCGCCATTCCTGTCGGTGGGGATCTCGCGCACCTTGTAGCCGCACATCACCGCGGTGGCCGGATTGGTGCCGTGCGCCGCATCGGGCACCAGCACCTCACTGCGCGCGGTATCGCCTCGCTCATCATGGTAGGCGCGGATCATCGCCACCCCGGCGAACTCACCCTGGGCGCCGGCCATCGGGGTCAGCGAGCAACCCTGCATGCCGGTAATGTCTTTCAGCATCTCCTGCAGTTCATGCAGACAGGCCAGCACCCCCTGGCCGTGAGTGGCCACCGGCGCCTTGGGGTGGCGGCCGAGAAAACCGGGCAGCATCGCCAGACTGTTGGCACCGCGCGGGTTGTACTTCATGGTGCAGGAGCCGAGCGGATAGAAATGGGTATCGATGGAGAAGTTCTTCTGCGACAGGCGGGTGTAGTGGCGCACCACCTGCAGCTCCGAGACCTCCGGCAACGTCGGTTTCGACTTGCGGCGGAACTGCTCGGGAATATCCGATACCTCGGTAGCTGCCGGACTCTGGGCCGTGTTGAGACGACCGGCCCTGGACTGTTCGAAAATCAACATCGCAATCATCCTGTGCCGGACATCGCAGCCCGGCCTGTTTCTCGTTCATTCAATTTTGCCACAGAGAGCACAGAAATCACTGAGTAAATCCTCAGCACACCCTGCCTGCTCTATGGCTGACACTCTTGCTCCGCCGTGCACCGCTGCCCGGCCTACACAAACAGTCATAGGGCGTCCCATGGACGCCGCCTTATCGTTTAATAAAAGTCCCTGCCACAGAGCACGCAGAGTGCACGGAAGGTATAACTCAGTGACCTCTGTGAGCTCTGTGGCAAGAGAGGTCAGAACATCGCCTCTTCCACCTGGAGGTAGACGTGGGAGATCGACTCGCCAAGGCGGTCGTATAGGCCCGGATAGGGCTCCTCGAAACGCGCCATCTTCTCCTTCACATCTTCGGCTATTTCGTAATCCATCTTGCCCGCCTCATAGCCCTCGGCGACCAGATTCCACAGGGTCTCGAAGTAGTCTTGCAGCTGGGTGATCGACTCGGCACCGGCCACCGGACCGTGTCCCGGAACCACGACCTTCGCATCCAGCCTGGAGGCGCGCTCAAGAAAAGTGATCCAGCCCTGAACATTGGAGTCGAAGGTGGCGGGCGGACGCTGGGTGTACATGGTGTCACCGGTCAGCAGAACCTTTTTCTGCGGCAGCCAAAAGACGATATCCCCCGGCGAGTGGCTGTTATCGGCGAAGAGGATCTGCACCTTCACCCCGCCGAACTCCCGCTCCATGGCCTCGACCACCGCATCCGTCGCCGGTACCGGCTCAAACTCGCCGGTCGCCCCGCCGGACATGTTGGCAAAGCGCGCGATCCAGTCGTGACCCCCTTCTTTCATCATCTCGATGGCCACATCCGAGGCGATCACCTCCTCGGGGTTTTCGCCGCTGAAGGCGCCGTTGCCCAGCCAGTGATCCCCGTGGGAGTGGGAGTTGATGACCCATTTGATGGGGGCGTCGCTCACGCGGCGAATCGTCTGCAGCAGGGCCTTGCCGATGGTCTCGGAAGAGCCGGTGTCGAACACCAGCAGTCCCTCATCGGTCACCACGAAGGCGGAGTTGGAGTTCCAGCCCTTGTTCTCCTCGTTGGGAAAGTCCTGCGCCGGCGAGACAATGGCGTAAACGCCGTCGGCGACCTTTTCCGCTTGCATCTTGTAGTCATCGACAGTCGCCGCCGCCTGCACCGCCAATGCGGTGAACATCAGTACTAATGCACTTATCATTCGCAACATGGTGACTCCTCCGTTATAACCCGTGTCAGTCCGGGTCCTGTGGTTTTCGTTAATCACACACCGCTTATCCGTCGCGCCGGGAGAGGATCCGCTCCAGATGACCAGCATAGGCATCGATATCCGACGGCTCTTTGGTCTCGGTGGCGCAGACCAGCAGACAGTTCTCCAGTTCCGGATAGTCGCGCACCACATGATGGCCACCGAGCAAGTCCTCCGTCGCCAGGGCACGCAGCACCTCATCCACCGGCTGATTAAGGCGCAGCAAGGCTTCGTGGAAATAAGGGCGCTCGAACACCTGCTCCACCCCGTCGATGGCGGTGAGCCTTTCCACCAGCCTGCGGGTATTGCTGTGGCCGGCGCCCGCCACCCGCTCCAGTCCGGTCGGCCCCAGCAGCGCCATATAGACAGTGGCGGCGGCGGCCAACAGGCCCTGGTTGGTGCAGATGTTGGAGGTGGCCTTGGAGCGGCGGATATGCTGCTCGCGCGCCTGCAGCGTCAGGGTAAAGCCGCTGTTGCCGTCAAGGTCGACGGTGCGGCCGACGATACGCCCCGGCATCTGCCGCACATGGGCCTGCTTGCAGGCCATAAAGCCGAAATAGGGGCCGCCGGAGGCGAGCGGCGAGCCGAGCGGCTGGCCCTCGCCGCAGGCGATATCGGCGCCCTTCCCGCCCCACTCGCCGGGCGGGGTCAGCAGCGCCAACGCGGTGGGATTGACCAGACCGATCACCAGCGCGCCATTGGCATGGGCCCAGTCGGTAAGGGCATCGACCTCCTCCAGCACGCCGAAGAAATTGGGCTGCGGCACCACCAATGCGGCGATATCCTCACCCTTGTAGTGACTCAGGGACTCGGGCAGGATATTGCCGCCGCCGGTACAGTAAGGCAGCTCCACCAGCTCAATGCCCTGATTGCGCACGATGGTATGCACCACCTTGCGATAGTCCGGGTGCACCGTGGCAGGCATGAGGATGCGTTTGGACTTGGACTTGCGGTTGGCCCGCACCGCCATCAGCACCGCCTCGGCCAGCGCCGAGGCGCCGTCATAGAGCGAGGCGTTGGAGACCTCCAGCCCCGGGAGCCCGGCGATCATGGTCTGGTACTGGTAGACCAGCTGCAGCGTTCCCTGGCTCGCCTCGGCCTGATAGGGGGTATAGGCGGAGTAGAACTCGCCGCGGGTGACGATCTCCCACACCGCCGCCGGGATATGGTGCTCGTAGGCGCCGGCGCCGATAAAACAGAGCGGCTGACCGTCCTCGGCGGCACGTTGATGCATCAGGCGGCCGACGGCCATCTCGGTCATCGCCTCGGGCACACTGTTCTGCCCCTCGGCACGCAGATCCGCCGGGATCTCATCGAACAGCGTTTCGATGCTGTCGACGCCGATCGCCGCCAGCATTTCCTTTACATCGTCTTCGGTGTGGGGAATGAAGGGCATTATTTACGCTCTCTTACAGACTGTGTTCAGGCGTCTTCGGCGACGACGGCCTTGTAACCGTCGGCATCCAGCAGGCTCTCCAGTTCGCCCTCATCCGCCGGTTTCATCCGAAACAGCCAGCCCTCGCCGTAGGGAGACTGGTTGACCAGTTCGGGGCTATCCTCCAGGGCGCTGTTCACATCGGTGATCTCGCCATCGATAGGGGCATAGACATCGGAGGCGGCCTTCACCGACTCGACCACGGCGCAATCCTCTTCGGCGGTGACCACATGACCGCTCTCCGGCAACTCGACGAAGACCATATCGCCCAGCAGCTCCTGGGCATGCTCGGTAATACCGATCGTCACGCTGCCGTCCGCCTCCAGACGGATCCACTCGTGGGATTTTGTGTACTTGAGTTCCTCGGGCACATTGCTCATTGGTTTTCCCCTTTTTCTATTTACTGTTCACCGCAAAGACGCAGAGAGCGCAAAGCAGATATAGTACGCCATCTTGCTGTTGTTCAATAAGCAGTGGCGGCGCAACGCCGACCCACTGTTGCCACAATACATCCTAATCTTTGCGCCCTCTGCGCCTTTGCGGTGCTTGATTCACGCTAATCAATTACCGACTTGCCGTTGCGTACGAAGGGCGGCTTGACGATACGCGCTTTTAGCAGTTTGTTGCGCACCTCGACCCGGCACTCGCTCGCCTCACCGGTCGGGATACGCGCCAGGGCGATGGCCTTACCCAGGGTCGGAGAAAAACTGCCGCTGGTGATCTCACCCTCGCCCAGCCCTTCGATGATCACCTTCTGATGGGGCCGCAGCACCCCCTTGTCCTCCAGCACCAGCCCCACCATTCGCTGTGACAAGCCGGCGCTACGCTCGGCCTCAAGCACCTCACGGCCGACAAACCGCCGGTCCTCAGGCTGCCAGGCAACGGTCCAGCCGAGCCCGGATACCAGCGGCGAGGTATCCTCGGTCATGTCCTGACCGTAGAGGTTCATTCCCGCCTCCAGACGGAGCGTATCACGCGCCCCCAGACCGCAGGGTTTCACACCGGCCCCCTGCAGGGCATGCCAGTAGTCCTCCGCCATCTCTTCGGGCAGCATGATCTCATAACCGTCCTCGCCGGTGTAGCCGGTACGTGCAATAAAGAGCCGGCCGCTCTCGACGGCATAGAAGCGCGACAACCGGCTCGCATCACCCGCCCGGTCACCCAGTACCTGATGGACCTTCTCCCGCCCCTTGGGGCCCTGCACCGCGATAAGCGCCAGATCGGTACGGACCTCTATCTCCACACCAAAGGAGGCGGCGTGCCGCGCCAGCCAGGCGACGTCCTTTTCCCGGGTACCGGCATTGACCACCAGCCGATACCAGACACTGCTCATATGGTAGATGATGAGATCATCGATCACCCCGCCACGGGGGTTGAGCATGCAACTATAGAGCGCCTTGCCCGGCCGGGCATCGGTTTTGGCCACATCGTTGGCCATCAGATACCGCAGAAAGTCCCGGGTCTTGGCGCCGCGCAGATCGACCACACACATATGCGAGACATCAAACATGCCGGCATCCCGGCGCACCTGATGATGCTCCTCGATCTGCGAGCCGTAGTGGATCGGCATCTCCCAGCCGGCAAAATCGACAATCCGGGCGCCCTGCGCCACATGTGCCTCGTAAAGCGGTGTTCTGTTACCCAAGATAACTCTCCTGAAACTAAAATCTAACGCAAAGGCGCAAAGACGCTAAGGTCGCAAAGGATCTAACAGCTTATTGGCCGATGGAGTTTCCAAACACTCCTTACCCCTCACTGAAGCAGCACAAAACCAGTATCGAAATGATCAACTTTGCGTTCTTTGCGCCTTTGCGTTGAATACTTACTCTTCAGCGTGGTAGGAGCTGCGCACCATCGCCCCGGCCTTGACCCGGGAAAAGCCCAGCTCCCTTGCCGCCTGTTCATACTCGGCAAACCGCGCCGGTTCCACATACTCCCTCACCGGCAGGTGGTAGCGGGTCGGACGCAGATACTGTCCCAGGGCCAAGCGACTGACACCGACCTCTCGCAGGTCGCGCATCACCGCCACCACTTCATCGAAACGCTCGCCCAGCCCCAACATCATGGCCGACTTGGCCTCCATGTGGGGCTCGGCGGCGGCCAGCTCCAGCATGCGCAGGGATCGCTCGTATTTGGCCCCCTTACGCACGGTTTTGTAGAGCGAGGGCACGGTCTCCACATTGTGGCCCCAGACCAGTCGCCCCTCCTCGCCGAGTGCGGCCTTAAGTTGCGCAACCGCCTGCTCCTGACAACCACGGAAGTCGGGTGTCAGCACCTCAAGGCCCAGTGAGGGCATGCACTCCCGCAGCCCTTGCAGTGTGGCGGCGAAGATGTTGCTGCCACCATCGGGCAGCTCGTCGCGGTTGACCGAGGTCAGCACCACATACTCCAGTTGTAAACGCTCGATCGCCTCGATGATACGACGCGGCTCATCCTCGTCCACGGTTCCGGGCCGGCCGGTCTTTACCGCACAGAAACCACAGGCACGGGTGCAGGTATCCCCCAACAGCATAAAGGTGGCGGTGCCCCGCCCCCAGCACTCACCGCGATTGGGACAGCGCGCCTCCTCGCAGACGGTGGTCAACCGATTACCATGTACCAGCCCCGCTGTCTCACTATAACCGCCGCCTGCCAGGGACTGGCGTACCCACGCCGGCATCCGTCCGACATTGGGCTCGGCGGAATGGTCGAAGACCGGGATGTCTGTTTCGCTATTTGCCAAAAGCACTACCCTAAAAATGTTTAGCCACAGAGACCACAGAGCGCACCGAGAAGAACCCGTCTGCCCGGTCCACTTCATGAAGACGCCGGGCAGAAGCCAGGCTGCCTGGGCATTCCCTCTCCGTGACCTCAGTGTTCTCTGTGGCTATAAATAAAAAAAGGGCGACGAAAAGTCGCTAAAACCTTTCGTCGCCCCTCTGTCCCGGCACCTGAGAGCTTGGCCCCTTCGGTGGGCTGTCTGGCAGCCTCTCTCCAGAGTCAACCGGTTGCAGTGGTCCTTTTGCCTGAGCGTTTCCGGGCTGGTTGCGCCTTCGGCGGCGGCACTCCTAACAACTTGGGGCCGCGCTCTCCCACAAAAACCATAGTTGAGGCTGCACTATACCGCCGGCACCGGACAAAACCAAGCATCCTGACTACCGTTCGCCACACCGCATCGGCGAAACAGAATGTTACGGCAAAAAGTTCACTGTCAACGGAAGAGCTGATAGAGCGGGATCGGTTTTTCCACCCCAAAGCCCTGCACAAAATCGACCCCGATATCATGCAAAAGCTGGTAGGCGAAATCGTTCTCAACCCCCTCCGCCACCGTTTGTTTGCCCATAACATGGCCGATCTCGTTGATCGATTTGACCACCGCATAGTCGTCTGTATTGGTGGCGATGTCCTTGACGAAGGCGGCATCGACCTTAATATAGTCGATCGGCAGTGATCGCAGATAGGCGTATGATGAACTGCCGCTGCCGAAGTCATCCAATGAAAATAAACACCCGGTCTCCTTAAGCTTACGCATGAAGCGCGCCGATGCTTCAAGGTCACGCATGGCAACCGTCTCCGTCACCTCAAAACAGAGTTTGCCGGCGGGAAAGCCGGTGCTGCTAAGGCGCTCGTACAGGCGATCAATGAAACGGCGATTTCCCAGCGAAACTCCAGACAGATTAACCGAAAGATTGCTTATTAAATTCAGTTTACTTGCGTACTTCTCCAACCAGCCGAAGATATAGTTCACCACCCAGGTATCGATATCGAGAATTCGGTTGTAGCGTTCGGCGGCAACAATAAACTCCTCCACCGGGACCTTGTTACCATTCTCATCCTGCACATCCAGCAACACTTCGTAATGCGGCAGAGAATCAGTCGCTTTGTGTAAGGGCGCGATCTTTTGGCAGCGAAGCTTAATCAGATTTTTCTCAAACAATACATTGATTCTGCCTACCCAGCTCAGAACATCTTCTCGACTGGAGATGCGCTGATTGTCCGTATTGTAAACCTGGATATTGTCACGACCGCTATCCTTGGCGGCAAAGGCCGCGGAATCCACAGCGCTAAGAAGGTGGCCGGCGCTGTCACTCCTTTCACTGATCTCGGCAACCCCCATACTGCAGGTCACCTTAAATTCGTTATTCTCACAGGCGAAACGAATATTCCTGACACTATCGTGTATAGCGGTTAACTGCTTGAGCCCATCGCTGAGGTTTACGTTACGAAGAATAATACCGAACTCATCGCCGCCCAGGCGGGCGATCAGCCCATCATCACCTATATTTTCACGTAACACCGTCGCGATCTTACCGAGTAGCACATCTCCTTCGGCATGTCCGCACGTATTATTAACAAGATTGAACCGATCCAGATCAAAATAAGCAAGCACGTGCGTCGCCTTACAGCTCTTGGCATCATCCATCGCCTTCTCCAACTCCAGCATGAAGAACCTACGGTTGGGCAGACCGGTCAAACCATCGTGATTTGCTTGATAAGTGATCCGGTTGTGCAATGTCTGCAGAAAATTATAGGTTGCCCGTTCGGTGACGGATAACGCTTTTTCATTAATACGGATAAGTATTTTATTGTATAGAGCACTTGCCACTTCGCCCAACTCAAGATCCAATACCTTATGGCCTCGGTTATCGGCAAAGACAAATCGCCGCGCTCCATCCTGCCAGATAAAATTAACCTGTACACCAGCCGAACCTTTTTCATTGAAAAGAAAAACCTCCCGATAGTTAAGCTCCCTGGCATCCTCCAGCATGAGGGACCATACATCATCGGAAACCTCTTCGGGCTTGTGTGTATCAGTCCTGTTTTGATGAGTGACTGACCTGGAGATCAATGCCGGAACATAGCGCGCCTCGATCTGTGATGTGGAGTTTGCCGCCAAACCTTCAACGATTTCATCATACAGCTGCTCGTTCCTCTGTTCATTGGATGATACCTTATTAAGCATTTGCGCCACCCACTCCAGCAGCTCGTCATCAGGCATAACAGCATCAACCCGATGGGTCGCCTGACCGGTAAGTCTGGCTGCGAGGCGGTCGATTACGTTTAGATAGCCGTTAAAGGAAGCGCTATCGGCACCTTCCTTCAACAAGGTTCGCAGAAGAAGGTTTTTCCAACCCGAATCGAGAAGATTCAGAACCACCAACGGCACCTTCTGCTTCCCCAGACGTCGATTCAGTTCATTCAGGATCTTTCGTCGCGCCTGATCGAGGTTTTTTTCCCGCTCACACCGCTCAATCAATTTGGTGACGTTTTCCTCATAACTTTCCTCTACAAAATCTTGTACTTCAGTCAAATCATTGAGTGCCTCGGCAAAGACGCCCGGGTCTGACTTAACCTTCTCGCCGACCCTCTGGAGGATCGACTCTATGCGTTGCCGTGCTTCGCGCGTAGAGACGGAATCGTCGCCTTGCAGCAAATCGCCGACGGCCTCAAGCCGGTTAAGCAACTCCCTTGCCGGATGCGACTCATCCATTTGCAACGTGTCGTCCAGCAAACCGGCTACCAGCAACGGCACCTCAAGCTGCCTGAACCACTGTCTCGCCTGCTCGGCAACCAGCACATCCTCGTTGATGGAGCTGAGTAGGCCTCCGACATAGGTGATGGAGTCCTTATCGCCCTCATCGAGAGCCAACCCCTCCTCACCCAGAGCTGCGGACAGCGCCTGCTCAATGGAACTGATACGGTCACGCTCAGCAATACCCTTGAGGGCGGGTCGGTCAATCCGGTCCAGCGCGGTGATCAGCTGCTCACTGGTGAAATAAGCTTCAGGTGGAGGATGTACTCCGGCTTTCTCAGCACCGAGTGAAGATTGTAATTGCACCAGTTCATGTATCGCGTGGGCGGGGTTCGTCGTATTGGACGGTGATGATGAATTTGAGACACGGGGTGAGGGTCCACCGGAGTCATCACGCTGTGTAGTCTGCTCATTTTCCCGAAAGATTGTTGTTTTGCTCGATGCCGGCGATGAGTTGGCCGCGCTGGAGGGTGACGCTGAGTGGGGGGACTGACCTGTCTTCTTTGATGCATAGGCGAGCTTTGTCTTCCGTTCCTCTGCCTGTGCTCCGGTGGCATGATCGTTTCGCGGTCGTAAAGCAGTCAGCGTTGGCGCAGGCTGCCCAGTGAAGTCCATTCCCCCCTCACCGGTGGCGTGACCGCCCGCCTGCCGCCGTCTTGGCGCCGGCGGAGGAGTGGTAACGAAAATATCATCCCCGTCAGGCTTTTTGACCACCTCCATTGTTTTGTGAACCGTAGGCAGAATGCCATGGGCAATCATCGTTTCATTCAATTCGTCATACAGCGCTTTTAGTTTTTCGCCAAGGCTTGCCTTCATCACCGATAAGAGCAGCTTTACCGACGCCTCTTCGAGGGCTAGCCGATTAAGCGTATCAAGAAATATCGAGACTATGACGAAAGGGCCAATCGGATTATTTTCCAGGTTAACCGGATTGGCTGATATCTCTTCAAAGCGGGTCTCCAGTGCCTCGAGTGTTTCCCCCAGGCGCTCCTCCAATTGGGATGACACGGCACGCACTGTAAGCCAGGTGTCCAGCTCATTACTCTCAAGCAGCGACAACTCTCCCCGGGCAGTCGCCTCCTGTCTGTAACGATTGCGAAAACCCGGCGTGGAGAGCAATTCAAACTGCTCGTTAAAGCGTTCATGAAATGCCGTGCGTAACAATTCACTGTTCTTGCGCAGCTCGTTCACGGCACCGATATAGGCAGACTGCCCTGCATTGTTCTCGGCCCCACTCGCAGCATCGAACAGAGCCTCGGGCGCCTTTCTAAAAAACTCATCCAGGATCGTATTGATTTGTCTTCGGCTTCCGGCCTCAATATAGCTAATCAGCTGCGCTACCGCTTTGCGCCCATAGGTCTCGGCCGCCACGGCGCTGCCGGCCACACCGCTGCCGCCGGCCGATTGGCTTAGCGCCAGCTGGGACAATGCGACAACCATCTCCGTATCGTTCCGGGTGAAGGCAACACCCATACCGTGGTCTTCAAAATGCACCACATGCGCCTCTATATGGAACCTATGTGAAGAATTTCTCAATGGATCGTCAAACTCGATAGTCACGCTATCACCGAGCCGGACACTCTCCACGGGCTTCCCTTCCCTGTTGCATATCAGATACATTCCACCGGCGCAGTAGTCCCGTACTGTACAGGTATCCACCTTGGTTGAAGGGAACGTTACGTTAACATCGAGGGTAATAGGAAAGCGGGGCGCAGTTCGCTTGTTCACGAAAACTCCAACATGCTACCAGTGATTCGAAATATCCATGTTTCGCCAATATACTGCAGCGTTCCGAAGACAAACAGCAGGTCTTTTGCTTATATTTTTCATCAGTATAGACACATCCGGTAATTCCGACTAATCGCTGCAGCCGATTTCCCTCAGCACCGCCAGGCTCAGCGGCAGGGCGATACTATCGGGTAATTCCAATTAATGAGTCTCTGTGTACTCCGCGCCAACCGTTTCTCTTACAGCCCCCGGCCGCGGGAGAGGCGCGGCAGATCTCCGCTCAGACCCATCGCCCGACGGATCACCAGGTTCTTCGCCGGCGACAGTTTGTCGGCGACATTAAGCCCCGCATTGCGCAACACTTTGAGCGCGCGGTTATCGTTACTGAACAGGCGTTTGAAACCGTCCATCGCCGCCATCACCGCCAGGTTGTCCGCCTTGCGCCAGCGCTCGTAGCGGCGCAACACCCCCATATCGCCAATATCCTGCTTGGCCTTGTCGGCCTCCAGCAACACTTCCGCCAGTGCCGCGGCATCGGAAACGCCCAGGTTGAGACCCTGTCCGGCCAGCGGATGAATGGCATGAGCGGCGTTGCCGGTCAGCACCAGTCGGTTGTCGGTATAGCGGTTGGCGTGGCGCAGCACCAGGGGGAAGGCGCCGCGCGGACCGGTCGACTCCATCCGCCCCAGTTTGTCGCCGAAGGCCGACTGCAACTCATCAAGAAAGAGGCTCTGCTCCATCGCCACCAGCTCTTCGGCCCGCTCCGGGGTGGTGGACCAGACGATGGAGCTGTAGCCGCCGGGCAGCGGCAGGAAGGCCAGGGGGCCGGTGGGCATAAAGCGCTGCCAACAGGTCTCTTCGTGATAGCGTGAGGTCTTGATGGTCGCCACCACGGCGGTCTGGTCGTAGGCCCAGCCGGTGGTGTCGATACCCGCCCGTTCGCGCACCCAGGAGTTGGCGCCGTCGGCGCCGACAATCAGTTTGGCGCCCAGGGCACGTCCGTCCTCCAGCGTAAGAGTCACGCCGTCGGTGTGTCGTTCCAAATCCTGCACCCGGGCCGGGCAGAGCAGTTCGATGTTGTCGAACCGCGCCATCCGCTCCAGCAGGGCGGCGAGGATCACCCGGTTCTCGACGATCAAACCCAGGTCCGGCTCACCGATATCGGCTGCGTCAAAATCGATCGCCCCGGAACCGGTGGCATCCCACACATGCATGTGACGGTAGGGGCAGACCCGACGCTGCACCATCCCCTCCCAGGCACCCACCGCGGCAAAGACCCGCTGGGTGGCGCGGGTGATGGCGCTGACGCGGATATCGAAGCCCTCATCGGGCCATTCGGTCTCAGCCTTTGTCGCCTCCACCACGCCGATGCGAAGCGGTGTATCACCCAGGGCGCAGGCGATGGTCGCACCCACCATGCCGCCGCCGACGATCAGAATATCGTAATCCACGGTCTACTCCCCCTGTTGCGGTTCAATTAGTGGCTGCCCCACGGCCAGGCGCGGCTGGCGGTCGTTGACCCCCATCGCCTGGCGGGTGAACAGCCGGCGCAGCGGCGGCAGCAGGTCCATCGCCACCATCCCCAGATTGCGGGCCACGACCAGGGGGCGAAAATCGGTGGAGAAGGTGCGCACCAGGCTGTCGGTAAAGCCCATCACCCGCAGATAGTCGGCGCGGCGCCAGTCCGCATACGCTTTCAGGGTTTTCATGGTCCCCGGGTCGCGCTTTTCCGCTACCGCCTTCACCAGAACCTCGGCCAGTACCGCCACATCGCGCAGACCGAGATTAAAGCCCTGTCCGCCAACCGGATGGATCAAATGGGCGGCGTTGCCGATAAAGGCGACACGGTGGCGTACATGATCACGCACGTACTGCAGGCCGAGCGGATAGGCGCGGCGCGGTGAAACCGAAACCAGCCTCCCCGCCCGACGACCCAGTCGTGCCTGCAAGCGGGTCAGAAAGGCCTCATCATCCAGCGCCAGGTGTTCCTCCACCTCCCTATCATGCACCGTCCAGACCACCGACCAGCGCCGCTCACCGTCTTCGGCGCCGTCCATCCACTGCGGGGCGGTATTGGGCAACAGGGCCAGCGGACCGCTGTCGGTAAAGCGCTCATAGGCGATATCGCCGTGGGGGCGGTCGGTGGTCACACTGGAAATCACCGCGGTCTGGCCATAACCGAGGCGGAAGGTCCTGGCGCCGAGTTGCTCGCGGACCGTGGAGCGGCCGCCATCGGCGGCCACCAGCAGGCGCGCGTTAAGCTCTCGTCGCTCCTCACCCCGGCGGATCGTAACCCTGGCCGTCTCCTCGTCGATACTGACATGCTCCAGCACCGCCGGGCAAAACAGTTCGACCTCAGGCAACTTGGCAAGACCGGTTGCCAGCACCCTGCCGATCACCGCCGCCTCGGCGACATAACCGAGCGCCTCCACCCCCTCCTCGGCGGCCTGCATCCGGGTGGCGCCGAAGTGGCCGCGATCGGAGACCTTGATGGTGCGGATCGGGGTCACCCCCTCCCGCGCCATCGCCTGCCACACTCCCATGCCCTCGAAGATCCGCCGCGAGCCCCAGGAGAGGGCGATGGCGCGGGCGTCGTAACTGGGCTGGTTCGGCTCATAGAGCGGCACCGCCTCGATAAGTCCGATGCGCAAACCGCTGCCTTTCAGCGCATGGGCCAGACTGGCCCCCACCATTCCGCCACCGACTACCAGCAGGTCGAAATCGTTGTTCATTTTTTTGTTTTCCGCTGTGTTGTTCCCGCCATCAGCGCCTCGATCTCATCGGGCTCCTTGGGGACGTCACGGCTCAGGACCTCACAGCCGTCCCGGGTCACCAGCACATCGTCCTCGATGCGGATGCCGATCCCCCACCATTTTTTGGCCACTTTGCCGCCCGGCGCCACGTAGAGCCCCGGTTCGATGGTCAGCACCATCCCCGGCTCCAGCACGCGCCACTCCTCGCCGACCTTATAGTCGCCCACGTCGTGCACATCCATGCCCAGCCAGTGGCCGGTGCGGTGCATGAAAAAGTCCCGGTAGGCCTCTTTTTTAATCAGGCTGTCGACCCGCCCCTTGAGCAGGCCGAGCTTGACCAGACCGCGGGTCAGCACCTTTACCGCCGCCTCGTGGGGCTGGTTCCAGTGGTTCTCCGGCTTGACCTGCTCGATGGCGGCATAGTTCGCCTCCAGCACCACCTCATAGAGCTCACGCTGGGCCTTGCTGAAGGTGCCGCCCACCGGGAAGGTGCGGGTGATATCCGAGGCGTAACACTCGTATTCACAGCCCGCATCGATAAGCACCAGCTCCCCCTCCTTCAGTGGCGCCTCATTCTCCGTGTAGTGCAGAATACAGCCATTTTCCCCACCACCGACAATGGAGGGGTAGGCCTGAAAGCGGGCGCCGTGGTGCATGCACTCGTGAATGATCTCCGACTCCAACTGGTACTCCATCATCCCCGGTCGGCAGGTACGCATGGCCCGTTTGTGCGCCTTGGCGGAGATCTGCGCCGCCTTGCGCATGGTTTTGGCCTCGGCGGCGCTCTTGTAGAGGCGCATATCGTGCAGCAGGTGGTCCAGGGCGATGAACTCCCCCGGGGTGTGAATACCGGCGCGGGATTTTTTGCGCAGCAGGTTGATCCACTCCATCACCTGGCGGTCAAAGTCGGTATTGCAGCCCATGGCATAGTAGACCCGCTCCCGGTTCTCCAAAAGACCCGGCAGGATTTCGTCTATATCGGTGATGGGGAAGGCGTCATCGGCCCCGTACTGCTCGATCGCCCCCTCGAGACCGGCGCGTCGGCCGTTCCAGGTCTCCATCAGCGGGTCGTTCTCACGGCAGAAGAGGATGTACTCACCGTGCTCCCGTCCCGGCACCAACACCGCCACCGCCTCCTGCTCCGGAAAACCGGTGGTGTAGTAAAAGTCGCTGTCCGGGCGGTAGGGGTACTCCACATCCCGGTTGCGCGGGCGTACCGGTGAGCTTGGAAGAATGGCAATACTGTCACGCCCCATCGCCTGCATCAGGCGCTTGCGGCGGCGGGAAAATTCACTCTTGTTCATGCTTGGATAATATCTGATTAATCGCTTTAGCTATCGTATTGCGACCGGGAGGCCGCCCCCGGAAGAGAAATATCGCTTAGTGCAGGGTCACATCATCCCGCGGCGGCGCCTTGGTCGGATGCATCTCCTCGTTCAGCAACAGCACCCCGGTGCGTACATACTCAACCAGCTGGTGATAGGACTGCTCATCCTCCTCATCCCCATCCAGCTCATAACTGCCGGCACGGGCGATTTCGACCATGTCGCGCAAAATCTCGCCGCTGTCCCCCGGCAGTTTATCGATATCGGTCACCCCGCCGGCGCTCAGGCCCAACAGAAAACCCTGGCACCACTGTCCCAGCGCCTCGATCCGCTCCTCGATCCCGGCGCCGTCCTCGGGCAACAGCGGGTGGAAATCCAGGACACTGTCGTTAAGTTGCTCCCGGGTGACTTCGAACAGCATTTTGAAGGCCGCCAGGGCCTCGCGCTGTAATAGATTGTCGGCATCCAGATCGTGACCGATATAATCCAGCCACTCCTCCGGCTTGAGCTCACCCTTGGCGCAAAACAACCCGGTCAGTGTGCCATGGCACTCCACGGCGCGCATCTCGGTCTGGGCCTGATCCAACGCCGAGTTAAGTTTCTCGATTACCTCGTTAGCCTGCTTCATTTCGTCTGGTCCCGGAATATATGTTTGGGCATCACATCGTGCGCCATAAACGGCATCCTAGCACCCACTCGCCCGTCTGCCCAACCAAGGCGGCGTTGACCGGTTTTCTCCTCCGCTCTATAGTGGTCGGACAATAAACGGCAAACTTGCCATAACAACAATGATCTAGCGACCGATACGACAATGGATGAAAAGGTTCTCACAAACCTGGAACGCCGCACTGAGGAGCTGCTTCAGCGACTTAATGCGCTGAGCCACGAGAATCGCTCCCTGCGCGAGAGCCAGGCGGCCATGCTTAACGAACGGGCACGGCTTATCGAAAAAACCGAGTTGGCCCGCAGCCGGGTCGAGGCGATGATTTCACGCCTTAAGGCGATGGAGCAGGATACATGAGCGGTGATGTCAAGCAGGAACAAATTCGGCTGCTGGACAAGGAGTACACTGTCGCCTGTCCACCGGACGAGCGCGAAGGACTGCTCGAGTCGGCACGGTTGCTCGACAGCAAGATGCGGGACATCCGCAACCGCGGCAAGATTGTCGGCAATGAACGTATCGTCGTCATGGCGGCGCTCAACCTTATCTTCGAGTTGCTGCAAAACAAGTCTCACGGTGACAATAATCTGCAGGATATGGAACTGAGACTGCGACTGCTGAGCGAAAAACTCGACGCCGCCCTTGAAAAGGAAGATCGACAACTCACATTATAGTTGCGTAACATAGTAGACTGTTCATACGGGTGTCACCTGCGGTGTCCGCTATGCGTGCTGGGTATTTTCTTGAGCCTAATTTTTACCCGGGGGATCTACATGTCACTGCTGTGTGCATGTCCGGATACCGGAAAGCCTAATGTAGCGACTGCCGTCCCCACTTGAACCTCTGGTTCAAGAACGAAAGCACCGGCGACACATGCGGGGGGCACCCACCTTACTTCATTCAGTACGGACGCCTATCGCGCCACCGTTCGTACGACGATAAACGTGCGGCGTTACCCCGATTCAGCCATTGCCCGATTTTAGCTATTGAAAGAGCAACGCAATCATCTGCGTCGGCGCATACGAGATCAGCGTCGCAACCTTCCCCCGGCACAGCGACGTGCCGCAGCCATCGGCCTGGAGCACCTGCTGGGAACTCACCCGCTTTTTCTGCGCAGCCGCCATATCGCCTTCTATCTCCCAAATGACGGTGAAATCGACATAACGCCGCTCCTCGAGCGTGCCCGGGCAATGGGTAAACAGTGCTACCTGCCGATACTCAGCCCCCTGTACCATAACCGACTGTGGTTCGCCCCCTATACCCGCTCCACCACGCTTGTCGCCAACCGCTTCGGCATCCCCGAACCGCAATCCCTTTGGCGGGATACCCGCCATGTTTGGGCTCTGGATCTGGTTCTCACACCGCTGGTCGCCTTTGATGCCGATGGCAACCGGCTCGGGATGGGAGGCGGTTACTACGACCGGACCCTGGCCTACCTGGCACGCCGCCGACACTGGCGCAAACCCCGCCTTATCGGCACCGCCTACAGCTTTCAGCAGCTCGAATCGCTCCCCCATCAGCGCTGGGATGTACCGCTCGACGGCATTGCCACCGAGTCATCACTGCTTTTTACTACACCCGGCCGGAAATAAAAAAACCCGCCTGCGGCGGGTTTTTTTTCGTAGCTTCTGCGGTGCGCGACTTAATTCTTAGCCTGCACCTGTGCTGGACGATCATCATTTATGCTGCCATATGTGATCTCCGTCACCAATACCCCCATGCCGATGAGAATTGCCAGCATCACGATAATGTCAGGTTTTTTTCTCACTGTAGCCATTATCCATACCTCACTTTGTCTTGAATCCCAACGTTCAAACACATCGGTAATCAATCGTTATTTTTATTTGGGTATACATTTAACACCGATAGTTCATGTAGTTTCCTTGATCACCATCACATTGCTGTGGGAATTAAGGCACAAATAGGCGAATATCAGGTGGTTAACGGTTTTATCAGGAATCCCCCCCAAGCCGGAGCAAGGATTAGCAGGAACCACAGCCCCTGCTCAATTGCCTGTTTAGCGCAAAAACAGTGGATAAACCGGATTGTCCGTCTCCTCCCACGAACGGTAGCCGATCTGTTCGAGAAATGCGTCGAACCCGGCCTCCTCCTCAGGCGGTACTTGAATGCCACAAAGCACCCGACCATAGGCTGCGCCATGATTGCGGTAATGGAACAGGCTGATATTCCAGTGCCGCCCCATATGGTTAAGAAAGCGCAACAAGGCCCCGGGACGCTCCGGAAACTCAAAACGGATTAAGCGCTCATTCTCCACCTGCGATCTACCGCCGACCATATAGCGCATATGCAGCTTGGCCATCTCGTTATCGCTCAAGTCCACCAGCGGGTAGTTGCGGGACTTTAGCAATGCCACCAACTCATCTTTCTCCTGCTGTCCCTGCGCCAGTTGCACGCCGACGAAGATATGCGCCTCAGTGCTGCCGGCATAACGGTAGTTGAACTCGGTGATCGCCCGCTGGCCCAGGGTTTCGCAGAATTGGCGGAAGCTGCCCGGACGTTCCGGGATGGTCACCGCCAGCAGGGCCTCACGCCGTTCGCCCAGTTCGGCCCTTTCGGCCACGTGGCGCAGGCGGTCAAAATTGATGTTGGCGCCGCTGTCGATGGCGACAAGTTCCCTGTCGCTGCACCCCTCACGCTCGACGTACTTTTTCAGTCCCGCTACCGCCAGGGCGCCGGCAGGTTCGGCGATGGAACGGGTATCCTCGAAGATGTCCTTTATCGCGGCGCAGATCTCATCGGTGGTGACCAGAATCACATCATCCACATACTTGCGGGCGATACGAAACGGCTCCTCGCCCACCTGGCGCACCGCCACACCGTCGGCGAAAATACCCACTTGATCGAGCACCACCCGCTCATCGGCCTTAAGCGCCTCGTACATACACGGCGCATCCTCCGGCTCGACCCCGATGACCTTGATATCGGGATACAGGTATTTGATATAGGCGGCGACCCCGGCGATCAGACCGCCGCCGCCGACGGGTACGAAAACCGCATCGATATCGCCGCTGTGCTGGCGCAGGATCTCCATCGCCACAGTTCCCTGACCGGCGATCACCTGGGGGTCATCATAGGGGTGCACGAAGGTGCGACCTTCCTCCTCGGCGATGGCCTTGGCATGCTCGGCGGCATCGTTGTAAGTATTCCCGTGCAGGGTGATTCGTGCGCCTCGCCTGGCCACCGACTGCACCTTGATCTCAGGGGTGGTCTTGGGCATGACGATCAGGGCATCGATACCCAGTCGGCCGGCGGATAAGGCCAGTCCCTGGGCGTGATTCCCCGCCGAGGCGGCAATCACTCCCCGTTCGCGCTCAAGCTCGGTGAGATTGGCCATACGGTTATAGGCACCGCGCAGCTTGAAGGAGAAGACCGGTTGCAGGTCCTCGCGTTTCAACCAAACCCGGTTATTGAGTCGGTTGGAGAGGGAAACGGCCTGCTCCAGCGGCGTTTCAATGGCGACATCGTAGACACGGGCGGTGAGGATGCGTTTGATATAGTCACTTAACATCCGCATAACATAAGCAGGACAGCTCCAAGATACAAGCAACTTCACTCACGACGAGCAGGGCTGCGGCGTGCAAAGTCGCACCAAACTGGTAAAATCTTCATCATCTGAAGCAAACAACCGATAACGAGGACACCCATTCCATGGCTATGACGCAGGACGAAATGAAACAGGCGGTGGCACGCGCCGCTCTCGAACATGTGGTACCCGATTCGATTATCGGCATCGGCACCGGCTCGACCGCCAACTACTTCATCGACTACCTGGCCGAAATCAAGGGCAAGATCAACGGCACCGTCGCCAGCTCCGAAGCCAGCGCCGATCGTCTCCGCAGCCACGGTATCGAGGTTCTGGACCTCAACTCAGTCAACGAGATCTCGGTCTACGTGGACGGCGCCGACGAAACCAATCGCCATGCCCACCTGATCAAGGGCGGTGGCGGGGCACTGACCCGCGAGAAGATCGTTGCCGCCGTATCAAAGAAGTTCGTCTGCATCGTCGACAGTACCAAGGTGGTCGATGTACTGGGGGACTTTCCCCTGCCGGTCGAGGTGATTCCCATGGCCCGCAGCTATGTCGCCCGCGAATTGGTCAAACTCGGCGGTGAGCCGGTCTATCGCGAGGGCTTCGTTACCGACAACGGGAACGTAATCCTGGATGTGCACAACCTGCAGATCATGAACCCGGTCGAACTGGAACAGAAACTGAACAACATCACCGGCGTAGTCACCAACGGCCTGTTTGCCATGCGTCCGGCCGATGTGGTGCTGGTAGGCAGCGAGTCCGGGGTCAATAGCCTGTTCTAAACCCGTCCCCAAACCCAAAAAAGCCGCCCAATGGCGGCTTTTTTGCGGGAGAGATTACGCTTTATAATCCGTATCCACCCAACATTTCGGCAACGGTTCGCCGGAAGGAAAGATCAGATCCGCCTTGGCAAAAGAGGTCGGGTCCTGCATCTCTTCACCCGCATGGAAGCGTCCGCTGATCTCCCTTTGGTTGGGGTCAAACAGCACATGCGTGTCCAACACCTCAACCAGGTCACCACTTTTTTTATCTTTTAGATACATCTGTAACTCCCCTATCCTTTAAAATGCAGACATCTCCAGGTCATCACTGACCGCATCGATGCCGGTCTGTGCGCACTTCTCGTCGGTCTCGCCGGAGGGGGCGCCGCTGACGCCAACGCCACCCAGAATGGTGCCGCCGGCGGTGATCGGCAGGCCGCCCGCGCTGATGACCAGTCCATCGATCTTGGGCACGGCATAGGCGCCCTCAAAGCGGTCTTCCAGTGCAGAAGTGGGGCTGTTAAATGAAAGAGCGGTGTAGGCCTTCTGGCGAGAGATCGTCAGGGTCAGGTCCATCGCCAGGACATCCCTCAGCACTGCCTGGGGATGACCGCCACGGTCGACCACGGTCGCCGCCACCTGTACGCCCTCCTTGCGGCAGGCCTCAACCGCCGCCTGGGCGATCTGCTGCGCCATCTCCATACTCAGGCGCTTGATGGGAACAATTACCGAATCCTCCGCCTGTGCCGTAGCAAAACTCATCATGCTGATAGCGGCCGCAGCAGCAAGGGTTATCATTTTCTTCTTCATGGACAGCCTCCTCTGGTGGATTGTTTTTCTTTCATCCTAGCTCAGCTTTTGTGCCTTGACGATACATTTCAAGTCGTTGACGACAAACAAGGGGCTTATACAGCCCAAAAGCTATACGCCGGAACCGATAAATTCATACAGGAAATCAGTAGCGGAGCTGAATACACGCCCTGGCGTGAAAAAAGGAAGGCCGCAGTAGTACGAAGCTGAGCCTGTATACAGTAACTACAAAAGAATCCGCTCGATACCGCCACTTTTCGCTTTGTCGATAAAGCGCCGCTGCCATTGCTCGCCCAGCACCCGATTGGCCAATTCGACCACGATATAGTCGCTCTCCATGCCGGTGGCCTCGGTATAGCGGGACAGCCCCTGATGACAGGCGGGGCAGGAGGTCAGGATCTTCACCTCCCCGGCGGACTCCTGCTTGCCGGTATAGCCGGCGATCCCCTCACGCAGCTCCTCCTCCTTGCGGAACCGGACCTGGGTGGCGATATCCGGGCGGGAGATGGCGAAAGTGCCCGCCTCGCCGCAGCAGCGGTCGTTCAAACGAACCTCCTGACCCAGAAGCGTCTCCGCCACCTTGGTCGGGTTGTGCTGTTTCATCGGCGTGTGACAAGGGTCGTGATAAAGATAGTGCTTGCCCTCAATGCCTTCGGTGCTAATCCCCTTCTCCATCAGGTACTCGTGGATGTCGAGCAGGCGGCAGCCGGGGAAGATCGCCTCAAACCGGTACTTGAGCAGCTGATCCATGCAGGTGCCGCAGGAGACGATCACGGTCTTGATATCCATGTAGTTCAGGGTGTTGGCCACCCGGTGGAACAATACCTGATTGTCGATAGAGATACGCTTGCCGCTGACATCATCTCCGGCCGAACTCTGCGGATAGCCGCAGCAAAGATAACCGGGCGGCAGCACGGTCTGCGCCCCGCTCTCATAGAGCATGGCGAGGGTCGCCAGCCCCACCTGGCTGAACAGCCGCTCGGAGCCGCAGCCGGGGAAGTAGAACACCGCATCGGACTCTTCGGCGTTGCGCGCGGGATCGCGCAGGATCGGCACCACCTTGTCATCCTCCACCCCAAGCATGGCGCGGGTGGTCTGGGTGGGAAGGCCTTCCGGCATCGGCCGTTTCATGAAGTTGATCACTTGCTCCTTCACCGCCATTTTTCCCGTGGTGCCCTTGGGCCGCTTCTTGCTGCTGCCGAGCAGGCCGAATCGCCTGAACAGGCCGTGGGCGAAACGCTGTCCGGCGTAACCCCATTCAATGAGGCCCTTTCGCATCAGCTTGATGGTGGAGGGATCGGTGACGTTGAGAAAGGCCATCGAGGCGCGGGTACCCAGGTTGCTGCGCTTCTTGCCACGGGCGCGAAGAATGTTTCGCATCCGCACCGAGACATCCCCAAAGTCGATATCCACCGGACAGGGCTTGAGACAGCGGTGGCAGATGGTGCAATGGTCCGCCACGTCGTTCATCTCATCGAAGTGGCGCACCGAGATACCGCGGCGGGTCTGCTCCTCGTAGAGGAAGGCCTCGATGATGAGGCCGGTGCCGAGGATCTTGTTACGCGGGGCGTAGAGCAAATTGGCGCGAGGCACATGTGTGGTGCAGACCGGTTTGCACTTGCCGCAGCGCAGGCAGTCCTTGACCATGTCATTGAGTTCGCCCAGTTCACTCGCCTCGAGGATCAACGCCTCCTGCTGCAGCAGGCGCAGTGAGGGCGTATAGGCATCCTCCAGACCGGAACCGGCCAGCAGCTTGCCGCGATTGAAACGCTGCTCCGGGTCCACCATCTGCTTGTAGGCGGTAAAGGCCTCGACCGCTTCAGGGGCCAAAAACTGCATCTTGGTCAGGCCGATCCCGTGCTCCCCGGAGATCACCCCGCCCAGCGACTCGGCCAGCGCCATGATCCGCTCGACCACCCGCTCGGCCTCGTGCAGCATCGCATAGTCATTGGAGTGGACCGGGATGTTGGTGTGTACATTGCCGTCGCCGGCGTGCATGTGAGTGGCGACGAACAGACGGCGTGTGCGGTGCTCGGCGTGGATCGCATCGAGCTTTTCACGCACACCCTCCAACTCACGACCACTGTAGATCTCCTTGAGCGGACGCTCCACCTCTCGACGATAGGAGATACGCAACACCTGGCGCTGCATCAGCGAGAACAGGGTATCGCCAGGTTGCAGTTGATCGACCAGGGCGGGTCCCCATTCATCGGCATAGTCGCCGGCCGGCTTATCCAGTCCCTCCAGATACTCCTTCCAGCGCGAACCGATCGCCTCCAGATGCTTGAGCGCCGCCTCCCGTTTGGCCTCAAGGATCGCGGTGTTCTCCTCACTCTCCTCATATTCGGTATCGCGCAGGCGTTCAGGCAGCGACCCGCGCAGGTAGTCGGCCACCGCCTCGATGATGGTCAGCTTGTTGCTGATCGACTGCTCGATGTTGATGCGCTCGATCCCCTCGCTGTAGTCGGCGAGCCTTTCGAGCGGGATCACCACATCCTCATTGATCTTAAAGGCGTTGGTATGAGCGGCGATGGCGGCGGTACGCGCACGGTCGGCCCAAAACCGCTGACGCGCCTCGGGACTGGCGGCGATAAAACCCTCCGCGGTGCGGGCATTGGCCATGCGCACCACGGTGGAGGCTGCCTCGGCCACGCGGTCTTCGTCATCCCCGACGATATCGGCCAGCAGCACCATCTTCGGCAGGTCCGGCCGAGGCGCCTTGGTACTGTAGTTGACCGCCTTAATGTAGCGGTCATCGAGGTGCTCAAGGCCGGCCAGCATCACATCGGGCAGGGCATCCAGATAGTCCTTGGTCTCGACGATGGCAGGCACGGAACGGCGCAGATCGGCGCCGAAGAACTCCATACAGACGGTACGGGTATGCTGCGGCATGCGATGCAGAACGAACACCGCCGAGGTGATAATGCCGTCGCAGCCCTCCTTCTGAATACCGGGCAGCCCGCCGAGGAACTTGTTGGTCACATCCTTGCCCAGACCGCGCTTGCGAAGGTGGTCCCCCGGAATCTTGAGGATCTCCGCTTCGCCCTGCGGCTTCTTGCCCTTCCTGTCATAGCGGGTAACGCGAAACTCCGCCAACTCGACTTCATGGATCTTGCCCAAGTTGTGGTTGAGCCGCTCCACCTCCAGCCACTCACCCTCCGGGGTCACCATGCGCCAGGAGGCGAGGTTGTCCAGCGTCGTCCCCCACATCACCGCCTTCTTGCCACCGGCGTTCATGGCGATGTTGCCGCCGATGCAGGAGGCATCCTGAGACGTGGGATCGACGGCGAAGACGAAGCCGGAAGCCTCGGCCTTCTCTGAGACACGGCGGGTGACCACCCCGGCGCCGACGCCAATGGTTGTCACTTCACCCTCGACACCCGGCAGCGACCGCCTGCCGACCTCACCCAGCTGCTCCAGCTTTTCGGTATTCACCACCGCACTGTCCGCGTGCAGCGGCACCGCGCCCCCTGTGTACCCGGTGCCGCCGCCGCGGGGGATAATCGTCAGCCCCAGTTCGATACAGGCGCGCACCACCTCGGCCACCTCCTCCTCGGTGTCGGGGCTAAGCACCACAAAAGGATATTCCACCCGCCAGTCGGAGGCATCGGTCACATGGGAGACACGGGCCAGACCGTCAAAATGGATATTGTCCCTGCGGGTTATTTTTCTCAGGCGGCGTTCCACCTTCAGGCGTTTCTCCCGCTCGGCCGGCAACCACTGCTCGAACTTCTTTACCGCCTCCCGGGCGGCCCGGGCAAGGGCCAGGGCCTCAGAATTCTCCTCGGCCCGCTCCACGATCTGGTCCAGCCGATGGTGCAGGGCGTGCACCAGCGAGTCCCAGCGTTTGCGGTTCTCGATAAGGTCGTCCTGGATAAAGGGGTTGCGTACGATGACCCACATATCGCCCAGCACCTCAAACAGCATCCGCGCCGAACGGCCGGTGACACGCTCTTCACGAAGACGATTGAGTCGCTGCCACTGCTCCTCGCCGAGGAAGCGGATCACGATCTCGCGATCGGAAAAAGAGGTGTAATTGTAAGGGATCTCGCGAATGCGGGCGGGTGTGGTGCTGGTCATTACGCGGCGGCAATCTATTTAAAGGAAAGTTTCTTAGTTTAGCACGCCATGCAAAGTGGTTAGAAGTCGTAAAAGAAAGCTTAAAGGCTTGTAAAGCGAGGGGAAATCAAGGTAACAGAACGAAAACAGGGCCCGAAGGCCCCGTTTCCCAGCACATTAAAGTACCAAACGACTCGAGAATCGATTAGAACTTGACGCGCAGACCCAGACCGACGATGTCTTCGGCGTAGCCATCCTGGTCGGTGGTCTTGTAGCCAAGGTGCATGCCGGTGGTCTTGCTGAAGGCGTGCTTCATACCGAGAGCCATGTAGGTGGTATCTTCTCCATTAGCCTCGACGTCGTTCATGCCATAGTTCAGCGCAAAGGTGTTTGCACCGGAGGCGAAGTTGGCGCCAAGCAGGGTGTAGCTGCCATCGCCCAGACCTTCGTCACGGATTTCGTGCTGGAACATCATACCGAAGGCGCCGCCGTTGTACTTAAGACCGATTTTGGTGGCAGAAGCGTCCTCTACTACACCGTTGGCGTATGCATCGTGCTCGGAAGCATTGATGTAACCCAGGGCAAGCTCAACCGGACCCATGGGTACGTTGGCTGAGAAGGACATGGCGTGGTTGCCCTCTTCGGTCTCGTCCAGAGCGATGCCGGCAACAACCTTAACCGCGCCGAACTTGTTGGCGTAGGCCAGAGTCTCGTCCAGGTAGCTACCATGACCGGCTACGCCGCCAGACGCACCGCCGTTACCACGGGCCTGCATGAAGGTGGCCAGGAAGGGGTCCCACTTGACGGTGGAGGTCTTGTAGGGGCTGCTCATGCGACCCATCAGCACGGTACCGAAACCGCCGCTCAGGCCGACATATGCGTCACGGGTAGTGCGATATGTGCGGTTATCGACATCAACATTGACGCCGTACTTTGCGAGACCCTTCAGGCCGCCGCCCAGATCCTCGGAAGCGTTAATGAAAACGCCACCGACATTGTGGCTGCCCTGGCCGCCGCCAATAGTGCTGGCATCCTGCATGGCAATGGTGCCGTCACGGGGGGTATCGCCGGATACGCTTACGATTTCAGCCTGCAGTACACCGGAAACGGTAACTTCCGCCTGAGCGGCCATCGGAGCGGCCATAGCGGTGGCAACTGCCAGAGCAATTACGTTCTTTTTCATGTTTATCTCTCCTAGTGGTTTTACATCTAGCAATTAATTCGAATTAATTGGTGGCCTCCACATCCGGGGAAGCCGACATAGAGATTATCGACAATGATTTTTGATTGCAAGCGTTTTATAGAAAAAAAACAACACTATTTGAATTTGTTGCAAAAACACAACAACTTGTAAAATCAGTAACTTACGAATAACGCAAAACAACTCTTCAACATATATCTCGCAACGTCATGATTTTACTAAAATAAATAATCCTAAAGACATGGCTCAGGCACATTACCGCGTTTATCTGTTTTCGCCATCCGGCTGTCCCATCTTTTTAACTTTCAGAATGCGAATTTCACTTGCAACAAGCCAAAAAAATCCGGGCAAAAAAAAGCCCGCCAAATATGGCGGGCCTTTCGTCTGACTCTTTGAAAACAGGATATTAGCGCTTGGAGTATTGCGGACGCTTGCGCGCCTTGTGCAGACCGATCTTTTTACGTTCGACCTCGCGGGCGTCACGAGTAAGGAACCCGCCCTGGCGCATGCTGCTGCGCAGCGACTCGTCCTGGTCGACCAATGCACGGGCAATGGCGTGACGAATGGCGCCCGCCTGGCCGTTGTTGCCACCACCTTTGACCGTGACATTCACGTCGAATTTCTCAAGCAGGTCGGCGGCTTCAAGCGGCTGGCGTACGACCATGCGCGAGGTCTCGCGACCGAAATAGTTATCCAGGCTGCGCTTGTTAATAGTGATTTCGCCCTTTCCCGGAACCAGGAACGCACGAGCGGTGGAACTCTTGCGGCGGCCTGTGCAAATGGTGTTTTTCTCTGCCATGGGTCTGTCGTCCGTTAAAACTGTTTAGATTTCCAGCGGCTTGGGCTGCTGGGCGGTGTGGTTGTGCTCCGCGCCAGAGTATACCTTCAGCTTGCGGAACATGGCACGACCCAGCGGGTTCTTTGGCAACATGCCCTTGACCGCGAGCTGAATAACCTGGGGCGCATCTTTCTCGATCAACTTCTCGAAGTTGATCGACTTCATGCCGCCGGGGAAGCCGCTGTGCCTGTAGTACATCTTGTCGCTGGTTTTACGGCCGGAAACACGTACTTTCTCGGCGTTAACAACCACGATGTAGTCGCCGGTATCAACGTGCGGCGTGTACTCCGGTTTATGCTTACCGCGCAGACGATGAGCGATCTCGGATGCCAGTCGGCCCAGCGTCTTGTCGGTAGCGTCTACCACGAACCAGTCACGTTTGACGGTTTCGGGGGTAGCACTGAATGTCTTGGTCCCAATCATTTTCTAAAACACTCCAATTCGAGTGGGGTATCTCGTGAAAAGAGGCGGAATAATACAGAAAGGTTCATCCGGTTACAAGTGGTAACCGCGTAAATTACCATTCTAGCCACTATTCATGGATATGAAAATAAAAAAGGCGCGGCTAAAGGGGGGAGGTGCCGCGCCCAAAAATATCCACCAAAGGAGGATGGAGGAGTCTGTCAATGCGCCGCTGACTTAACAGCGTCACATCAGTGTTTTCTAATATAACAAAATTCTGATTTAAGTCAACACCTGGAAATAAAGTTTCTTTCGAGCTCGGGAGAGAGCGAGAGAGCGAGAGAGCGAGAGAGCGAGAGAGCGGGAGAGCGGGAGAGCGGGAGAGCGGGAGAGCGGGAGAGCGGGAGAGCGGGAGAGCGGGAGAGCGGGAGAGCGGGAGAGCGGGAGAGCGGCAAAGGGTATCTCTTCCCCTCAAACCTGCAACCCACGATCTCGCGATCTAACGACCTCCCGATCTCGCGCATTTCACGCCCTCACGCCCTCACGCCCTCACGCCCTAACGCCCTAACGCCCTAACGCCCTAACGCCCTAACGCCCTAACGCCCTCACGATACTAACTACCTAAACAACCGCCGCTCTATCAGATACCCCGCCAGCATCAATGCCGCCAGGGCATACAAGAGCAGAACTGCCAGATGCACCGCCACCCCTTCCACCGGCCGGCCGGTCATCAGGGGGCGGACCATTTCGATGGCATGGTTCAGCGGTAACAGCCCTGCCGCTTGCTGGACAGCCGTCGGCATGCCCTCGATGGGGAAGAAGACGCCACTGAACAACAGCATCGGCGTCAGCAGCAGGGTGAAGTAATAGAGGAAAAAATCGTAGCTGCGGGAGATCGCCGTCAACACCAACGCCATGGCTGCAAAGGTGACGCCGGCAAGCAGTGCTACCGGCAACACCCAGATCACCTGCCAATCATGCACCGCCCCAAGAAAGCCGGAGACAATGAGAATAAAGATAGCGCTCAGGACGCTCTTGCTCGCCGCCCAGAAGGCCTCACCCAACAGAATATCGCGCACATCCAACGGGGTGTAGAGCATAGCGGTCCAGGTCTCCTGCACCGCCATGCGGGTATAGGCCGAGTAGATCCCCTCGAAGCTGGCGGTGTTCATCACACTGGCGCAGACAAAGCCCGAGGCGAGAAAGGTGATGTAGTCCATCCCCTCCACCTCGCCGACGAAGGCGCCGAGACCGAAGCCCAAACCAAGGAGATAGAGCAACGGCTCACCGATATTGCCCAGCAACGCCGGGCCGGCCAGCTTGCGCCAGACCCGGGCGTTTCGCCTCCACACTGTAGTCCAGCGCAAGGCAATGATGGACTTTATCAGGGCGATCATTCACGCAGCTCCCTGCCGGTGAGCTTGAGAAACACATCCTCCAAATTGGCCGCCCGGCTCAGGTACACCAGATCGTCATGTTCGCACAGGGCATCGACCAACTCCCGCTCACTCTCCGTGTAGCAAAAGAGGGTTTCGCCCACCAGCTCGCTGCGCACCATCGAGCGCTTGTCGCCCTCCTCCAGCCATTTGTGCAGCCCCGGCCCATGCACCTCGACCACGTGGGGTTCAATGTGCCGCCGGATCAACCCGCCGGGGGAGTCTATGTCGAGGACCCGACCGTGATCCATGATCGCCAGCCGGTCACAAAGCCGCTGCGCCTCATCCATATAATGAGTGGTCAGAATCAGGGTGCGTCCCTGGCCCAGCAGGGTGCGCAGCCGCTGCCAGATAAGCTGGCGCGCCTGGGGGTCGAGTCCGGTGGTCGGCTCATCGAGAATCACCAGCTGCGGGTCGTTGACCAGGGAACGGGCCATGGCGAGCCGGCGTTTCATGCCGCCGGAGAGCTCCTCGATGCGCGCCCCGGCCTTGTGTTGCAGCGAAGCAAAGTCCAGCAGGCGCTCAATACGGGAACCGAGCTCCCCGCGGTGGATACGGAAATAACTGGCGAAGGTGCGCAGGTTCTCCTCTACGGTAAAGTCCGGGTCGAGGCTGTCCTGTTGCGGCACCACCCCCATCAGATGGCGCATGTTTCGCGCCTGTTCGGGAATGGGATAGCCGAGCACCTCCAGCGTCCCCTCATCAATCGGGGTCATCCCCATCAGCATGCGCAAGGTGGTGGTCTTGCCGGCGCCGTTCGGTCCGAGCAGACCGAAACACTCACCGGGCCGGACCTCAAGGTCGATGCCGTCGACCACGGTCTGCGCCCCATAGCGCTTGGTCAGACCACTGGCGCGGACCACCGGTTGCACGGCCATCTCAGGCCCCCTTGGCATCGGGCAGTGCATCCGACCAGAGCTTGACCACCGACTCTCGCACCCGGTTCAGGCGACCGTGAAAAAAATGATCCGCATCCGCCATCCAGCGAAGTACGGGGCGGTGCCTTTGCTGTTGCAGCCAACGAGATACCGCATCGGGGGCGACCACCTCATCCTTACCCCCCTGTATCACCATCCACGGGATGTTTACTTCGGGCAGATCGTTAAAATCGAACAACCCCACCGGTGGGGCGACCAGTAGCAGACGCTCGGCATCGACCTGTTGATGCGCGCGCAGCGCCACATAGGCGCCAAATGAGAAGCCCGCCAGCCACAGCGGGGCCTCGGGATTGCTTTTACGGAAATAATCGACCACCGCCTGCAAGTCCTCAGTTTCGCCTATGCCGCGGTCATAACGGCCGCTGCTCTTCTCCACGCCGCGAAAGTTGAAGGTCACCGACCGCAGCCCCATACTGGTGAAGCTCTCGGCCAGGATGTGCACCACCTTATTGCGCATATTGCCGCCGTAAAGCGGATGTGGGTGGCAGATCACCGCGATGGGGTTGCTGCCGATATAGCACTCGGGGCAGGAGGTCAGCACCTCGATGTTCCCGGCGGGACCCGGGATCAGCAGCTCCTCGCCGATGCACAGGTCCTCCTCCATCCCGTCATAGAGATGGCGAGCCTGCAGTTCCGTGTAATAGATATCGTCTGACATAATTTCTGTTTAGTGTAGGAGCGGCTTCCAGCCGCGACCCGCCTCAGGGTCTGTCCTTGCCTGAATTATGGGTTAAATTTTCAGTCTCTCGACCACCCGGCCGTTTAGCAGATGCTCATTGATAATTTCATCGATATCGGTGCGGTCGGCATAGGTGTACCAGGTACCTTCAGGGTAGACGACGATCACCGGCCCCTCGGCACAGCGATTGAAGCAACCGGCATTATTGATGCGCACCTGACCCGGGCTATGGATACCCAGCTCCTTGCAGCGCCGCTTGGCGTAGTCGCGCATCTCGCCGGCGCCGAAGTCCTGGCAGCAGCGAGCACCATCCTCGCGCTGATTGGTGCAAAAAAAGACGTGATAACGATAAAAGGACATGGAATAACTGTTATATCGCCGTGGCGTTTCCGCTAAAATGGGGATTCTAGCATGTAAATTCCAGTCACCCGCCGCTGACCACTTTGACCGATTCCGCCTTGTCCGACACCGACACCATTCTCGAACTGGCCGACTGCTGCGTAATGTGCGGGCTTTGCCTGCCGCACTGCCCCACCTATCGCCTGCTGCGCAACGAGGCCGATTCGCCCCGTGGCCGCATTTCATTAATGCAGGCCGTGGCCGGCGGAAAACTTGAGCCGAGCGACTCACTGCTGTCCCATCTCGACCGCTGCCTGGCCTGCCGCGCCTGCGAACGGATGTGCCCCTCCCAGGTGGAGTACGGCAAACTGATTGATACCACCCGAGCAAGCCTGCACTCCCCCAGACCGAAACGCCTAAACCGGCTGCTGGAGACCGTGAGCGACAAGTCTAGGCTCAAGCGCACCGCCTCGGCCCTTCGCGCCTACCAGCAAAGCGGCATGCAGTGGTTGGCGCGTAAGAGCGGGGTGCTGAAGGGACTTGATTTGGAGGCACTGGAAGGGACTTTGCCCCACCTGCCCAAAACGGTAGAGCTGCACGAATATTACCCGCCCAAAGGGCAAGCACGGGGCAAGCTGGGGCTGTTTGTCGGTTGCATCGGCAGCATCCTGGAGGGGGAGATACACCTGGCCACTATCACCCTGCTTACTACCCTGGGCTATGGTGTCCACATACCCCGGCAACAGGGCTGCTGCGGCTCGCTGCACCAACATAACGGCGAGACCGGAACGGCAAGCTCTTTGGCCGGAGAGAATATTGCCGCCTTCACCGGACTGGAGCTCGATGCCATCATCAGCACCGCCAGCGGTTGCGCCGCGCAGCTGTTTGAATATGAAGCCGACTACGGCGAACCCTTACCCGCCCCTCTTTACGAAGTATGCGATTTTCTGCAGGAGCACTGGCCGGAGAGTGGGATTGCACTGGGGCAGCAATCGATGGAGGTTGCACTGCACCTGCCCTGCACCCAGCGTAATGTCCTGCGAAAGCCCGATGCGATGGAAAAGCTGTTGTCCCATATCCCGGAACTGACCGTAAAACCGCTACCCGGCAACGACCAATGCTGCGGCGCCGCCGGCAGCTACCTGCTGACCGAAACGGCGATCGCCAACGCCCTGCGTGAGCCCAAGCTGGATGCCATAGACAAAGAGCGGCCCGCACTGCTGATCAGCAACAACACCGGTTGCGCCCTCCACCTGGCCGCCGGAATGAAGGGACGGGGAGTAGAGATTGAGGTGGTGCACCCCGTGGTGCTGATGGCGCGCAGCCTGCAGGGCTGATTTGTTAATTTCGGGCCATCTGGACAATAATAGGATCACTGATATCCGACCCGGAACAAGTGAGTGACCATGCGCAACTACTCCCCCCTGGACAAGCTGTTTATCAACCTCGACACCGCGCTTCGTACGGTAGCGGGCAAGCCGATCGTCACCGAGCGCCCCAACCCCTCCGCCGATATTGACGAGACCCCGCTGAGTGACAGCGAACGGGATCTGGCCGGACGACTGATGCGCATCAACCACGCCGGCGAGGTCTCCGCCCAGGGGCTCTATCAGGGCCAGGCGCTGACCGCCAAACTGCCCGAAGTCAGGTCAAAGATGGAACGTGCCGCGCTGGAGGAGAATGATCACCTGGAGTGGTGCGAACGACGCGCCCGCGAACTGGGCACCCATGTGAGCTACCTCAACCCGCTGTGGTACGGCGGCTCGGTGGCCATCGGCGCGCTGGCCGGGGCGATCGGCGACAAATGGAGCCTGGGCTTCGTCGTGGAGACCGAGCATCAGGTCTGCCGCCACCTGGAGTCGCACATGGAAAAGCTCTCACCGGAAGACAAGAAGACTCGCGCCATCCTCAAGCAGATGCATGAGGATGAGGCACGCCATGCCGACATGGCGCAGAATGCCGGCGGCGCCCCCTTCCCCTCACCCATCAAGGCAATGATGAAACTCACCTCCAAGGTGATGACCAAGACCGCCTACTGGGTGTGACTGTCTCGACCGGGACGATCGCTCCTACATGTTAAATTACCGCTTAACTGATCGGCATTCGGCCTAAAGGCCCCGCTTTTCTCGGAAAAGCCCGCCAATTATGAGCGGGTTATATTCCGTCCATAGAAGATCTCACGGATCTCCCGCTCGACCAGGCTGCGGATACGTTTCGCCTCGGCCCGACTCAGATCATCGGCATCGATGTCAAAGAGGTAGGTGTCCAGGTCCAGGTCCTTGAGCATCATCTTGGTATGAAAGATGTTCTCCTGATAGACATTCACATCGATCATCTCATAGCGCAGCTTGGTGTCCTTGGCGATATAGTTCTGGATCGAGTTGATTTTGTGATCGATAAAATGCTTCTTACCGCGTACATCCCGGGTAAAACCGCGCACCCGGTAATCCATGGTCACGATGTCCGACTCGAAGCTGTGCAACAGGTAATTGAGCGCCTTAAGCGGTGAGATGCGGCCGCAGGTGGAGACATCGATATCCACACGGAAGGTGGCGATCCCCTCATGGGGGTGGCTCTCCGGGTAGGTGTGCACGGTCAGGTGGCTCTTGTCCAGATGGCCGACCACCGTCTCGGGCAGCGGCCCGGGAGACTCACTGTTGGAGAGTTGCTCTGCCGCATCCGACTCCTCGGCGATCAGAATGGTGACACTGGCCCCCTGGGGCTCGTAATCCTCGCGAGCGATATTGAGAATAGTGGCCCCGATGATATCCGAGACATCGGTCAGGATCTGGGTCAGCCGCTCGGCATTGTAGACCTCATCGATATACTCGATGTACTCGCGCTGCTGGGCCTCGGTCTGCGTGTAGCAGATATCGTAGATGTTGAAGCTGAGGGTCTTGGTCAGGTTGTTAAAACCGTGCAGCTTCAGTTTTCTCTGTTTTACCACGAAAGCATCACTCCAAAATCAAAAGGGACCGGCCCCCCGGTCCCGACAGGCGGATTATCCAACATTCCCGGCAAGAGGGGGATGAAAAATCATCTGCACCGTGTTGCCGCCCGGATCGAGACAATAGAAGCTGCGTGCGCCGTCGCGATGGGTACGGGGATTGGTCTTCATGGTAATGCCGTGCTCGCGCAGGAAGGCGAACCACTGGTCCACCTCATCGGGGGTGTTGAGGATAAAACCGATATGGTCCAGATGCTGGGGGCCATTGTAGTCGGCCTTGAGCCGGTGCAGGGCCAGGTTGTCGCTGCCGGAGGTCAGATAGACGTTCTCCGGGTCCGGACGCCACTCCACCCGCATGCCGAGCAGCTCCACATAGAAGTGCTCACAGGCGGCCAGGTCCTCGACGAAGAGGGCCACATGGTGCATACCGGCTGTCGCTTTGGGGCGCTCCACACTCATTCTGCGATGATCTCATAGTCATGGGTAATCTCAACCCCGGCATTACCCAACATGATAGACGCTGAGCAGTACTTTTCCGCCGACAGATCGACCGCCTTTTTCACCTTGTTCTCCTTCAGTTCCCGCCCCTTGACGATGAAATGAACATGGATGCGGGTAAAGACCTTGGGCTCGCTCTCGGCCCGTTCGGCGCTCATTTCCGCGACACAGTCGGTCACCGCCTCGCGGGATTTTTTCAGGATATGCACCACATCGAAGGCGGTGCACCCCCCCATGCCCAGCAGCATCATCTCCATCGGCCTCACACCGAGGTTACGTCCACCCATATCCGGCGGACCGTCCATCACCACCGCGTGACCGCTGCCCGATTCACCGAGGAACGTCGCCCCCTCCACCCACTTAATACGTGCTTTCATCATAAAAACCCAACCCTCAGATTTATTTCCAACTCTGTCACCAAACCCATTGATTTTACTTGCTAAGCAATAGTTTGGCTGGTATATCTATGGACATTCAGCAAATTTACCGCCTTAACAGTAAGGAACCAGCATGACGGCTACGGCACCCAACAAGCTAAGCCCGGCAGTAGAGCGCTTTCTGGAGCACTGCCACCGTCGTCGCTATCCTCCAAAGAGCACAATCATCTGTGCCGGTGACACACCGGACGTACTCTATTACATCATCAAGGGGTCAGTCACGGTCCTAATCGAGGATGACGACGGACACGAAATCGTACTCGCCTATCTCAACCATGGCGACTTTTTCGGCGAAATGGGATTGTTCGATGAAACCCAGGGTCGTAGCGCCTGGGTGCGCGCCCGCAACGAGTGCGAGGTGGCGGAAATCAGCTACTCCCGTTTCCGTCAGCTTTCGGAAAAAGACCCGGAGATCCTGTTCCAGCTGGCCTCGCAGATGGCCATGCGTCTGCGCAAGACCAGCCGTAAAGTCAGCGATCTCGCCTTCGTCGATGTGACCGGCCGGATCGCCCGCACCCTGCTCGACCTGGCCAACAGCCCCGACGCCATCACCCACCCGGACGGCATGCAGATTAAGATCACCCGCCAGGAACTGGGGCGTATCGTCGGCTGCTCCCGCGAGATGGCCGGTCGCGTCCTCAAGGCCCTGGAGGAGCAGGACCTTATCAGCGCCAAGGGCAAGACCATCGTCGTCTACGGCACCCGCTAAGCCCCACAACCTGTAGGAGCGGCTTCCAGCCGCGATTGAATGCCCTTTCGCGGCTGGAAGCCGCTCCTACATTGCAAATAACTCCGCCAATTTCTCCCCCGGCTCATCGGCCCGCATAAACGCCTCACCGACGAGGAAGCTGTTAACCCCATTCTTTCGCATCAGCGCCACATCCGCGGGACTGTGAATGCCACTCTCGGTCACCACGATCCGCCCCTCGGGGATCTGGGCCAACAACTCCAGCGTGGTATCCAGGCTGGTCTCGAAGGTGCGCAGATTGCGGTTATTGATCCCCACCAGCGGCAGGTTCAGCGGCAGGGTGCGCTGCAGCTCTAGAGCGTCATGCACCTCCACCAGTACATCCATCCCCAGTTCCACCGCCAGGGCACTCAGCTCCTGCATCTGCGTATCGCTCAGACAGGCGGCGATAAGCAGGATACAGTCGGCACCGATCACCCTCGCCTCGACCACCTGGTAAGGATCGACAATAAAATCCTTGCGCAGCACCGGAAGCGCACAGGCCTCACGCGCCTGCCTTAAGTATTCGTCGCTGCCCTGGAAAAAGTCGATATCGGTCAGCACCGACAGGCAGGCCGCCCCGCCTTTTTCATAACTCGTGGCGATCTCGGCAGGGACAAAGTTCTCGCGTATCACCCCCTTGCTGGGGGAGGCCTTCTTCACCTCGGCGATCACCGCCGGTAACCCCGCCTCCAGTTTGGCGCGAATCGCCGCGACGAAACCGCGTGGCGCAGAGGCGCCATTGAGCTGCTGTCTCAGTTCTTCGAGACTGCGGCTCTGCTGCCGCTCGGCGATCTCCTCGTGCTTGCGCTCGACGATCTTCTTCAAAATATCCGGGGTATCACTCATCCTAGGTACCAAATTGATTATATTTCTTTGCCACAGAGAACACAGAGGTCACGGAGTTTGTATCCTCATGAATCCGTGTCAATACGAGAATGCGCACGCAGGCTTTGATTTAACTGCACACTCTGTAGTTTGCCTTTGAACCCCCCGTGCTCTCTGTGTGCTCTGTGGCGATTATATCTTATTGGAAACAGCCGCCAGGGCCTCAAGCTTCTTCATCGCCTCGCCGTTGTCGATCACCTCGGCGGCGCGTTTGACCCCCTCGGCCAGACTGTCGACCAGGTCGGCGGCGTAGATCGCCGCGCCGGCATTAAGCAGCACGATATCACGGGCAGGACCCGCCTCACCGCCAAGCACAGCCTTAACCGTTTGCAGCGACTGTTCGGCACCGTCCACGGCCAGCGCGGCGATATCGGCCCGCTCAAGGTCGAAATCCTCGGGCTGCACGGTATAGGTATCGATAGTGCCGTTTTTCAGCTCGGCCACATGGGTCGGGGCACCGATGCTGATTTCATCCATACCGTCCTCGGAGTGAACCACCAGTACGTGATTACTGCCCAGTTGTTTCAGTACTTCGGCAAGCGGTTCCACCAGCGCATCACTGAACACACCGAGCAGCTGGTTGGGGGCGCCGGCGGGATTGGTCAGCGGGCCGAGCACATTGAAGATGGTGCGTACCCCCATCTCCTTGCGCGGGCCGATGGCGTGTTTCATGGCGCTGTGGTGCATCGGGGCGAACATAAAGCCCACACCCACCTCATCGATACACCGTGCGACCCCTTCCGGGGAGATCTCCAGATTGACCCCGGCGGCATCGAGCAGGTCCGCCGCACCGGACTTGGAGGAGACGGAACGGTTACCGTGCTTGGCCACCCTGCCGCCTGCGGCCGCGACGACAAAGGTACTGGCGGTGGAGATATTAAAGGTATTCGAACCGTCGCCGCCGGTGCCGACGATATCCACCACATGCTCACCGGAGACCTTCACCCCGGTGGCCAGCTCACGCATCACCTTCGCCGCGGCGGCGATCTCATCGACCGTCTCCCCCTTCATCCGCAGACCGATAAGAAAACCGCCGATCTGCGCATCGCTGGCCTGACCGGTCATGATGAGGCGCATGACCTGCTGCATCTGCTCACTGGAAAGATTCTGCCCCTCGGTTACCGCCCGAATCGCCGCCTGCATATCCATAACTATCTACCGTATTGATTTAATGTTGCACCACAGAGACGCGGAGAACACAGAGAAGAATTGTTATCGGGTTCATCGCAATCCGGTACCGCATTGCCGATTGAACCACCCCTACCGCAGATATACACACTGTTTGTAACATCCGTGTGCTCTGCGTCCTCTGTGGCTCTGTGATGAATATTCAGAACCATCGATTTTGTCGCCCCCACCCCGAGGGGTCAAGCCGAATCGGTCCGCTCGCAACCGCCGTGTTGGTGTTTCAGCCATTGCCAAAGGAGAAAGCCGGCCAGATTCAGTCCGAGCATGGTCAGGGCCAGCATCGTTACAGAGACCGCCACCAGCGGTACCACCGCCCCCACCACCAGCGAGGTGAAGGTCATCTGCACGAAGCTCTGCATCGCCGAGGCCATGCCCCGGTTGTGCGGGAAACAATCCAGCGCCATAAGGTTGAGGTTGGGCATGGTCAGCGCCATGCCCAACACATAGAGCGCCAACGGCGCCACCACGTTAAATGTGGCCGGCATCATTAACATCCCTTGCACCACATTTATCAGCGCCGCTGCCAGCATCAGGCCGAAACCGATACTCACGGTACGTTTCGGCGACAGCCGCCCGGCCAGCCGGCCGGAGAGTTGTGAACCAGCCATAATGGCCACCACGCTGGGTACGAACAGAACCCAGAAATCGTTCACCCCCAGGCCGAGAAAGTCGTAGATCACCGTCGGCGCCCCGGCCACGTAGAGAAAAAAGCCGCTGAACATCAGGGCGAAGCAGAACACCAACGCCATGAACTTGCCGCTGCGAAAGGCCCTGGCGTAGGCACGGCCCACGGCCACAGGGTGAATGCTGTGGCGACGCTCCCTAGCGAGGGTCTCCCGGGTGGCCACACCAATCATCAGCACCAGGGCGGCGGCAACCAGGGCGAGGAAGACAAACACCGACCGCCAGCCGAATTGATCATGCAACCAGCCGCCGATGAGCGGCGCCACCGCCGGGGCGATGCCGAACAACAGCATCACCCGAGCCATTACGCGCTGGGCCTCCGGGCCGTGATAGACATCGCGGATCATCGCCCGCCCGGCGACCAGCCCGGCACTGGCCGAGAGGCCCTGGCCGATGCGCAGCAGGATAAGCTGGTGGATATCCTCGGCCATGGCGCAGCCTATGGAGGCCAGGGTGTAGAGCGTCAGCGCCACCATGATCACCCGACGGCGGCCGAAGCTGTCGGAGAGCGGCCCGTAGATCAGCGTGGAAACGGCAAAAGCCAGCAGATACAGACTCAGGGTCTGCTGCATCTGCACATGGCTGGCCGACAGCTCCGCTGCAATATCCGGAAACGAAGGCAGGTAGGTATCGATGGTGAACGGCGCCAGCATCGCCAGCGCCGCTACCACCAATGACAACGGCAGACCCTTCGCCTGTTGTTGCGGAGTTGATGTCAAAGTAAATCCTGTGGAAAAAAGCTTATAACGCAAAGTTCGCAATGACGCAGAGGCCGCAAAGGATGGGACTACATCAACAATAAGCGTTAATTATCTTAGCGTTCTCTGCATCTTTGCGGCCTTTGCGTTAAATTACTGGCGAACCCCGCCACTCATCTCGAGGAAATTGGCAAGCTGCCTGTGGCCGTGTTGGCTGAGGATCGACTCGGGATGGTACTGCACTCCTTCGATCATGAACTCACGGTGGCGCACCCCCATGATCTCATCCACCGAACCGTCCTCGTCCTGCGTCCAGGCAGTCACCTCCAGGCACTCGGGCAGACTCGCCTGCTCGATCACCAGCGAATGGTAGCGGGTCGCCTCGAACGGGTTGGCGAGCCCCTTAAACACACCGAGGTCACTGTGATACACCATCGAGGTCTTGCCGTGCATGATCTGCTTGGCATGCACGATTGCGCCGCCGAAGGCCTGGCCGATGGCCTGATGCCCCAGACAGACACCGAGGATCGGCAGCTTGCCGGCGAAGTGCTTGATCGCCTCGATGGAGATGCCCGCCTCACTCGGCGTGCACGGACCAGGGGAGATCACCAGGTGATCCGGACTCAACTTCTCGATCTCGGATATCGTCACCTGATCATTGCGAAAAACCTTCACCTCCGCACCCAGCTCACCGAAGTACTGCACCAGGTTGTAGGTAAAGGAGTCGTAGTTATCGATCATTACCAACATATAAAAAACCCTCTCACCGCAAAGGCGCAAAGTACGCAAAGTGTATTACGGACTTAACCTTCACTCACCGTTGATTCCCTGCGCTGCTTGATAGTGTTGGTAAACCTCAAAGCAGCCAAACAGTGAAGGGAGCACCTCCCTCCAGAGCTTTTCGCACCTTCGCGCACTTTGCGCCTTTGCGGTTAATTGTCTGTTACCGATGCTGTTTGTTGTCTAGCCCGGCCGCGGCGATGGCGGCGGCGCGGAAGACGGCACGCCCCTTGTTCATGGTCTCTTCCCACTCCTTGCGCGGCACCGAGTCATAGACGATGCCTGCACCGGCCTGTATGTGCAGGGTCTTCTCCTTGATCACCGCGGTACGAATGGCGATGGCCGTGTCCATGTTGCCGTGCCAACCGAGATATCCTACAGCCCCGGCATAGACGCCGCGTTTGACCGGCTCCAGTTCGTCGATGATCTCCATGGCGCGGATCTTCGGTGCACCGGAGACGGTGCCCGCGGGGAAGGTGGCACGCAGGGCGTCCATCGCGCTCATGCCGTCTTTGAGTTTCCCTTCGACGTTGGAGACAATGTGCATCACGTGGGAGTAGCGCTCGATCACCATTTTGTCGGTCAGCTCCACACTGCCGGTCTCGGCGATGCGGCCCACATCGTTGCGCCCCAGATCGATGAGCATCAGGTGCTCGGCCAGCTCCTTGGGATCGCCGAGCAGATCGGCCTCCAGCGCCCGGTCCTCGTTCTCATCCTTGCCGCGCGGGCGGGTGCCGGCGATGGGCCGCACGGTAACCATGCCCTCCTCATACCGCACCAGGATCTCCGGCGAGGAGCCGACCACATGAAACTCGTCCAGATTGAGATAGAACATGTAGGGCGAGGGGTTGAGGATACGCAGCGCCCGGTAGAGATCCAAAGGCGGCGCGGCGAAGGGGATCGACATGCGCTGGGAGAGCACCACCTGCATGATATCGCCGTCGACAATGTACTCGCGCGCCTTCTCCACCGCGCCTTCGAAGCCCTCCCGGGTGAAACCGGAGACAAAGTCCTCCTCATTCACCTCGGCCGGGGCGGTGTACTCGGGACGGCGTATCGGCTGGTCCAGCAGATGCACCAGCTGGCGAAGGCGGGTCGCGCCCTTCTCCAGCGCCGCCGGTTCGTCCGGGTCGACGTGTACCACCACGTAGAGCTTGCCGCTGAGGTTATCGAACACCACCACCTCATCGGAGAGCATCAGCAGGATGTCGGGGGTGCCCATCTGATCCGGATTGGGACAGTCTGCCAGGCGCGGCTCGATATAACGCACGGTGTCGTAGCCGAAGTAGCCGACGAGCCCGCCGGTGAAATTGGGCAGGCCCCGATCAACATCAGGGACCTCCGGCACCTTGTAGCGGGCCTGGAACGCCTCGATAAAGGCCAGCGGATCGGCGACCTCCACCTGCTCCACCACCTCATGGTCAGTGGTCACGGTCACCTGGTTGCCACGCACACTGAGCAGGGTGCGGGCCGGCAGGCCGATGATGGAGTAACGCCCCCACTTCTCGCCGCCCTGCACCGACTCGAACAGGTAGCTGTAGGGCGCATCGGCCAGCTTGAGGTAGGTACTTAGAGGGGTATCGAGGTCGGCCAGCACCTCACGCATCAGCGGGATGCGGTTATAGCCTTGATCGGCCAGGACCTTAAATTGTTCAGGAGTCATGAATCATCACCCATCGGTTTGATCGAAACGGAAAAAAGACGAAAGCAAAGGGAGCAGCCTCAGCTGCGCCATCGTTTGTCCAGTTGCTTTCTCTCCATTTCGTTCATCCCAATAGTGACTTTAGTTTCAATGTACCACGGATAAATGACTATTCACCACAGAGACACAGAGTACACGGAGGATATTAATTGACAAGCCCCTCATCACCATAGGCCTGACTGAGAATCGACAGTTCACAAAGTCGACTTGCCTCTGTGCTCTCCGTGTCTCTGTGGTGAGAAATAAATATTAGGCTGCACTCTCCAATACGGAGGGCAGTTCGGCCATTGAGTCGATTACCGCGTCAGGGTTTGAGTCGCGGATGTCGATACCGTGATTGTAGCCATAGCTCATGCAGACGATCTGGAAACCGGCGGCGCGCGCGGCCTTTACATCGCTCATCGAGTCACCCAGCATCAGCGCGTTCTCCGGCTTCACGCCGAAGTGCTCCGCCGCATGCAGCAGCGGCAGCGGATGGGGCTTCTTCTCCGCCAGGGTGTCGCCGCTGACGACGATGCCGAAGCGTTCAAAGATACCCAGGTCCTTGAGCAGCGGCACGGTAAACTGCTCGGCCTTATTGGTCACACAGCCGAGCTTGTAGCCGGCCGACTGCAGGTAGTCCAGCCCCTCGATCACCCCCGGATAGAGCCTTGATCGCTTGGAGGTGTTCTCGGCATAGAGATCGAGGAAGATCGGATAGGCCTTGTCGAACAGGGCGTCCTCCGGCTCATCGTCGAGGCTGTCGGTCAGGGCGCGGCGCACCAGACGCTCCACCCCATTGCCGACCCAGGTACGCACCTTGGCCTCACCGCGCAGCGGCATATCCAGGGCCTTCATCATCTCATCGACGCAAAAGTGCAGATCCGGCACGCTGTCGACCAGCGTGCCGTCCACATCAATAAGCACCATTTCAGGTTTTTTCATCATAAATAAATCTCACCGCAAAGGCGCGAAGGCCGTAAAGGAAGCACCAAATTCAAATACCAACTTGCTTTAGCCGTCATTTCTATCACAGGAGAATCCTACCCGGCATCTTCTGGATTCCGGCATTCGCCGGAATGACGGTCTGAGCATTCGAATACTTTTCTTTGCGTTCTTTGCGCCTTTGCGGTTAAGCGGTTTTTACTTACCGACCTTGGCCAGTTCGTCGCGGAACTGCTTGACGATGGTGTCGTAGCGGTTCGGATCGCTTTCCTGGCCCTTGCCGAAGATACCGGAACCGGCGACGAAGGTGTCGGCGCCCGCTTCGGCGATCTCACGGATATTGTCGGCCTTCACGCCGCCGTCGATCTCCAGGCGGATGTCACGGCCTGACTCATCAATGATTTTGCGGGCCTGGCGCAGCTTTTCAAGCGTCGCCGGGATGAAGCTCTGACCGCCGAAGCCGGGATTGACGGACATCAGCAGCACCATGTCGACCTTGTCGATGACCCACTCCAGTACATCCAGCGGGGTGGCCGGGTTGAACACCAGGCCGGCCTTGCAGCCTTCACCCTTAATCAACTGCAGGGTGCGATCGATATGGTCGGAGGCCTCCGGGTGGAAGGTGATGTAGGAGGCACCGGCCGCAGCGAAGTCGGGGACGATGCGATCCACCGGCTTGACCATCAGGTGAACATCGATGTCGGCGGTAACGCCATGCTTGCGCAGCGCCTCGCAGACCAGCGGACCGATGGTCAGGTTGGGCACATAGTGGTTGTCCATGACATCGAAGTGCACGATGTCGGTACCGGATGCGATAACGTTATCAACTTCCTCACCCAGGCGGGCAAAGTCGGCCGACAGGATGGAGGGGGCAATCTTGTAATCCGCCATGGTATTCGCCTCTTAAAATTGGTTGTTCGTACCGCCGATACCGCCGACGGCGACCACAAAAGAACCGCAAATATTACCTGTTAAACCGCCGTATTGCGACATTTGGACGACAAAACCCCTCGGTTATACTTGCCATACCGCCTCCTGACCCCAACCTGTATAGCAGGAACCGGGCAGCTGATTGCCGTTTGACCATGCTAACCGGCCAAACCGTCAAACCATAATGTAAAGAACCGCTTAAGGAGAAAAACACCAATGAGTATCGCCGTCACCCTCCATCTGCTGGCCGCCGTTATCTGGGTCGGCGGGATGATCTTCGCCCACCAGATGCTGCGCCCGGTCGCCGCGGCGCAACTGGAGCCGCCGATGCGCCAGCCGTTGTGGGTGGGGGTGTTCAACCGCTTCTTCCCCTGGGTCTGGGCCTCGGTGATCATCATCCCGGCAACCGGATACTGGATGCTATTCGGGGTCTTCGGCGGCATGGCCAGTGCGGGACTCTATATCCATGTGATGCACGGGCTGGGGCTGCTGATGATCGCCATCTACCTCTATGTCTACTTCGTCCCCTTCAAAAAGCTCAAGCAGGCGGTGGCCGAGCAGGCCTGGCCCAAGGGCAAGGCGCATATCGACCGTATCCGCGATATGGTCGGCATCAACGCGATCCTGGGGGTGATCACCATCGCCGTGGGTGCCGGCGGGCGCTACCTGGCCTGAAGCCTTAATCGCGGCCGGGACGACCGCTCCCACAGACCCACTGAGATGCTTTATCGCGGCCGGACGTTCGCCACTCCCCCTGTGGGAGCGACCGCCCCGGTCGCGATTTTGTGTCCCCCGGCACCGCTCCTTACCATCAGCGGCGACCCGGAAACCAACCACCGCCCCCCTCAGATCCCAGCAGGATGTTTTCGATCTCCTCGGTGATCTCCTCCTGACGCAGTGGCCTGCTGAGCGGAGAGTTGCGCGGAGATCTCCGCCAGCGCCGTCAGCCAGCGCTCACGCTCATCCTCCAACCGCAGCCCGTTTTAGGGACATGTTTTTACAGGCGCGCAACAGTTTCGGGATCTTCTCCGGATCAACACCGTATCAGCGTGCCAGAGCAATTTTGAGGCTGCTTCTAAGGGCGGGGGGTACCACAGTTCCAGCAGACACTGAACTGCCCCTCAACCTGTTCGCCGCAGTTGGGACAGCGCCACTCCGTTTGGGGTCGATCAGATTGGGTAAACTCCATAACCACCTGCTCAGCGCGGCTGAAATCCGCCTCATCCACCCACAGCTCCGGCCACGCCTCGGTCGGCGGCAACTCACCGGCACCGCCGCCGAGAAATTGGTTTTTCATCCGTACCTCGATGCCCGCCACCTCCAGGAGGTTGCGCACATGGTTGACCAGCAGGGCGTTGGAGGTGGTGTAGACGAGTTTCAAGGGAAGCTCCCGATGTTGCCTCCTCCTACCATATCAGCTTTCGCAAACTGTAGGAGCGGCTTCCAGCCGCGAATTTATTATTTTAATCGCGGCAGGATGCCGCTCCTACTCGTTATTTAGATTACCCATCCTGCCCATCCACCCGCGGCTTGGTGAGCATCGGATAGTAGATCACCACAAACGGCACAAACCCCAGCATCCACAGCAATCCGGCAATATCGACCCAGCGCACATACAAACCGGGCCAGATCATCGGTACAATCACCCGCACCACCGCCGCCGCCGCGACAAAGGCGAAGGCCCAGCCCATCAGCGGATGTGCCTGCATCTGCCGCCCGGTATGGCCGATGGACACCCGCACCATCATTCCCAGGGTCAGGACGCCGATAGCGCCCACGGTAAAGGCGTGCAGCGCCGGCATCGGATTAATCAGCCCCATACCGGCAAGGGCGTGCAGCAACAGGCCGATGCCGATCCAGAGGTAACCGATGAACAGCACCCATAACAACGAAACCGTCCACACCCGGTGGTGATACCACCCCGCCACGCGCAGAAGATGAATCGCCGCCGCGGCGAAGGTGACGGCAATAGTCACACCACTGCCCGGCAGGAAAAGATCCGCCGGCACAAAGAGCATCACCGAGGCAATCGCCGGCTTCTCCAGCCACGGCCAGTTGCGGTTCTGCACCCCCGGCAGCCCCCGCTCGATAAAGAACGGGATCACCCGCCCGCCCATCACCGCGATGAGTAACACGATCACCCCCACCGCCAGACGAATCCCCGCCTGCAGGGTATTTTCCGCCCAACCAAGCAGCTCCAGGTGAAATAGAGCATTGGCTACAGCCAGCACCAGGAGGATAAATACGAAGGGGATATTGCTCGGCTGCTTGCTCCGGAACAACGGAACGGCGATCCCCAGCGCCAGCAGCGGCAGGAAGGCGAAATCCACCAGCGCAACGAGCCACCCCGGTAGCCCTGGCACGAACGGCACCAGCCTCCCCAACAGCCACAACAGCGCCAGCCCGCCCAGCGGCCAGTAGCGCGGCGTCTGGATCCCGGTCCAGTTCCGCACCGCCGTGAGCAGAAAACCGGCCACCACCGAGATGGTATAGCCGAACAGCATCTCATGCCCGTGCCAGGCGATGCCCCCGTAGTAACCCGGCGCCGGCAACGCCTCCCGATAGATCAATAACCACAAACCCAGCAACACAATCGCCGCAAAACCGGCGAATAGGAAAAAGGGGCGAAAACCCAGGGCAAATAAGGTGAGTCCGTTGTTTAGCGGCCCGGAGGGCGGAGTCTGAATTTCAACAAGAGCCATAATATCCTACCTGAACTTCATAGTAGCTATAGCGTAGTCGCTGCACTGTGCTTCGGGATTGATTTGGGTCAAGGATGGAAATGAGGGCGCAATGAGACCAACCCTAAAGGCAGTATAGTGACTGGGTGAATTAAGTATGCTGTCACCGGAATTCTCCTAATCCCGCCGCGCTGACCGGACACTCTCTTCAGTAAAAAACGTGGATGGAGATGTGTGTTTACAGATATATGAACGCTGCAAAACACCACTTAACGTACGCCTTTTGATGACACGAACACGCTCATCAAGCTTATTTATCTTAAACGTCACCGTAAAAGAAAATTATTTTTACGTCATCGCCTATTTTTCATGAAGCTCAACTTCTTAAACGAGGCAAGGCCACAGTCACTTTATCAAAAACACTTCCTCCCTGAACCGACATTTTAGCCGCCTTTCCTCATCGATTTATTTCTTCTGTGACTTATATAGCTACGCAAAAACCAACCGACAATGACGCCCGTGACCAGTAGCAAAAATATGAGTAGCGAAAGAGATATTCCTAATGACCAAAAGAGGAACCGGACTTCGACCGCCACCACATTCTGAATCACAAACACTACAACCAGACCGACAAGGACAAGCACGACCATCAAGTGTGAATTCATCGCTTCCTCCGTCAACTACAGCATGTTTTATGACTAACTTTAACAGTATAGATAACATTACCGGCTCAACCGCACGAGAAATACTACACGAGAGGGGAGGCATTACAGCAGAGGAAAGACAACCGCCAGAGCTCGCCGGGGTCAACTTCGAATCGTCTTTCGTTAATCACACTCAATCACAAGTAAAAGGCGGATCGCGCCTGCCGACGCTATAACCATATTCGCCTGATACCGCATGTGTCGCCGGCTATCCCGTGCCGCCATACAAAACAAACAAGGCTCTATGGCTCACTTCTCCTTGATCCCGCTTTTATGGGAGCTCCACAACGCAGAATCCGTGAGGCATGCGCCATCGCCATGCCAGTCGATGCCAATTCCGACAAAACGTGGCTCTTAGAAGGATTGTTCCAGCACGGGCTGGACGAAGCCAACACCCCGCCGCACACCCTTTAGCGCAGCCGGCCGACGGCGTACCGCAACCGTGTGGACCCGCCTACCTCGTCGCGTTCCACCCAGGCGGCGTGGAGATTGCCCGCGCCATCCAAAGTGATGGAAGGGTGCAGCTGCTCTCCCGCGCCCGAGGCGCCCGGTAGGGAGCGATCATCACTCCACTGCCCATCTTCCCGCCGGCTAAACAGCACGTCAGCATTGCCGTCGCGCTCATCAGTCCAGGCGGCTACCAGACGCCCCTGCACCTGACCGGCCAGCGTGACATGCCACTGTCGGGCCACGCCGCCGAATTCATCCTGCACCCGCTCGTTGGCACCGAATCCCTGCTCCGTACGCCAACCGGCTCCGTAGATGTCATACCCCTCACGAAAGTCACGCTTATCGGCCCAGGCGGCATAGATCCCATCACTGCCGAAACTTGCCAACGCCACCCGCGCCACGCCGTGGCCGCGCCCGTAGGGCGCCTCCTCCTCATCCTCCGGCGGCAGACTAATACGCTTAGGATCGGAAAAGGCGCACGCCTTACCGTCCTCACTCTCTGCGGCCATGATGATGGTGTGTCCGGGGCGGCGATCCTCCCAGGCCACTACCGTCACCCCCTGCTGCCGGGCGAGCGTCGGGTAGAGCTGCTGATCCTCCGGCGGTGCGGCATCCACGGCGCAGCGCCGAAGTGGCTTCAACTCACCCTTGCGCAGGGCAAAACGGTGAAAATAGATGCGGGAGAAGCGCCCCTCGCGCTCTGCCGTAACCAGGCGCAACGTCCCCTCTCCAAAGTGCAGGCTCGGCTGTACCGATTCCCCCTCCCCGAGCTCAATCAACGGGCCCGGCCGCCCCTCACGGTTCACCACTCGCAGCCGCACCCGACCTTCCTCCTCCCAGGCCAGCGCAAAACGTCCGCCCTCCAGCGCCACCATGCTCGGTTCAAATGCCTCCCCCTCACCGCTTACCTGCAGGGCGGAAGAGAAGTCCGCATCATCCAGCCCCTTGCGCGCCAGATAGATCCGCGGGGTACCGTCCCGGTCATCCTCCCAGGCCACCGCCACGGTCTCGCCCGAGACGGCAATATTGCGCCGCCCGGCGGACTCCAGGTGGTGGAAAAAGCGCTCACCGGCCTGATCACTGATGGTCAGCGGCGGTGAAAACTCCCAGTCCGCCGCCGCGCCGGTGGAGAAGAGAAAGGGAAAAAACCAATAGACTGCCCTGCGCATACCTCTACTCCTCCCCGGCCAGTTTCGCCCGCGCCGTCACGTCGGCCTCCAGCAGGGTCGCCTTGCTCTGCACACCGACCAAACGGTGCAGCAACGCTCCGCTACTGTCCAGGTAGGAGAACACCGGTGTGACAAAGGCATTGTAACGGGTCCCCAACTCACGCTCAGTAATGCGCTCACCACTGGGCAGACGAAGTCGCTTGCCGCTCTCCGAGTCGACGTAGGCAAGCACATAGTGCTGCGTATAGCGCTCTTTGACTTCCGCCCGGGAGAAGGCCTCCTTATTAGTCTTCTCGCAATAACCACAGCCGTAGCGGCCAAAATAGACAAACACCGGCTTCCCTTTTGCCTGCGCCTGGCTCATCGCCTGATCAAACGGAAGAAAGGGATAACCCTTCGGCGCATCGGCCGACACCGACACTGCCGCGGTTAAAGCGAAGAAAAAGAGGACAATTCGCAACATGACATACTCCGGAAAAGGTCGGGGAGACAAGTGGATGAATCTAGCGAATTCGCCGTCGGGCCGCAAGCCTGCGGCCTGGCAGTCCCACCCGCGAAGAAAGCAACCGAAAACGCGTAAGGGCACAAAGGAGTCGAATTCCAAACACGGAATATTTATTTGTCCGGGGCCGGGTGTTAGGAGGGAATTATATATACCGCCCCGGGAATTCATTACCGGGCTCAAAATAGAAAAGCCGGCGCACCTGCCTTTTCAGGGGCAAGCAATACGCCGGCCTGTCTCGGTCGCCCTCCGCCCTGTCGTTAGACAACAAGGCAAGGCGCCAAGCAGTACTTACTGAGGGGTAACGCTGCTCGCTTGCGGGCCCTTCGGTCCGTTCTCAACGACAAAGCTTACTGCCTGGGCTTCAGTCAGTGTCTTGAAGCCGGAACCCTGAATCGCGCTGAAGTGTACAAACACATCAGCACCGCCATCGTCCTGAGAAATGAAGCCAAAACCTTTGGATTCGTTAAACCACTTTACAGTACCTGTAGCCATTTATATTCACCTGAATAGTAATAATTAAAAAAACGAATGTGCGTACAGGTAATGAAAGGATTTTCGAGAAGAACTTGGAAGGAACTGCTTGATATGCCGATTAAAATCTCTGTAGCACCTTCACTCTAACACACTTCCACCATTTAGCCAGCTTTATTTTCTGATAAGGAACGGGAGTGAGGGGGGGGGGATTCCATGTTAGTCCCGAAATTCGGAGAACACGGAACCTTTGTTCATTTCAACTATCCAAGTTGTTGGAAAAATCAGCCACACGACAGCGACGCATACCCGTGTCGTTAGTGGTGACGTATAAGGAACCTCAGAGCCTGGATGTGAGGGAGTTAAACTGAATGGCGCCACCCAATTCTATTGCCGCTCCCTTTTATTGGATTCCCCAAAAAACTCCCCCACACCTCAATTAATAACCGTACAATCCTTCCAGCAAAACTTCGAGACCCGCATAGGTATCATTGTTTGCCGCTTCAATTTGCGTGACATTCAGCGCCTCCAGCATGGTGCGTCCCGCCTCGCTCTGGTGTGCATTCAGCATAGCTTCGCGAATCGTGTTACGTAAATCGGGACTCACTTTTGAACTGACGGAGACGCCGGGGGCGGGGAGCTGCTCTGTGGTATAAACAGAAGTCAGGTTGTTGTAACTACCAAGCAGCCCCGTGGGCACCATGGCGCCGATGGCGCGTCCCTCCATGATGAGCTGCAAAGCACTCGCATAATGGTCTACCGGAATATAGTTCGGTTGTCGCATCGGATTGGAAAAAACTTGCTCAAGACGCAGGGCGGATATCGATGGCGAAGGTACACTAGCGACATTACGACCAATCAATTCATCCGGCTCGAACATCATTTCATCGACATGTGAAACAAGTGTAAAGCTGAGTACATCGGGCAGCTTGCCGATTACCGTATAATCCATTCTATCGGTGCGAAACGCCGTAAACGCGGGGTTATCGATCACCACATCGTAATTCTCACGACGCATCTTCTCCCAGTGGGCAAAAGAGTTATAGTTAAGCTTAAGCTTTACCCGCTCCCCTGTTGCCTGAGCTAAGTAATCAACCACAGGTTTGTACTTCTCCGCCGCCTCTTTCTGCGCCAAACCAAGGTTTATTGCAAGACTAACCTCATTAGCCCTGGCCAAGTTTGACATCAACAGCAGCGCCGCGAAAGAAGTAAGGTAGCCGACGAACAACAGGGGGCGTAAAAGCCGAGCAGGCTTTTTAGTCATGGCAAAGAACTCCATTAAAACATTGTTCCTGTGTGGTTATTATTAATAAGGCACTCTAGTGTAAGGTCTCCCGTCACCATCCTCAAGTCATGTGCCGAGCAAGAGCCGGCCCGGACAGTACAAAGCTCATACACCCTGTCACCAAAAAGAAACTACGTTTTATACATTTCTCCGATTCATCCTTTTCGCCCTGACACGGCGCCCCGCATAGCCCGACGCCGCATCGACGGCTGTATCCGGCCTTTCTCGTAGTGGCGATTAGTAACGGTCAAAGTTGGTAAATCACCGGTAACAACCATGAAAGCACCAGCCAGACTATCAACGTCAGCGGCACACCCACCCGCATAAAATCGCTGAACCGGTAACCGCCGGCATTCATCACCAGCAGATTCGTTTTGTAGGCCATCGGCGTGGCGTAGCTCATGTTGGCGCCGAACAGCACCGCCAGCACAAATGGCTCCGGCGGCAGACCCAACTGGCGTGAGATCCCGATGGCGATGGGCGTACCGATCACCGCCGCGGCATTGTTGGAGACGATGTTGGTCAGCACCGCCATCAACAGCATCAACCCACTCAGCATCACCGCTGGAGAGCTGCCCGCACTCACCGCCACGAAAAGCTGCGCCAAATACTCCGCCCCACCGGTCTTGAGCAGTGCAGAGCCCAGCGCAAGACTCGCCACCACGATCATAATCACCGGCGTGCTCAGCGCCTGCGCCGCATCACCCCAACTCAGACAACGAGTCAGGATCAACAGCAACACTCCACAGGTGGCGCTGATCGCGATCGGCAACACCCCAAGCGCCGCCACCACAACCACCGCCGCCATGATCGACAGTGCAACCGGTGCACGTCGTGTAGTCGGCAGATCACTGGTGGCATCCAGCACCAACAGCTCGCCGCTGCGCTTCAGTTCGGCAATCTGCTCGGCGCTGCCCTGCACCAACAGCACATCCCCCACATTCAGCCGGACATCCCCCACCTCCTCGCGCAGCGTCCGGATCGCCGTCCCCGCACGGTGTAACGCCAGAGTCACCAGTTGGTAGTAATCGGCAAAACGCAGCCGTGACAGCGTATTCCCCTCCAGTAACGAACCCGGGGTCACCACAATCTCCGCCAACTGCTGCCCCTCATCCTCCAGCGGATGCTCCTCATCCACCCGCGACTCACCGGCGTAGAGCTTCGTCCCCAGCACCGTCTCCAACTCCTTGAGGTTCTCCGGCGTGTCCTTCACGCTCAGGCGATCACCAGGCCGCAGCACTACATCCGGCAATGGTTTGAGCACCCCCTCTTCGCCGCGCTGGATTTGCGTCACCCGCAGCATACCGCCCGCCTTCTCGCTAGCTTCCAACAGTGTCTTGCCCGCGGCGTAACTTTCCTCATCGACGTACAGGTGGGCGTTGAAGATCCTCGGCGAAGTATCAGCCATATGCGCTTCGCGGTGCGGCAGCATTCGCGGCGCCACCAACCAGAGAAAAATGATCGCGACCCCGCCGGCCACCGCCGCCGGAAAGAAGAACTGGAACATACCCATCCGCTCCAGCCCCATATCCGCCGCCACCGACACCACCAACAGATTGGTCGAGGTGCCGATGGTGGTACTCATACCCCCAACCAGCGTGGCAAAGCCCATCGGCATCAATATCGATGAGGCTGAGCGCTTGCTGCGCAGCGAGACACTCACCAAAATCGGCAACAGCAACACCACAACCGGCACATTATTCACAACCGCGCTCAACAATGCCCCCACAAGCAGCGTCAGCAGCAGCGAGAGCGCCGGACTGACCGACCACAACCGCGCCAACAGCCTTCCCACCGGCTCCAACGCACCGGTACGCACCAACGCCTGCCCCGCAATCATCAGCGCACACACCGCCACCAGCGCCTCATGCCCAAACCCGAGGAAAAAATCGGTCGCATGCAGCGCCTCTTCACCCTCCACACGATAGGGAAAAAGCTCAAACCCCACCACCAACACCGCCAACACCACCAGGCTCGATGTCTCAAGGGGGAGTCTGTCCCGGGTGAACAGCACCAATGCCACCACCACCAACGCCATCACGGCGAGACCATGCACATCGGGAGGAGTGGGAAAGTCCATAAAGAAATATCCTGGGTTAAGCGAACGTGGAAACGGCGTCAATCGTTACGGCTGAATATTAGCCCCAATGTGGCAACCTGCGTATGGCGCCCCCTGACGCCCTTGTCGCAGTTGAGATAGTGCCACCCTCTCGAAAAACCCTCACGCTAAGCGATGGCCCCCTGGGCGCTTTGTAAAGGTTCACGGCCATCGCAGCAAAGGCATAACTCAGACACCCACCCAAACCTGGCAACGCACGCTATCGGTACTCCGGATTCGGATGGTTGAAACGGCAGCCGGCATCCCACTTGCTTCGCTGGTTGCCGTGCGCCGGAATTCCGCCGGCATCCTTGATCAGCAGGGCCATGTGCATCAGGTTCCAGGTCATGAAGGTGGTGTTGCGCCGGGTGAAGTCGTTCTCAGGTCCGCCGGATCCCTCCTCCGCATAGGAAGGCCCCGGACCGGCCTCGCCTATCCAGCCGGCATCGGCCTGCGGGGGGATGAGGTAGCCAAGGTGTTGCAGGGCATACAAAACAGTCATCGCACAGTGTTTGACGCCATCCTCATTGCCGGTGACAACGCAACCGCCCACCCGTCCGTAATAACGATACTGCCCCTTCTCGTTCAGCTTGCCGGACTCACCATAGAGCCGCTCTATGATCCGGCGACAGACCGAACTCTCCTCGCCCAGCCAGATGGGAGTGGCGATTACCAGAATTTCCGCATTGAGAACCTTGCGGCACAATTCGGGCCAGTCATCGCGAACAAACCCGTACTCGGTCATGTCCGGATAGACACCGGGCGGCAGGTCGTAATCCACCGGCCGTATCACCTCGGTCGCGACTCCGTTCGCCGCCATGATCGATCTCGAAACCTCAAGCAGCGCCTCGGTGTTTGACAATACCCCGGTGGGCTTCAGCGTGCAGTTGAGAAACAGAGCCGAGAGTCCGGAAAAATCGAATCCCTCTTCCGAAACAGGGGACTTCTGTTCGTCGTTCATCGTCAACTCCTGGTTCGCTGTGGCTTACACCAAACCATAGGATATTCCGACTAAGTCCGCAGGTTAGGGCTCGAAATGAAATCCGGGAACTCTATAGCTATTCAGCCTGTCTCCGCTATGGTGGCAGAAAACACGTATAGCACCCTCGAAACACCCACATTAAATGGAAGGCTGACCAAACTTCAAACGTTATGGTTCTTGGAAAAGTTTCATCTGATCTCACGTATCCCGGGGAGCCCTCCACAGCCCTCAACCGGCAGTGAACATGCGCCGCCAATCATACTCCAAGACGGGGCTTGACTATTTTATATCCACCGCTGTCACCGGCTTTGAAACTTCTCCTCCCGGTTGAGGTCCCTAAGGATGACAAGACGCTTTGAGCATATCACCCTGTTTTTGTAGTGTTGAATCTTTCAACCATCATCCTATGATAATGCTATGTTGCGAATCAACGACAAGTGGACACTCCTGCTCCTGGCCCTGTTGCTAGGTACGGCACCATTTGCCCGCGGATTCGCCGAATCCATACCGGCAGCGCACCACCTAACCGGCGCCATGCATGACACCGGCCATCACCATGCGGTGGAAGCAAATATGTGCGACGACTGCTCGGACTCTCTCAGCTGCCACCAGTGCGGCGCCTGCAGCGTCACCATTGTTCTTGCGCCGCCGGCGTTTTCTCATACCCCCCTTAACCCGCTCATACCCTCCGGTGAAAGCGGCTCGCCGAGCAATCACCCCTTCCTGCTGTTCCGACCTCCCAGAGTCTGACTCCCTGCAAACCAACCTATTAATCGATCTCAACGTTATTTGCGGTCGACGGCACACCTGTGTCGTCACCTTGCAGAGGAGTCACACATGTCCAGATTACCCATGCATTGCGGCCCGGGCTTCAATCTATCCCGCCGTCGCTTCGTTCAGGGACTCAGCGCCGGCACGGCACTGGCCGGGCTGGCCCCCTCGGCGCTGTATGCCGCCGTCAAGCAACAGCTGCCACAAACCCTGCGCGGCAACACCTTCAACCTGACCATCGGCGAACAGCCGGTTAACTTCACCGGTACGGTGGCACGGGCCACTACCGTCAATGGCACCTTGCCCGCGCCGGTGCTGCGCTTTCGCGAGGGCGAGGATATCACCCTCAATGTCACCAACCTGCTCGACGAAGACAGCTCCATCCACTGGCACGGCCTCATCCTGCCCAGCGAGATGGACGGCGTACCCGGCGTCTCCAACGGCTTTCACGGTATCAAGCCCGGCGAAACCTTCAGCTACCGCTTCCCGGCGATCCAGAGCGGCACCTACTGGTATCACAGCCACTCCGGCTTCCAGGAGCAGACCGGCCTCTATGGCGCCATCGTCATCGACCCGGCCGAGCCCGAACCGTTCAGTTACGACCGCGACTACGTGGTCCTCCTCTCCGACTGGTCCGACGAAGACCCCAACGACATCTACCGCAAGCTGAAAAAGCTTAGCCACTACTACAACTTCAAGGAGCGTACGCACACCGACCTGATGCACGATATCCGCAACAAGGGCATCGCGGCCACCTGGAAAGATCGGCGGATGTGGAACGAGATGCGCATGAGCCGGCGCGACCTCTCCGATGTCACCGGTTATACCTACACCTTCCTGATGAACGGCCAGACTCCCGCCTCGGGCTGGACCGGGCTGTTCAATCGCGGCGAGAAGATACGCCTTCGCTTTATCAACAGTGCGGCGATGACCTTCTTCGATGTGCGTATTCCCGGCCTTAAGATGACCGTTGTTGCCGCAGACGGCCAGTATGTTGAGCCTGTCAGTGTCGACGAATTCCGTATCGGCGTTGCCGAGACCTATGATGTCATCGTCGAGCCCCATGACGACAGCGCCTACACCGTCTTCGCCCAGGCGCTGGATCGCTCCGGCTACGCCCGCGGCACCCTTACACCGGACCCGACGCTAAACGCTGAGGTGCCGGCCATGGACCCTACCCCCGATCTCACACACAGTGATATGGGCATGAATATGGACGGCATGGATCACGGCAGTCATGACATGGCGGCGATGGATTCAGGCATGGATCACAGCAGCCATAACATGGCGGCAATGGATTCGACCATGGAACAGAGCAACAACAAACCCTCGGCGATGGATTCGGCCATGGATCACAGCAGTCACAATATGGGTGCAATGAATCAACAGCCGGAAGGCATGGGTAAGTTGGCCGCCATGTCCATGCCCGGCATGGCGATGGAAGGCAATGCAACCTCAGAGGCCGAACGGAAGATCGTCAACCCTTCCGACTTCAGCGGCAAACCGGTTCACCACGCCCCCAGCGAAAACGGCCCGCATGTGGACATGCACGCCGAGATGCCAAGCTACCGCCTCGACGATCCGGGGGTGGGGCTGCGCAACAACGGCCGCCGGGTGCTCACCTACGCCGATCTCTACAACCTGCGCGCCGTGCCCGAACCGCGCGATCCGGACCGCGAAATCGAGCTGCACCTGACCGGCAACATGGGCCGCTATATGTGGTCGATCAACGGCGTCAAGGCGGCCGACGCCGACCCGCTGCACTGGAAGCTGGGCGAGCAGGTGCGCATTACCTTCGTCAACGACACCATGATGAACCACCCCATGCACCTGCACGGCATGTGGAGCGATCTCGAGACTGGCGACAACGACTATCTGCCGCGCAAGCACACCGTCATCGTCCAGCCCGGTTCGCGCATCAGCTACCGGGTCAACGTCGATGCCGAGGGCAGTTGGGCCTACCACTGTCACCTGCTCTACCACATGCTCGGCATGTTCCGCACCGTTACCGTCAGTTAAGGAGATAATCATGTTAAATCGACTATTAACACTGCCGCTGGCGCTGTGCATACCCGCCACCGGTTTTGCCGCCGGCATGGAGGACGACCCGCTAATCAGCATGGTCAAGATCGACAAGCTTGAGGTACACGAGACCGATGCCGGCAATCCCTGGGCATGGAAGGCCGACGCCTGGCTCGGCAGGGATCTCAACAAGGTGTGGCTCAAGACCGAAGGGGAGTACCACGACGGCGAGACCGAGGAGGCCGAGGTACAGCTACTCTACTCCCGCGCCATCAGCCCCTTCTGGGACCTGCAGGTCGGCGCCCGGCGCGACCTTAAGCCGGAGCCGGAACGCGACTGGCTGGCCGTCGGCCTCAACGGCCTCGCACCGTACCTGTTCGAGGTGGACGCGGCGCTTTTCTTCGGCGAGGACGAGCGAGTAGGCGCACGGCTGGATGCCGAATACGAGTACCGGTTCAGCCAGCGTCTGGAACTGATTCCGGAACTGGAGGCCAATCTCTACAGTAAGGACGATGAGGAGCTGGGGATCGGCAGCGGACTTTCCGATCTGACCCTGGGGCTGCGCCTTGCCTACCAAATCCGCCGTGAGTTCGCCCCCTATGTGGGTTATAGCTGGACCGGCCTCTATGGCGGCACCGCCGACTATGCCGAGGCGGCAGGTGGTGACACCAGCAAGGGCGCCTGGGTTGCCGGGATCAAGGCCTGGTTCTAAATTCAGTGTCCCCAACACCGATGACACCGCCATTGTGAGCAATGTAATTAGCCAGGTAACAGCTTCTAACAGCGCGGTAGCGGTGTAAGGGGACAGCCGTCCTGACGCAAAAGGGGAGCGGTACGCCGCTCCCCCCCAACCAACAGGAAATTAACCATGAACAACGAAAAAACCGTTCGCCCCCGGGATCCCGGCGTTCGCCTCTTCCACCAAGCCCTGGTGGCGACCCTTACCCTCTCCTATTTAAGCGGCGTTATCGTCTCCAGCATACTCCACCGGGAAAACCTCGTCGGCGCCATGATCACCGGCAACAAAGTGAAACGGAAGTAAGGAAGTACCTACTTCGCCGGCAGCGAACGCGTATAGGTGAGTATCGCCAACTGCTCCTCCAGTGACAGTGAGCGGAACGGCGGCATCGACTCATTGGGCCGCCAGCGCCCCATCATCCCCGGCCCCATGGGCATCGCCGAACCGGGATGGCCGTTGCGGATCTTGTGCCAGCTCTCCCAAGGGTTGCCCCTGGCTAAAGTTCCCACATACTCCGGGTCGTCCGGATTGCCGCTGAAGTTGAGATTGCGTCCATCCTCACCATGGCAGCGGGCGCAGTTATTCTCATACAGCGCCTCCCCCCTTTTCAGCTCACCGCCGATCACTTTCTTGCTCTCCGCGTCGATATGGCCGGCCATATCGACCTGACCGCTGATCACGAATTCCGACAGATACTCCAGCGCCTCCGGCGCCAGGAACTGACTATATTGATGGTTGGCATTTGACAGTATCCGTAAAACGGCGGCGGGATCAGCGCCCTCATAGTCACGGATCCCTTTGATGCCGGTATAGTGACTGCCCTTTGCATAAGCCCCGTCACTCCCGCGGTAATCCCAGCCGTGGCACTCCTTGCAGCGCCAGGTATCGGCGCCGCGCTTTGCCCCACTGTCCGGATAGGCGGGGTGGGTGGTCGTCGGTTCCGGCATACCCAGCTCCGTCCACCACTTGTCATAGAGCCGGCCGCCGTGGGAAACCGTATCGTCGGCCGGCACACTCTGGTCTACCACCGGGCGCGATGAGCCCGCATAACTTGAAACTGTTAATAGCATCAACAGCAGAGCAACAAGCACCTTGTGAAAGTTCATCGTACACCCCTCGCTTATCACCGACTTCCCACAAAGCATAGACAAGCCTGGCCGGGAAACCAAAGGCAATGGTGAAAAGACCAAGTCAACACGGACGAGGTTCTAAAACAAAGAGATTCTACGCTCCTACACCCCGCATCGTCGTCAAGGTAGGGATGATCGTCCGGAACTTCTTATTTTCAAGCCGAATGAAAAGTCCGGGGCGGACACCAACACATCGCGCTGACGGCCAACATCTTTAGCCCGAAGGGTTATAGCCGTAGGCGGTGAGTATGCCGTTTTGCAGGAACAGAAAACGGTGACCGAGGCGGCTCAAGTTAGGGTGACATCGACGTTGTAATCGGGGTGCGTATTACGCGACCTTGTCCGTGTGAAATTTACGCATGACGCGGAAGTCAGAGTATTGAACACGCTATTGACCTAAATCGCCCAATGGGTGTTTGCTTTAATTAAGAGGGTTTCACACACTGCGTTCGATTCATGCGAGCTTCACTTGTCAACGCATACACTTATCGTATTAACGGATTTTTTAAATCTAATTAACAGACAAACCATATGCCATCACGGACACTCATTGTGTGCAGACTTTTGAGACAGCATGTTTCATCTGACACACTTAGCCTTGTATTATCAATTACACCAACAACACGAAAAGGGAGATGGCATAATGAGTGCATCAGGAAGTACCACAACGCAAAAAACCGATGGCGGCATTCCAGTCCGCGTTTGGGTGGGATACGCCCTTCCCCGGCTCCGCCAGGGAAAAGGCCGGCTGGAATTCTATGAATCACTAGGTTCCATATTCATTCCCGCAACCGTCCAAATCATGCAGCCACTCGGGCTAACCGCCTACCTACCAACCGTTCTTCCCGCAAACAACAATCCCGCCATCCCGGACGAAATCGCACTGGTCTTCTACCCCAGTTGCAGGCATTACGAACAGGCCAAAAACTCCTCAACCGGGGGGCGCGCCTACCAGAAGCTTCACAGTACGATATTTAACTTCCAGCCCCTGCCCGAGGCACCGAAAAGTCACAGCAGCTTTCCCCTGCTTTTCGATCAGGCGAGTAACAAACAACTCCCCAACGGCAACTACTCCCTCTTTAGCACTACTGTCAACTGGCAGACAGGCAACCCCGTGGTTCTGGTTGCCGGGTTCAATACTGAAGCACGCAGCCGCACAATCCAAAGACTGGAAAACATCCAGCGCTCCCCCCCAGAGGGGCTGGATGGCCTCATCTTCGCACTCCAAAACGACTTCATTGTTGTTTGGGCACATTGGCGGCACGAACCCGCCACCCGGAACATACTAGAAGGTATTGAGGGGCTGCGCATTATCGTCAATTCATCGTACGAATCATTGACGCTTCCGATGCCGGTCACAACATCATTTCCCGGCATTCCTGTCACGGCTGGACGCAGCTTCAACTTCCAGTTCAACACCCTGCCTAAAACATGAGTCGTGGGGTACGGAAACAACATCGATTATCCGCATCAGGATAAGGAGTCCAAATCATGCAAAAACAACGACAACAGCGATTTCTCGACAGCCGCCTCTTCAAAGCCTTTATGGCTGCAGCGGAAACGGAAAATTTCACTTCCGCTGCACAGAAGGCGTTCATGACCCAGTCCGGCGTCAGTCAACATATTGCACGACTCGAAGAACAGGTGTGCATGCCCCTGTTCAAGCGTATTGCAAAGCGTGTAACCCTCACGCATACCGGAAAGAGGCTGAAAAAATATATCGAGGAGCACGAAACTAATACGGAAGCCTTTCTTGCCGAGCTGCGTCATGAATACAACGGCATCGCCGGGCTTGTCAGTTACGCAATGCCCGCCAGTTGTTTGCGTTCACCCCACTTCCCACTGTTGCTGGAAAAACGCAGGCAGTATCCTCTAATCCGGCTCGACGTTAAGCTGGCGCCCAGTGATGATGTAATCAGGATGGTACTGGATGACCGTATCGACTTCGGTTTTGTCACCAAAAAACCCGAGCATCCCAACCTCGAATTCCAGCTCTTCTGCCAGGAAGAGTATATCCTTGCGGCACCCGCCCCCGGACCGGCAAATGGCATCAACGGGGATAATATTCACGAACAACCCTGCATCGCTTATCCGGGAGCGGACATCTATTTCAACCGCTGGCTTCTGCACCATTTTCCTGAACGACGTAACCTGGACTTTTTGACCCTGCCCATCACCGGCAACATCAACTCCATCGACGGCGCCATCAAAATGGTGCAAGGCGGTCTTGGCATCAGTGTCTTTCCCCGCCACTGTATCGAGTCCCAGCTCGCCGACGGGCAACTGTGCGAAGTCCACACAGCACGTCCCGCACCGCTCAACGACATCCATTTCGTATCCATCCGCAACTACAATCAGCCACGGGTTGTTCAGCAGGTTATGAGATGGTTTGCCGAAATGCACTGCGACAGCTGCGAGTAGTCGGTCTCAGTACATAAACAGGAAACACTCCTCGCCCTGACTCAAGGGCACTGCACACACAGCATGATCTTTTGCTGTAAACATGAGTTCTTCAGTCCAGCCCTGGCAATCAGTGTGGAGGCGGTTTATCACTGCTTCCCCTGATTCTCGGTAAGCCATAAAACGGACACAACCGGCCACTTCGAAAGTCTGAACGATACTCAGATCCAGCGGCAACGGCAGGTGCCTGCCTACCGGACGTGAGCCTGTTGAAGCATCGTCATTTACGTGATCGATATACACCGTTTTATGCCGGATATTACTTTTGAGAAAGAAGTTCTCTTTACCGAGCTTGAAAAAACTGAAACGAACCCATCCCGGCGACCAGTCCTTTGACCAGACACACCGCATTGTCAGCGGCTCAAATGCTGTTACCTGAAGCCGGTAGACCTTCACATCCCCGTTAGCGCTGTTATAGCCCAGCAACAGCATCTCTCCCTGATACTCATACGCCTCGACGGTGGTAAAGTCTGTCGTTACCGAACCGTAGGTTTTGCTGTAGCTATAGACACTCTTCAGCGTAAGATCCCGGGCTACATGGAAAAATTCAAAAGTCCCCGCCTTCGGCTCATAGGCCACCACGTGCGGCACACCCGCGACACTGAAACCACTGACTGTGGTATAGGCGAGCTTCACCTCCAGCCATCCTTTATCCTCAAGTTCCGTCCCGCCTGCGGATACGTCATAGATATCCAGTCGCTTTTTCTCCGGACACGTCCCTACCAGCAGATTGCGTCCATATGCCTCAATGCTGCAAAACCCGGTACTTCCCGATACCAGAGAAGAGCTGGCCGTCGAGTCCTCCCATGTTGTCTTTACTGTCAATGCACCGTTCTTTTTGTCACACCCGATTGCATAGATTGCCGCCATTGCCATACCTCCTTGTCAGGTTCTGTCCGATTCGCCCGCGATTAACGCCCATGTCGCCAGCGCACCATTGAAACTGGTGAACAATCCGCGTTCCTTATAGATGTAGCCTGCCCAGGTGTCCTGAATCGAGGCAGGCAGAGCGCCGTTGATTACCGGATCGGAGACATTGCGGATAAATCCGAAGGGCACCTCTTCCTCGCGGCATGCAAGACCGACCACAGCGTCATCCATTTCGACTATGCATCCGTATTTCTCCAATCCATTATCAGTCGTACCGAAGAGAAAGGTATCCGTCGTAATAATCGGCGAATCGAGCACCACCTTGATTCGTGAATCGGGGGCATCCGGCTGGATAACCGCCCCTTTGGGATACTGGGGGCTTATCGGGTCGACATCGAAGCCGTCAACCTGAATCAGCCATTTCTGTGTCGCGTCGATAAACTTTGTTTGCGGCTCCCATGACGACTGTACAGTGATGTGATTAAACGACGAGCTGGCAAACTCCTTGAGCAAATGAAAATAGGCCTGGTTGGTCACAATTGCTGTACCCAGGGCATCCTCACTCCTTACACCACCTGCCGTTCCGATCGAGAGGACCAGACTCGGCGAGACCTCGTCGCAAAGCTGATGCACGAACTGCTTGAGCGGCAAACCGGTACCATCCTGCGCCAGATGCATCTCCGACTTCACCAGCAGCACCCTCAGTCCATTCACCTCAACAAGGCGGTAGAATCCCCATGCACTCTTTCTCAAGGACGGCGCACCACCCTGATAGGTCTTCTCCACATCGACCATATATTGGTGAATCTGACAATAGTTCCGGGAATATGGCAGCCACCCTTTACGCCAGTCGTGTTTATATACCTCGCTTATCGGCATCTCTGTGCTATAACCACAAAAGACGTGATGCATAGCCGCCCACTCTGCAACCGTCCAGGTCATCACGACCACATCGGCGGTCGGTAAAGCATCGAAAGGTTGCGGCGGTTCAGATTCCATCGCAACAGGTGCATATTTGTTCAAGCCGGCCCAGTCGATAACGGGAAGCACCTCCCCATCCTTGTGCGGCAGGGTATCGTGCAGCAGTGCGGCCGTTTTAGTTCTCTCGACCAATTCTTCGCGGGTTGTCATCTCGTCCATTTAGTGCTCCTTGTTTTTGTTTTGTTCCGCAACCCATCTTAAACAAGAAACAATGCCGTTAGGACACCCTCCCAATTACATTTCATAATGACCCATATCACCAATAATAATTATAATTTTTCGTAATCATTCATATACCAACTCTTAATTTCCGCCGTCGTTTTTTCCCGTTTAGGATTTTTCTCGCCATAGCGGCCAACTAACCTAACGATGAAAAAGGAGATAACGATGAGCACACAACTAAAAGACACTGCAACAGGCGGAAGCGCACTTCAGAGAGCCATGGAGACCTTGACGGCACAGTGGTACAACGCCGTAGTCGGGCAGGCCGGTTTTGATCGCAACACCTTTCAACTGGTGCAGGGCAGCCAGGTCATCGGCAGCACCACCGAAAAACTCTGGCAGTTCTTTGACACAGTGCCTCCGCTGACAGTCACCAACTATTACAACCCCACCAGCTTCAACAGTTTCTCCAAGGACTACGGCGGTGTCATCATCAACCTCATTCCGCAAGGTGGTGATGAGCTACAACAGAAAATGGGGGATTATTACTCACAGTGGCTTGATTATGCCAAAAAGAACGCTGACTACAGCATCAAGGCATTCCAGCAATGGGCCATGGGTGTAGACCCAAGTAATGCACCTGACTGGATATCACTGTATCGCACCCTGTTTGATGGGGCGATCTTCCAGGCACAACAAGCATGGGACAACATGCTCCACGCCTCCACCAACCCCGGCGTCTGCGCCTACGCCAAGACCATCAGCGATCTCAATAACGCACTGATCAGTAGCAAAAGCGTCTCCATCCACATGGACAGCTCAACCGAATCGAGCAATATCACCAATACCTGGACCGAGGGTGAGATCGCCGGCTTCTTCGAAAGCTTCTTCGGAGGCGGTGAAAGTAGCTACAGCTCACTTTCCGAGAAACTGGCCACATCGAGCCTGGAGATCGACGCCACTTTCAGCAACCTGGTCACATTCCCCGCTTCACCGCTGTCATCACCGAGCCAGGATTCTATCCTCAGCAAATACACCCCCTGGTACAGCTCCGAGGCGCTGAATATCGCCTACAAGAACAATAACAACCGAGTGTGGAAACACGGCGCACCGACCTGGGAAGGCACTTTCGGCGCCAACGGCGACATGACCCGCATGTGCGGCGCCTTGATTGTGGTCGATGGCATCGACATCTCCATCACCTCCTCCGCCTCGTTTTCCTCTGACGAGCAGCAGCACTTCGAAGCTGCCGCCGGCGCTGGATTCTTCCCATTCTTCGAGGCAGAAGCGGCACACGGGTGGAGTAGCCATACCACCTTTAACGACAAGGGCAATGCAACCATGACCGCCAAGTCCCCAACCGGTAATCCGCAAGTACTCGGCGTCATCGTCTCGCCTATTGCTGAAGTACTCGGCTAGGCAACTACTGTGAACCCGGCGTCATGGCACCGGGTTCACCTTTTCTTTCACGCCTACGAAGTCCATCGGCACATAGCAAAAACGGAGCATAATCATGACATGCAACAAAGCTGTATCCCTTAACGGAAACGCCTTTACAAACCTCACAGGGGTCATCGCAATAACGATGTTACTCGTTGTCACCACCGGTCAGGCCACGGCTGACGGCCTGGTCATCCGCGGCGGGACCTGCAGTGCGGCAGCCTTCACCAAGGGAGCCGCCTCGGTCCAGCCTGTAAAAGGCGATAACTACCTCACCGGGCTAAGCGTAAACTGCACCACCGACACCGCCAACAAAAACAATTTCCGCGACTATCTTGACGGTATCGGCATGTATAACACCTACTGCGTTACCACCATCAACAGCCTGGAACGTGCCAACGTCAAAATCCAGCGCGCCCCCGTCAAAGGCAACGATTACCACTGCCTGCTCGACGGAAAGGCCAAGGCTATTGCCGGCAAACTCACTCGTTTCCCTTAACGTTATAACAACGAGTTTTCGTGGTACAGGGAAGTGCCACGCATTTCTACAATTATAAAAGGGCGAAACCCAGAGGCATACACTGATGGGACCCCGCGAATCTACCATGCATTCCCACTCATCCATATTCTATTACTCCTCACTTCGCTTGCGGGACTACACACAGGTAAGCGCAACGACCAAGAATGAGAATTGGGTTGGTTGCGGCAGATCAAAACTGGGATTCATGCAAGAACTTGCCGCTTCCTATGAGAAAATATCCGGCATTAAGATTATGTTAGGAGGCGGTGGCGCCACCAAGGGGCTTCGTGGTGTTGCATCAGGCGAGAGTCACCTGGATAGAAGCTGTCGTCTTCCATTGGTGATTAAAAACAATGACGGGTCATTTACCCTTGAACAAAGTGAGAAGAAGATCACCGTCATTCCTGTCGACTGGGACTCACTTAACACCAAGGAGACAGCCCCCCACTCACAAAGTCGTAACTGTTCAGCCCCATAGAGTTTACCGCATAGGCACGAAGCATTGACTTGAAAACCAAAGTCATGACAGGCACGTTGCTGCGCTCCTTTTTCACCCCTGCAAGATTCACCCGAAAATACCGCTACCTCTTATGCAGTCCGACGCATGAAGAAACAATTTTCAAGTCTCGGAACCGAGACTATACCCCCTAGTGATTTTCCGAAAGAATTGCCCACTTAGTGATGACCCGAAACGGGCACGGCTGGTGGTCCATGCGGGAAATAATCCAGCTCGCAGACTCCCACTCACAAGTCAAGGTAAAACAAAGCGCACTCCGCTGGGAATGGTAACTCTTGCCAAGGAGTACAGAGCAGCATGGCTATTTAGTGTGACACTACCTGCGGGCCGTCCCACATAGCACACAGGAAACGCTGCTCTCTGGAATCGGCTACGTGCCAGACCGGCTCGTGCTCCCTGCCGATGTACCTTAATTGGCCCCTGAGAATTAAACGATCTCCCGCGTGGACCACCAGCCAGTTGCTCACAGGTTGCAGCTTGAGTTATTAACTACCGCAAGGATTATGAAAATGAAACGTCATTTTTTTAGACTTGGACAAGCAGTGCGAATGGCCCCACTGTTTTTCATGCTCATAGGTATGACCCAACCCAGTCACGCCGTCATTATCATTGACCCCATAAGCACCAATTGCGGCATGACATGTGAAACGGATGCAGACTGCGAGGCCCACGCGGCTTCTACGGAGGTTGATTCATGCATGACGTGCATGCCTACCGGCACCTGTGGCGACCCTAGCTGCTATGATACCTGCGCAACCAATGCCGGCTGCCCGCCCGAGTGTCCCATCTGCTCCTACCAGCAGTGCTTGTCAGAGAGCGAGGACGGAACGCCCATCTCCTGCGAAGCCGAGTAACTTGACCCGTCGGGGCGTGCGTACTCCTCCTGCCACCTTTCCCCGAAGATCTTCAGGACATCCGGCGCTGTCCGCGTGGCAGTGACTTATACAGGATGAAGCCCCATGACGCCTGTGTGCCCACGCATTTGCTCTTGGCTAAAGGCATTGTGACTGCTTGCCTCTTCGGGAGTATTCGCAAGGCTTAGGGGGGTTGATCGTAATAATCTTTACATTCGGTCTGACCTGAGCCACCACTGCTGTGTCGCAGCCTCCATCCAAGGAGCCTCTCCTTCGGTCCCGCCTGCTGCAATCCAAACTCGCATCAGGTGCGTCTGTGCCTTTCTTGCTAAGGAGCCCACCATTACCTGAGAAACGCGCCTCGCACTGATGACGCTGGCACGACCTCGTTGTTAACACCATTATCTCAACCAGTCCTTTTACGGCCTCTCGCGCACAGCCGCCGCTGCGCACATGCAGATGAAACCGCAGAGGGCGCGAATCTTGTTTGATATAAACAGGTGAGGGGTAGCGACTCCATAATTTTTCGATATCGCAGAAGCACAAGTTGCCAGTAACGTGTGGGGGCAGTCATCCCGGCCGCGATTTTCGTCCATCACGGTGAGGCCATCGCAAAACGGCCCGTGGTGCGTCGAACCGGCGGGCTCCGCCAGCCCATCGCAACCAGCGACCACGGGCGGGGCACCTGGTCTGCCCCCACCCAGTGGAAGGCGGCACATCGGCCACGGAAACGATGCGCTTCGCAAGCTCTGTGTATCCTGTCCCTGCCGCTCCTCACAGCCACCGCCCGGATAACTCTGGGCCGGACAACGCTGGGGGGCGAACAATTACGTGGTAAAAATAAAAAGGGCGACGTAGTGTCGCCCTTTTCTTAACGCGCCCGCTGACAAACGCTAATAGAGATAAACCGCGCCACTATCGACAGCAGCGCTCTCATCGAACGTGCCGTTTATGCCGGTAGCGCCGCCGTCTTCACCACTCGCCCCCACCGCCAGGGTGGAGCCGTCACCGCTCAGAGCGGCAGACCAGCCGAAAGCATCGCTCGCTCCAGTGTTGGGAGCCTTGATGTAGGCCATCTGGGGCCAGCTACCGGTTTCACTGTCATACCGGAACAGATAGGCCGCCCCACTGTCGGCGGCCGCATCGTCGGGCGCGCTACCGACACCGATGCCGCTGCTGTCTTCGCCGCTCGCTCCCACCGCCAGGGTGGTGCCGTCACCGCTGAGTGTCACCGCCGTTCCGAAGGTGTCACCCGCCCCGGTATCGGACCCCTGGAGATAGGCCTCCTGGGACCAGCCTGTTCCGCCGTCATAGCGGAACAGGTAGGCGGCACCGCTTGCGCCGTCCTTGAAACGAGCTCCCACCGCCAGGGTGTCACCATCACTGCTTAGGGCAATCGACGTTCCGAATGCGTCACCCTCCGCCGTGTTCAAAGCTTTGATGTAGGCCTCCTGAGCCCAGCCCGTTCCGCTGACATAGCGGAAAAGGTAGGCTGCGCCGCTGCCGGAGGCAGATTCATCAGGCGTGCTGTTGACGCCGGTGGTGCCGCTGTCTTCCCCGGTAGCCCCCACTGCCAGTGTATTGCCTTCAGCGCCAAGAGCAACCGATACGCCGAAACGGTCTCCCGCACCGGTGTTGGAGGGCTTGATGAAGGCCTCCTCGGACCATCCGCTATTGAACCTGAACAGATAGACCGCACCACTCTCAGCAGCGCAGGCATCGGGCGTGCTGTTGATGCCGGTGGTGCCGCTGTCTTCTCCGGGCGCCCCTACCGCCAGGGTATTGCCGTGATCGCTGAGGGCGACCGATGTGCCGAACGCGTCACCCGCACTGGTGTTGGAGGGCTTGATGTAGGCCTCCTGAGTCCAACCGGTTTCGTCGGTGTACCGGAACAGGTAGGCCGCACCGCTACCGTCGCTCATGTTGTCAGACGTACTGTTTACCCCGGTGGTGCTACTGTCTTCCGCGGACGCCCCTACCGCCAATGTATTGCCGTCATCGCTAAGGGCGACCGACCAGCCAAAACGGTCACCCATGCCGGTGTTGGACGCCTTGATGTAGGCTTGCTGGGTCCAACCGGTGCCGTTGGCATACCGGAACAGGTACACGGCGCCGCTCTCAGAGGACGCCTCATCGGGTTCGCTGTTCACGCCGGTGGTCCCACTGGCTTCCTTGAATGAGCCCACTGCCAAGGTGTTGCCGTCGCCGCTAAGGGCAACTGCGTGGCCGTAATTGTCACCCGCTCCGGTGTTGGAGGCCTTGAAATAGCCGATACTGGAAAGCATCAGCTCGGTGGCCGTCTCTTCGCTAGAGCTGGAAAGCAGCGCGCCTTCGCCGTCATACGCCTCCAGCCGGTAACTGGTATTGTTCCAGTCAGTCAGGTGGGCCGGAATAGCCAAATCCACGATAGTGTCGACGATGTCCGCCCCCTCTTGAACAAAACCGGATGCACCACCCGAATTAACCATAAGCTTGTAATAAGCGGCGCCGTCGAAGGCGCTCCAGCTGAAGTGCAGCGTTTTGACCCCGCCGCTCGTGATATCGAACTCCAGTACGTCACTGACCGCCACGGCGATGCCTTGCATTATGGTGTGTGTTCCATCGCTGGCGGAGACCTCGATGTTGTAAATATTGTCCCCGTCGTTGTCCGTTGGCGCCTCGAAGTCGGGGGCGGTGCTGAACGTGAGCACGCCGGTCGCAGCATCAATGGTGAACAGGCCGTCATCGACCGAGCCGGTGAGGCTGTAGGTGAGCGCTGCCCCTTCCGGATCGGACGCAGACACGGTCATCACGGCGGTCTGGTTTTCGGGGATGGTCACCG
>JAWOIT010000077.1:0-4954 GCA_046484535.1 Pseudomonadota bacterium | reverse complement strand
TCCTCGCTGATGGAGTTCGACGGCAAGCCGCTCAAGTCGGTCACCAAGGGCGAGCTGGACCTGGGCGAGTTGGAGGACGAAGAGGAGAAAAAGCAGCAGGAGGAGATCGCCAAGGATTTCGAGGACCTGGTCAAACAGGTACAGGAGACCCTGGGCGAGAAGGTCAAGGAGGTGCGGATCTCCCACCGCCTGACCAACTCACCGGCCTGTCTGGTGACTGAGGAGGGCGAGATGAGCGCCAACCTCGAGCGCATCCTCAAGTCCGTCGGTCAGGATGCGCCCGGCATCAAGCCCATCATGGAGCTCAACCCGGAGCATCCGCTGGTGAGCAAGCTCAAAGGCGAGGAGGGTGAGCGCTTTGCCGACCTTACCAACATCCTCTTCGACCAGGCGCTGCTGGCCGAGGGCGGCACCCTCGACGACCCTGCCAGCTTCGTCGCCAAGCTCAATAAAATGCTGCTGGAGATGAGCGCCTAAGCGTCTTCGCCCGGGCAACAAGAAGGCGGCCCGCGGGCCGCCTTTTTCGTCTATCACTGACATGATTTATCAAGAGCTTGGCTTGCTCTAGCTAAGCTTCCGGTAGGTTCCGATTATTTCAGCCTTCTCCAATATATGCCCCTCCATCGCCTCAAGCAGCGCCTCCTTGGTCGGTTGTTTCAGTTCGGGAAGCTGCTCATCCAGCGCATAGAGTTTGAAAAAGTAGCGGTGACGGCCAATGGGTGGGCAGGGGCCGCCGTAATCAGTGCGTTTGAAGTCATTGATACCCTCCTGCGTGCCGTCTGGCAAATGAGAGGATTTTATCCCCTCAATCAGTCCGGAACTGGCTACGGGAAGGTTGTAGAGTAGCCAGTGTACCCAGGTTCTTTTGGGGGCTTGCGGGTCCGGGGCGTCCGGATCGTCCACGATGAGCGCCAGACTTAGGGTTCCCTCCGGTAATGACGACCAGGCCAGCGGCGGGGATACATTCTCCCCTTCACAGGTGTATTTGGCGGGTATTTCCCCCTCATGCCTGAAAGCGGCAGAGGAAAGTGTTAACGGCATAGCACTCCTCCTGTATGCGTCCAAAGAACGGTTCCGAACCTCGTTGCGCCAAGGGGCTTATTGCGGGAAGTAAAGCCTCAATTTGAGGGAAAAGGCTTTGTTTGTCTGCAATGGCACCATGTATGAAGTTAAGCGTATTTGTTTAGTCAGTTGTTTAAGGAAGAAGTGTAGACCGAGGCGACTTGCTTGGCTATTGCCTCCACGTCTTCACTGTAAAAAGCATTAACCATATAGCATATAAAGTGATAAGGAAGGTTTGTAGCCAGAAGGGGGTTGGTGTTGTGAGGTCGGTTATCTTATTGAACTCCGTCGATAAGTTGATATTAACCAGTCCCGCGATGCCGACAATCACTGTTAAGAGTAAAGGTTTTATTATTTCGATATTTCGGGATCCGGCATAGAAAAAAGCAGCCCAGCCGAAGGCCAGAAATGAAATTATTTTATCTTGATACTGAAAAGATGGAATATTGTAATAAATAAATAGTCCTGGAATTTTATAATCAAAAGTGTGGGCAATAGCTATGCATAAAAAATAAAGTGCACCGGCCAGTAATGAGATTTCGAGTATTTTTTTGCTGTTCACTGCTCTGTCCTTAAACTGACTCATGATTGTTTTGGCGTGTGCCACACATCGTTATTTAACACTGCTAAGTAGTGAGGTGGCCGGGGTGTCGGGTCAACCGCACGGGGCTCTCCTTTGCGCTATCACTATTGTTATCGAACTTTACTGATGAGTCGATGATTACCACTCAACCGGCCCGGTGTGTGATTTCTTCCAAAAGTGTAACCTGCTGATTATTCGAAATAAAGTTGTTGACGGATGTTTCGTTTGGAGATAAATTCTCGGTGCCCCACTCCGGGGTTTTTTCATGACTCTTTAATGCGGCTGATTACCTTTAATGCCTTTCGCACCCTGGATATTCCGGGCGCCCACTATATCAAGCCGGAGCACTATCTCCGGTCGCTCGATCACGTCCGTAGGGCGGAGTGGCTTCTCTATCCGGAATACTGGCAAGTAAACAGCCTGGTCTATGGTCTGAAACGCCGAATCTTCCCCAGTTCGGCGACCTATCATCTGGGCCACGATAAAATCGAGCAGACCCGGGCCTTCATGACAGTGGCGCCGCAGCATGTGCCGTGGACCGAGATCCTGCCCTCGACCGATGCCGCAATCGAGCAAGTACTGGAGACCTTCGATTTTCCCTTTGTGGCCAAAGTGGTGAGAAGCTCGATGGGGGAGGGGGTTTTTCTCATCGAGTCACAGCGGGATTTTCTCGACTATGCGCAGCGTAACGATATCCTCTATGTGCAGGAGTATCTGCCGATCGAACGCGACCTGCGCGTGGTGTGGGTTGGTGATGAGGTGGTCAGCGCCTATTGGCGCGAGCAGAGTAACGGCTTTCACAACAACGTGGCGCGGGGCGGGGTGATCGCCTTCGATGCGATACCGCCCGCGGCGCTGGAACTGGTGCGCCACGTGGCCGTTTCGCTGGGCATCGACCACGCGGGTTTCGATGTGGCGGTGGTGCAAGGCCACTGCTACCTTATTGAATTTAATGTCCTTTTCGGGCTTGACGGGTTGAATCGCCAGGGTGTCCGGGTGGGCGAGTATGTAAAACGTCACCTCGGACTGGATGACGATGAGCCGGACAATCCGGTCAGTCCAAGCCCGGTGGCCGCCTGATCTCCACGGCTCCTTTCCCTGACTGTTGCCCCGTGACCGGTACCGGATCGCAGTTTGCCGAACCGAGCTTGGAACTCCCGCCGTTTTCCGGCAGTCTAGGAGTAAGGTTTTCAGCGAGATTAAGCGTAATGAAATTCAATGCCTGGGGGCAGTGCCTCGACTGCCATTTCGAGGGAATGATCGAGTACCGCCATATCGAAAACGAGGATTACGGGGATGAGGAGGCGGTCGGGGTGATGCTGATCCAACACTGCCCATCCTGCGAAACGACTGAGCACGTGCTGATCCCCATCGACTATTACCGGGAGATGATGCTGGAGTTACGCGCGCGTCTCAAGGCCGAGGAAGACTGAGAGTGGCGGGGCAGGTTTCTGACAAGGTCCGGCTCGATAAATGGCTTTGGGCGGCGCGTTTTTTCAAGACCCGCGCCTTGGCCACCGCGGCGATCAACGGCGGTCATGTCCATCTTAACGGCACCCGACCCAAACCGGCCCGCCCGGTGCAGGAGGGGGATGAGTTGGTGATCCGGAAAGGGCAGGAGGAGTTTCTAATCACCGTGCTTGGCCTCTCGGGAAAACGCGGTCCCGCCAGTGTGGCGCAGCAGCTCTACGAAGAGCATGAGGAGAGCCGTCGGCGTCGTGAGGAGCAGCACGAGCAGCGAAGGCTGCAGGCGGCGACGATGCCGCGACAGGCCAAGCGTCCCGATAAAAAGGGGCGGCGCAAGATCATCCGTTTTATCAACAAATACAGCTAAAAGCCCCTAAATTAGTTTATCTCGAAGCCTGATACGCTGTAATAAATCCTCCGGACTGTTCGTTGGGCGCTATTACACTCGATCTTTCGCCTGCTCCCAGTGATGATTCCCGGTTTTGGAATGGCTATGCAACTGGGCACTTCTCGCCTTGAATTTAGGCAATTCCCACCCTATTTGTGTATCATAAGAACCTAATATTTCGCTGCAGGCTTTGGCCTGCTTTATTTTTTTCTGCCGCCTGAAGCCGAGCGCGGCGGCGAGTAAGACCAAATTCAGGAGTATGAACATGGCTACCGTAGAGCTGACCAAAGATAATTTCGATGAGGTTGTAGGCAAGAACGATTTTGTGATCGTGGATTTCTGGGCGCCCTGGTGCGGTCCGTGCCAGTCTTTCGGTCCGATCTACGAGGAGACCTCTGAAAAGCACGGTGATATCGTCTTCGCCAAGGTCAACACCGAGGAAGAGCAGGAGCTCGCCGGTCACTTCCAGATCCGCTCCATTCCCACCCTGATGATCCTGCGCGACCAGATCGTCGTTTACGCCCAGCCCGGTGCGCTGATGGGCGGGCAGTTCGACCAGCTGATCGAGAAGGCCCGCGAGCTGGACATGGACGATGTGCGCAAGCAGGTGGCCGAACAGCAGGCCCAGGGTCAGGAAGGCTAAGGGAAGATCTCCTGATGTCCGGGCCCGAGACACCGCTGCTGGCCGCCGATATCATCATCGAGCCGGTCTCGGCGCCGGGCCGTATTATCATCATCGAACGACTCAACCCGCCCCACGGCTATGCCCTGCCGGGCGGGTTTGTCGATATCGGCGAGAGCCTGGAGCAGGCCGCGGTGCGTGAGGCGCTGGAGGAGACCTCCATGCGTGTGACCCTCAAGACCCTGCTCGGTTGCTATTCCAACCCCGACCGCGATCCCCGCGGCCATACTGTCAGCGCCGTCTATGTGGCGCAGGGAGAGGGTGACCCCGAGGCCCGCGATGATGCCAAGACGCTGCAGCTTGTCGATCCCAAAGCCCCCCCAACCCCCCTCGCATTTGACCATGCCCAAATCCTGCAGGACTATCTGCGCTATTTGGAAACCGGCCAACCGACCCCACTTCGATAGGTAGAATGCCGAGACCTTTTGTCTAATGCCTGACAAATAAGGTAAGATATTCGTTTGTGTTTGAACTCACCACAGAGACGCAGAGCACGCAGAGGAAGGTTTGAAGTTTCTATGCGGGAAATCTGGGTGACTTTTTTCAGCGTGGTGTCAGCTGACGGCCTAGTGGCAGCAATATCGCGATATAACTCCGTGTCCTCTGTGTCTCTGTGGTGAACAATCAGTAACAGCAGCAATAAAGGTGAGCGTGCATGCGTCCAGCGCAGATAGCGAATGTTCTTGAGCGTGAATTTACCAGCACCCGCGAGGGGCACCATACTCCGGTGATGCTGTGGGGGCCGCCCGGCGTGGGCAAGTCCCAGATGGTA
>JAWOIT010000024.1:0-8825 GCA_046484535.1 Pseudomonadota bacterium | reverse complement strand
GAAATGACCCCCGAAAATCCAAGCGCACAGGCACGGCCCTGGTTCGGAGGGCACCCTACTGGGGTTTAAGCAGCGAGTGCGTAGTTGTCGTCGTTGGCAACTATGATTTTGCAGATTTATTTACGAGGATATCTGCATCCTCGGCATGCACCTCAGGTTTTGCCACCCACGTCGAAGCCAGGTCGCCCCCATCGGTCTTGTAACAGTAGACAGTATATAGGAGGGGAAAGTTCAATGCTATGGCGTGAGGGCGCTAGATCGTAATGGTTTGACAGAATAAGGTGGACGGCTAGTCTATGCCGATCTCTCGATCTCTCGATCTCTCGATCTCCCGATCTCCGCGTCTCAGCCTTTCTTAAGAATACGCTGTTTCTCCCGCTTCCAGTCGCGCTCTTTCTCCGTCGCCCGCTTGTCGTGTTGCTTTTTACCCTTGCCGAGGGCGATCTCCGCTTTGACCTTGCCCTTTTTCCAGTAGAGGGAGAGGGCGAGCAGGGTGTAGCCCTTGCGCTCCACGGCGCCGGTCAGCCGGTCGATCTCCTGACGGTGCAGCAGCAGTTTGCGCACCCGGGTCGGTTCGGGGTGGATGTGGGTGGAGGCGGTGGGCAGGGGGGTGATCTGGATATTGGAGACGTAGGCCTCGCCCTCCTTGATGAAGACGTAGCTGTCCACAATCTGCACCTTGCCTTCGCGCAGGCTCTTGACCTCCCAGCCTTCCAGCGACAGACCGGCCTCAAGGCGATCCTCGATGAAAAAGTCGTGGCGCGCCTTTTTGTTCGTGACGATGGTGCTGGAACCGGCGCCTTTTAGTGTTTTGCTCTTCTTAGCCATAGCTGTCCATTATAGGGGATTAAGCAGTAGGAGAGACAGGGGGAGAGGAGGTAATTTGCCGAGAACGGCCAAGTAATGCTGCAGGGAGTTGAGGCTGAGCGTGAATTCGCCGACAATCATGGCCAAAATCAGAACAAAAGGGGGAAACCATGGCAGAGAGACGGGAGTCCATTCACGGGCAGTGGTCGGGACGCTGGGCCTTTATCCTGGCGGCAACCGGTTCGGCCGTTGGTCTGGGTAATATCTGGAAATTCCCGTATATCACCGGTGAGAACGGCGGCGGAGCCTTTGTCCTGGTCTACCTTCTCTGTATCGCTATTATCGGTGTCCCTATCATGATTGCCGAGATTATGCTGGGGCGCCGCGGCCGTCGTAGCCCGATTAACACCATGCGCCATCTGGCTTTTGAGGAGAACGCCAGCCGGTTCTGGAAATATCTGGGCTGGTCCGGTGTTGTCGCCGGTTTTCTCATCCTCTCCTATTATGCGGTCATTGCCGGCTGGGCCGTGGCCTATATCTTCCGAACGGCAAGCGGCACATTCACCGGCGCCACCGCCGACGGGGTTGCGAGTATCTTCTCCGCTCTGGTCTCGGACCCGGAGCGACTGCTGGCCTGGCATACGATCTTCATGGTGTTGACCATGGTGATCGTGGCCAGAGGTGTCCGTAGCGGTCTGGAGAAGGCGGTGAGCTACCTGATGCCGGCCTTGTTCATCATTTTGCTTGTCCTGGTCGGGTATGCCATGAATACCGATGCGTTCGCGAAGGGTTTCTCTTTTATGTTTACCCCGGATTTTCGTGCGCTGCTCTATCAGCCAAATGGGGCCGGGGTGCCGGTGTTGACTGCTGAGCCACTGCTGGTTGCTCTCGGGCACGCCTTTTTCACCCTGAGTCTGGGGATGGGGGCGATCATGGTTTATGGCTCCTACCTGCCGAAAGATACTTCTATTGTGAAAACAACGTTTGTGATTGCGGGTATGGATACCCTGGTTGCGTTGCTGGCGGGGCTGGCGATTTTCCCTATTGTCTTTGCCAACGGCCTTGAGGCGGGTTCCGGTCCGGGACTGATTTTCCAGACCCTGCCGATCGCTTTTGGTCATATGCCCGGCGGGATCTTTTTTGGTAGCCTGTTCTTTATTTTACTGGCCTTTGCCGCCTGGTCATCGGCGATCTCGCTGATTGAACCGGCCGTAGCCTGGATGGTGGAGAACCATGGCTTTAGCCGAATATCCGCCACGGTGTGGGCCGGCATGACTGCTTGGCTGTTGGGTATCGGCAGTATCTTCTCCTTTAATATATGGTCGGGCGAGGAGTATCAACTCTTCGGCATGACTGTCTTTGATCTGCTGGACTATCTCACGGCCAACATAATGTTACCGCTGGGTGGCTTGTTGATTGCTATCTTTGCAGCCTGGCAACTGCGTCGCAGTACCTGTCAGGATGAACTCGGGATCAATGATGGCCCGATCTTTAAAAGCTGGTATTTCCTGCTGCGCTATATAAGTCCTGTGGCTGTGATTATCGTGTTCCTGAATGCGATTGACATCGTAGGCATATTCAATTCTGTACTAACCTATTTGGGATTATCGTGACCACGATTAGTAAAAATGCTTTGGTGCCATACAGCGCCACTGAAATGTATGATTTGGTGAATGATGTGGCGTCGTATTCACAGTTTTTGCCCTGGTGCCGTTCTTCTACGGTGCTTTCGCAGAGCGAGGATGAGATCCGCGCTACCATTGAGATTGCACATGGCAGCCTGCGCAAGTCCTTCACCACCTGTAACCGCCTGCAAAAAAACAAGATGATCGAAATGCGGCTGGAAAAGGGGCCTTTTAAACACCTGGAAGGATTTTGGCGCTTCGATACTTTGGGTGAGCAGGCGTGCAAGGTCTCGCTGGATTTGGATTTTGAGTTCTCCAATAAGCTGGTTGGTATGGCTATGGGGCCCATTTTTAGCCAGATTGCCAATACACTGGTCGATTCCTTCTCCACAAGAGCGGTGGAAGTCTATGGAAAAAAATAAGACGATTCAGGTGGAGGTCGCTTACGCTCTGCCTCACACTCAGGTCATCATTCCGGTGGAAGTGGAGGAAGGGGCCAGCCTGCGTAACGCCATTGAGCGTTCGGGAATTTTGGAGCAATTCCCCGAGATCGATCTGGATAAGGCGAAAGTAGGTATTTTCGGCAAGCTCAGCAAATTGGATAATCCGCTGCGGGCCAGGGACCGGGTGGAGATCTACCGCCCCCTTATCGCCGATCCCAAGGAGGTTCGGCGGCAGCGTGCCGCAGAGGGCAAGAAGATGAAAAAGGGCGGGGGTGACAGCGAGAAAGAGGATACATAGCCCGATTTACGGCACTGCTAATCTTCTTCTTGTTCGATATGGGGCAGATCTTTTTCCGGGATCGGTCCGACCCGTTCGATTCGCACCAGCGCTTCGCCTTCAAAATGGAGGGTTGCGCGGTAACGTTCTATCAGTTCTCCGCCCTTTTCCATGCTGTAGTAATAATCCCAGCGTTGCTGGTGGAAAGGGTCGGTCAGTACGGGTGTACCCATGATTTGACGCACTTGGCGTCGGTCCATACCAATCTGTAGTTGTGACAGCTGTTCTTCGCTCACAACATTACCTTGTTGGATATCGATCTTGTGAGCACAACCGGTGAGTGTGAGAAGAAGTGCCAGGTAAATGAGAATCTTTTGCATTTCGTTTAGGGCCGTCCGATAATTAGGGGAATGATACACAAAGCTGAAATGGGCTGCGACCTGTAATGAGTGAAGTAAGTGCACAGGAGTTAAAGAAAGCGGGTCTTAAGGCGACCCTGCCGCGAATCAAGATCCTTGAGATCCTGGAACAGTCCGATATGCGTCATATGAGCGCTGAGGATGTCTACAAGACCCTTCTTGAGAGTGGGGAGGATGTCGGGATCGCGACGGTCTACCGGGTGCTCACGCAGTTTGAGAGCGCCGGGCTGGTGTTTCGCCACCACTTTGAGAGCGGACACTCGGTGTTTGAGCTCAACGAGGGTTATCACCACGACCATATCCTCTGTATCAAATGTGGCAGGGTGGATGAGTTTTTTGATGAAACCATCGAACAACGACAAAAGGATATCGCCGGGAAACACGGCTATACCATGACCGATCACAGCCTGACCATTCAGGGGATCTGCCCCAAATGCCGGGAGAAGGAAAAAAAGTAGGCCGGTCTTCCTGAACCCGGTAGCAACGGCCCGCAGGCCGGCCTTGAGCGCTTGGCTCAGCCGGCCTTTTTGCTGTGTGCCTTTTGTCGCGCCTGAGCAATGAGCTCGCGGGCATGCTCCAGGGTCTGCCCGGTGATGTTCACGCCGCCGGACATGCGCGCCACCTCTTCCACGCGGACCTCTCCCTCGATGGGCGCAACATCCGTACGGGTCTCCCCGTTGGTTGTCTGCTTGCTGATGCGAAAGTGGTGATGTCCCTGTGCGGCCACCTGGGGCTGATGGGTGACGCAGAGCACCTGACGGCTCTCACCCAATTGGCGAAGTTCGCGCCCGACCATTTCGGCGACACCGCCGCCGACACCCACATCCACCTCGTCGAAGATTAGGGTGGGAATGCCCTCCTGGCCGGCGGTGATGACCTGAATGGCCAGGCTGATGCGCGAGAGTTCACCGCCGGAGGCGACCTTGTTGAGTGGGCGTAGCGGCTGACCGGGGTTGGCGCTGACTTGAAGCTCCACACTTTCCAGACCATTGGCCGAGGGGCCTTTTTCCAGCGGTTGGAGTACTACATCAAAGCGTCCGCCGCCCATCCCCAGTTCCTGCATGTTATCTGAAACAGCACTGGCCAGTTTTTTGGCCGCAGTCCGGCGCCCTTTGCTCAGTTTCTCGGCCCGGGTGTGATAGTCGTTCCGGGCCTTTTCGATCTCAGCCTGCATGCCCTGCAGTCGGCTGTCGGCACTGTCCAGCCCGGCCAGCTCCTCCTGCAACTGCTCCAGCAGGGCAGGCAACTCCTTGGGGTCGACCCGGTGCTTGCGCGCCAGGTCGTGGATCGCCGATAGCCGCTGCTCAACCTCCTGCAGCTGCTCCGGGTCCAGCTCCAGGCCGTCGGCATAGTGGCGTAGCTCAACCGCGGCCTCCTTGGCCTGGATGACGGCGCTTTCGAGCATCTCGCAGCTGCCGGCGAGGGCGTTGTCGTAGTTTCGCAGCTCCTGGAGTTCACTCAGGGTCTGCTCGAGCAGGCCGGTAACGCTCTGCTCCTCACTCTCATAGAGGCGGTTCACCGCCGCCTGGGTTCCTTCCAGCAGTCGGCTGGCATTGGCCAGGCGATCATGCTCCTGGTCCAGTTTCTCCAGTTCACCCGGCTCGAGCTTCAGTGCCTCCAACTCCTCCACCTGATAGCGGAGCAGCTCCTGGCGGGCATCGCGTTCGCTGTTGGCGCGGCTCAGTTCCTCATACTCTTGTTGCAGTTGTTGCCAGGAACGAAAGGTCGCGGCAGTCTCTTTAGCCAGTTGTTGCTGACCGGCGAAGGCGTCCAGCAGCTCCCGTTGCACATCCCGTTTGAGCAGTGATTGGTGGGCATGTTGCCCATGGATGTCGACCAGTTGCTCGCCGAGCTCCCTGAGTGTCTGCACCGGCGTCGGTTGGCCGTTGATGTAGCCGCGTGAACGGCCGTCGGCATTGATGGTGCGGCGCAGGATGCACTCGCCGTCCATCTCCAGTTCGTGCTCTTCCAACCAGGCGCTCAGGTGGGGGAGGTGCTGGATATCGAAGCCGGCGCTGATCTCGGCGCGGTTGGCCCCCTGACGGATGATGCCACTCTCGGCACGATCACCCAGGGTCAGACCCAGGGCGCCGAGGAGGATCGACTTGCCCGCACCGGTCTCACCGCTGAGGACGCTCATCCCCTCATGGAAGTCGAGTTCCAGGGATTCAACGATGGCAAAATTGCGTATATGTAGGTGTTTCAGCATAACGTTAATCCACGTGAGGGCGTGAGATCGCGGGATCTCAAACCCGGTTCGAGTGTTCCTCATCGATCTCCCGATTTCCCGATCTCACGGTATTTTTATCCCCAGTTGAGTTTGGCGCGCAGGATGTGGAAGTGATCATGCTCATCGGGATGGATCAGTCGCACCGTGTGCTCTTTTTTGCGGATCTGGATCCGATCACCCGCCACCAGCCCCAGGTTGATCTGACCATCGCAGCTGACCTGGGCGTGGGACTGCGCCTGCCCCTTGACCACGATTTCGATGACCGTATCCGCATCGACCACGATAGGACGGTTGCTCATGGTGTGGGGGCAGATGGGGACCAGGATCACCGCGTTCAGGCAAGGTTGCAGGATCGGGCCGCCGCCGGAGAGTGCATAGGCGGTGGAGCCGGTAGGGGTGGAGACGATCAGGCCGTCCGAGCGCAGCGTGTTGACGAAAGTGGCGTTGACGAAGGTGTCCACCTCGATCATCCGCGCAACGTCCCATTTGTGTACCACTACGTCATTGAAGGCGTCACTTTCGCTGATCAACTCACCTTCCCGTAGAATGCGGCAGTGGAGTAAAAAGCGTTCCTCTTCGTTATAACGGCCGGCGAGGATCTCATCGAGTCGCTCGGTCATCTCGCCGGGGGAAATATCGGTCAGGAAACCGAGGCGGCCCAGATTGAGGCCGAGCAGGGCGGGATTGTGGCTGGCCAGGCTGCGGGCGGCGTTGAGAAAGGTGCCGTCGCCGCCGACGACGATGATCAGATCGCATTCGCTGCCAAGCTGGTCGCGGCCGGCCAACTTCTGCCCATGCCCGGGCCAGAATTCGGCGGTTGCGTCGTCCAGCAGCACCTCCACCTCGCGGGTCTGCAGGTAGTCGGTGAGGGCGCGCAGGGTTTCGCTGACACTGTTGTCCGCGTATTTGCCGATGATGCCGATTTTTTGAAAACTGTCCACGTTGTTGCATCCTCCAAAACTCACTGAAACTTAACACGTTAGCGGCACCTCGACTAGTCACGGGCGGCTTGACAGCGGTGCGGTTAAATGGATAATTTCTATTAGCACTCGATGCAGGTGAGTGCTAATAAATCGATATGACCCGCTGTTCTATAGGCAGTGGAAGGTGGAATGAGGACGATGAGCGGCTCAGAATTGAACGAACGTGCCCGGCGGTTGCTGAAAAACCTGGTTGAGCGGTATATCCGGGAAGGTCAGCCCGTGGGTTCCCGCACCCTCTCCCGTGAGACCGGCTTGGAGTTGAGCCCCGCCAGTATACGCAATGTGATGTCCGATTTGGAGGAGTTGGGGCTGATTCACGCCCCCCATACCTCCGCAGGCCGGATTCCCACAATCAAGGGCTACCGCCTTTTCGTCGACAGCCTGCTGACCATCCAGCCGCTGGGTAAGGCGCAGGTCCAGGCGATGCAACAGCGCATCGGCGGCAGTTCCGATCCGGATGCACTGCTTGCGACCGCCTCACGTCAGCTCTCGGAGATTACCTCCATGGCAGGGGTGGTCATGATACCCAAGCGAAAACTTGTCGCCCTGCGCCAGCTGGAGTTTTTGCCGCTTTCCCACAATCGCGTTCTGGTGATTGTAGTGGTCAATGAGCACGAGGTGCAGAACCGCATCATTCAGACCAAAAGAAATTATTCATCAGCCGAGTTGCAGCAGATCGCCAACTATCTTAACCAGGTATGCGCCGGTCGGGATCTTAACCAGGCCCGTCAGGCGTTGCTGGGGGAGATGGACGATACCCGCAGCCACATGAACCAGCTCATGGCCGATGCGGTGCAGATGGCGCAGCACATCTTCACCCCCGAACAGCAGTCAGGGGACTACCTATTGGATGGTCAAACCAACCTGATGTCCTATGATGAGATGGCTAACCTGGACAAGCTGCGCAAGCTGTTTGACGCCTTCAACCAAAAACGGGACATCCTGCAGTTGCTGGATCAGGCCCTGCATGCCGATGGTGTGCAACTGTTCATTGGCGATGAATCGGGCTATGAGGTGCTGGATGAGTGCAGTGTGGTGACCTCACCCTACAAGGTCGAGGGGGAGATGATGGGCGTGCTTGGGGTCATCGGCCCCACCCGCATGGCCTATGATCGGGTGATTCCCATTGTTGATGTCACGGCACAACTTTTGGGGGCGTCATTGAATCAGATGAAATAACCCCCATGTTGTGGGGATTAATTATTTCGATGTTGTCGCCGTCGTCGGCGACCATGAAATTCGATAGTAACGGAGTATATGAATGAGCAAAAAGAGCAAGTCTCCAGAGACTGAAAGCGAAACAGCTGTCGAAGGCCGGGTCGAGGCTGCTGAAGAGGTGAGTCAAGGAGCTGAGAAGGCCTCAATCGAGACATTGACCAAGCAGCTGGAGGAGGCACAAGCCAAGGCGGAGGAGAACTGGGACAAGGCCCTGCGTTTACAGGCGGAGCTGGACAACACCCAACGCCGCGCCCAGCGCGATGTGGAGAGTGCTCACAAGTTCGCACTGGAAAAATTCGCCCAGGAGCTGCTGCCGGTCAAGGACAGCCTGGAGATGGGCCTGGCCGCCGCCGAGGGCAGCGACCACGAGGTGGCTGACAAGCTGCGCGAGGGTACCGAACTGACGCTCAAGATGTTGAGCTCGGCGATGGAAAAGTTCGGCATCGTGGAGGTTAACCCGGAGGGGCAGGCTTTCAATCCGGAGTGGCATCAGGCGATGACCATGCAAGAGTCCGCCGAACATGAGCCCAATACGGTAATGACGGTGATGCAGAAAGGCTATGTCCTGAATGAGCGCCTGTTGCGCCCGGCGATGGTCGTGGTCAGCAAGACCGCCGATGAAAAGGCTTGATTTTACAGTTAAAGACCTTATTAAAAACATAGAAATTATTCTCCCCTAAAAAATGGGGAAAACGAAAAATCTGGAGAGTGAAACTATGGGTAAAATTATCGGTATCGATTTGGGTACAACCAACTCCTGTGTTGCAGTGATGGAGGGCGGCAAGCCGCGCGTTATCGAAAACAGCGAGGGCGATCGCACCAC
>JAWOIT010000132.1:0-3336 GCA_046484535.1 Pseudomonadota bacterium | reverse complement strand
CGTATTGAAAAGGGGTCGTAGCCGTTTTCTGTAGAAATTGCGATCGTTGGGGTCGTGTCCAGCATGCTAATAAAATCAATAGGGTCAGTGTCATTGATTTAAAGCCCCGCCAGCCCTCCGGCAAGCGGGGCTTTTCCGTTTAACCCTTCTCGATCGTCAACACCAGCCGTCCGGGCCTGACGCGCACCCTGACCTTGGCCCCAATCGCAAACCCGGCCTCATTCAACCATCGGCCCCGCATCTGGATCCACGGCACCATAACCTGGCGGTTGGGTGTGCGGGGTGGGGCGTCTTTGGTGGGGGTGTAGTAGTAATAGAGCTTACCGATGGTAAGCCATTTCTCGGCGGGGATTTTTACCGGGCGTGGATTACCCGTACAATTGCCATTAGCCATTGCTGATACCTCGTTTATCAGTGGTGGTTAGCTGGGCCTTGGTGTTCACAGCACCTTGGCTCAGCGCCTTTTCTATGACGCCTGCTGCTGAATCACTGCATCAAGCATCTCCATCACAAACTTCTGCTTGGCGCGGGGTAGCTGCCCGATAAGCTCCACCTGCCGCTGCAAACGGGGCGTAGGCCCCCGTTTACCTTTAGCCGCTTTGGCAGGCTCACCGACAATCTCCTCCACAGACACCGCCAGTAGCGTCGCCAGCATCGGCAACTGCGCCACCGGCAGCCGTAACCGTCCCCCCTCATAGTGCGCCATCGTCTGCTGGGCGATCCCCAGCGCCTCGGCCAGTTGGGTTTGGGTCATGTTTTGGGCCTTGCGGTACTGCGCAATGCGCTTGCCCATTGCCTGATAGAAAGAGTTGTCTTGAGCGGTCATGGCGTGTGTCCAGTGATCTAACGACGCCATTAGCATATCCCCACTTTTCGCATTTCCGGTTTGTGAGCGTTGACAATACTCCATATGCGAGTACTATGCAACGGAGTTAAATTTTACTCTTGGCTATTGACAGGGTTTTGGGGAGGAACTGGATTATGGCGCGAATACCCGACGAACAGATCGAACGGCTGAAACAGGAAGTCTCCCTAGTCCGCCTGGTGGAGAGCCAGGGGATCGCCCTGAAGAAGCACGGCAAGGACTACCTGGGCCTGTGCCCTTTCCACGACGACAAGGAACCCTCCCTGGTCATCAGTCCGGAAAAGAACCTTTGGCACTGCCTCGGGGCCTGCGGCGAGGGCGGTGATGTCATCAACTGGATGATGAAGAGCCAGGGTGTGAGCTTCCGCCATGCGGTGGAGTTGCTGCGCGACGGTGACTTTTCCCATTTAGCGGCTGTCCAGCCGGTGAAAAGAACCACGGTCACCAAGCTGGATTCGCCGCTGGATACCAGCGCCGAAGACCGGGCGCTATTGATGCAGGTGGTGGACTACTACCACGAAACCCTGAAGAGCGACGCCGAAGGCCTGGCCTATCTGGAAAAGCGGGGCCTGAGTCGTGAGGCGCTGGAGCATTTCAAGCTGGGCATGGCCAACCGCACCTTGGGTTACCGCCTTCCGGAGAAGAACCGCAAGGCCGGGGCCGAGATCCGGGGCCGTCTGCAAACGCTGGGTATCCTGCGCGAGTCTGGACATGAGCACTTCAACGGCTCATTGGTGATTCCGGTTATCAACCACGGCCAAGTGCTGGAGATCTACGGCCGCAAGCTCAACGACAACCTGCGCAAGGGCACGCCATATCACCTATACCTGCCCGGTCCACATCAAGGCGTGTTCAACATCGAGGCCCTGCACGCTTCGAAGGAGATCATCCTCTGCGAATCACTGATCGACGCCCTGACGTTTTGGAGTGCAGGCTATCGCAACGTCACGACCAGCTACGGTATCAACGGTTTCACCGATGAGCTGTTAGCTGCTTTCAAACAGCACAAAACCGAACGGATCTTGATCGCCTACGACCGGGATGCAGGAGGCGAAAAGGCAGCGGCAGAGCTGGCGGAAAAACTCATCAAGGAGGGGATCGACTGCTACCGCATCCACTTCCCCAAGGGGATGGATGCCAATGAATACGCTCTACAGGTGAAACCGGCAAGTAAGAGTTTGGGTGTGGTGATCCGGTCGGCGGTGTGGATGGGGAAAGGTACTTCCCCTGAACGTGAAACGATACCGCCAGTGGAGAAAGCGGCGGCTAAAAAAGAAACTGTAATTTCCTCTTTAGCTGCTCCTGCGCATCCTGCGCCCGCAGCATTAGCACATCCCTGTGCGTCAGCTGCTGATCTTGAAGACCTGCCCGAAGCCCCAGAACCTGCCGACCCTCTGCCCGCCGCCGTCATCCCCGAACCTCCCAAGCCAGAGATTGAAGCAGACGTGAAAGATGAAGAAGTAGTGATCGTCTTCGGTGACCGCCGCTACCGCATCCGGGGCCTGCATAAGAACCTCAGCCTCAACCAGCTCAAGGTCAATGTGCTGGTCTCGCGTGATGAAGTCTTGCACGTGGATACCCTCGACCTCTACGCGGCCAAGGCCCGCGCCGGTTTTATCAAGCAGGCCGCTATCGAATTGGGATTGAAAGACGACATCATCAAGGCCGACCTGGGCAAACTCCTGCTCAAGTGCGAGGCCCTGCAGGAGGCGCACATCAAGCAGGCGCTGGAGCCGGAAAGCCAAGCAGTGGCGCTGAACGATGCCGAGCGCGAAGAGGCATTAACGCTGCTCAAATCCCCCAACCTGATGCAACGCATCCTCGACGACTTCCACACCGCCGGTGTCGTGGGCGAGGAGACCAACAAACTGGTGGGCTATCTGGCGGCCGTATCGCGCAAACTCGACAAGCCTTTGGCTGTGATCATCCAGTCCACCAGCGCCGCCGGCAAATCCTCGCTCATGGATGCGGTGCTGAACATGATCCCCGAAGAAGAGCGGGTGCAGTACTCGGCCATGACCGGGCAAAGCCTCTTCTACATGGGCGAGACCAACCTCAAGAACAAGATCCTCGCCATCGCCGAAGAAGAGGGCGCGGAGAATGCCAGCTACGCCTTGAAGCTCCTGCAATCGGAAGGCGTGCTGACCATCGCCAGCACCGGCAAGGACGAGGCCACCGGCAACCTGGTCACCAAGCAATACCGGGTCGAAGGCCCTGTGATGCTGTTTCTGACCACCACGGCCATCGACATCGATGAAGAGCTGATGAACCGCTGTCTTGTCTTGACGGTCAACGAGAGCCGCGAGCAGACCCAGGCGATCCACGCCATGCAGCGTAAACAACAGACGCTTGAAGGACTGCTGCAAAACGAAGACAAAAAACACCGGGTCCAGCTCCACCGCAATGCACAACGGCTGCTGCGCCCGCTTCTGGTTGCCAACCCCTTTGCCGAGCGACTGACCTTTATCGAC
>JAWOIT010000093.1:0-4556 GCA_046484535.1 Pseudomonadota bacterium | reverse complement strand
GTTGGCGGGGGTGGTGTTGCTCTATCTGGCCATCGGCGGCAGCTCACTGGTGCAGCACGGCCGGGCGGTGGCGCAGGCGCTGGCAAATGCGGATCTGCCTCTGGCCCGTGAGCGGGTCGGCTGGATCGTCAGCCGCGACAGCGGCGCGCTGGATGAGGCCGGGGTCAGCCGGGCGGCGGTGGAGTCGGTGCTGGAGAACGGCAGCGATGCGATCTTTGGCGCCATTTTCTGGTTTGTGCTGCTCGGCGTTCCCGGTGTGGTTCTCTACCGGCTGGTCAATACCCTGGATGCGATGTGGGGCTATCGCAGCGAGCGTTATCGTGACTTCGGCTGGGCCGCGGCGCGGCTGGATGATCTCTTGAACTGGTTTCCCGCAAGACTTACGGCGCTGGCCTATGCCCTGGTCGGCAATACCCGCCCGGCCTGGCGCTGCTGGCGGACTCAGGGGGGTCTCAGCGACAGTCCCAATGCCGGGGTAGTGATGGCCAGTGGTGCAGGGGCCCTTGCCGTGGAACTTGGCGGGCCGACGGTCTATCGCGGTGAGTTGTATGACAAACCGGTATTGGGTGAGGGGCGTGCCCCGAGTGGTCAGGATATTGAACGGGCGATCGGGCTGGTGCGGCGTGCACTGCTGCTTTGGCTGGTCGTGATCGTCATTGGAGGGGGAGCGGTTTGGCTGATTGGGAGATGAAGAGGCCGGGACACGGCGGCGAACTGCTGAAGGTAGCCCGGGAGTACGGCATTGCGCCGGAGCGGTGGCTGGATCTTTCCACCGGGATTAATCCGCAGGGCTGGCCGGTACCGTCCTTGCCTGCCGAGTGCTGGCAGCGATTGCCCCAGGAGGATGACGGCCTGTTTGAGGCGGCCCGCCGTTATTACGGCACACCGCAGCTGTTGCCGGTCGCCGGTTCCCAGGCGGCGATCCAGGCGCTGCCGCGGCTGCGTGCTTTCTCCCGGGTCGGGATGCTGTTTCCCGCCTATGCCGAGCATGCCCATGCCTGGCAACGGGAGGGGCATGAGGTGGTTGCACTTAGTGCAGGGACTATTGAGGAGTATTTGCCCCGGCTCGATGTGCTGCTGCTGATTAATCCCAACAACCCCACCGGCGAGCGTTTTACTAAAGAGCAACTGCTGGCATGGCATCGCCGGCTTGCCGGGCGCGGCGGCTGGCTGGTGGTGGATGAGGCCTTTATCGATGCCACCCCGGAAGAGAGCATCGCCCCCACCTGCGGCAAAAAGGGGCTGGTGGTGTTGCGCTCGCTGGGCAAGTTTTTCGGCCTGGCCGGGGCCAGGGTCGGATTTTTGTTGGCCTGGCCGGAGCTGTTGCGCCGGATGCAGGCGCTGCTGGGTCCCTGGGGTGTGGCCGGTCCCTCGCGGGAGGTGGCGCGATTGGCGCTGGAAGACATCTCTTGGCAGCAGGAAACCCGAAAGCGTCTGCTTAATGATGGCCGACGCCTGGCCGGACTGCTTAGCGATTCCGGCCTTACCCCCGGCGGTGGGAGCGCACTGTTCCAGTACTGCCCCACAGAGCAGGCGCAGCAGCTCTACCAGCAGTTTGCCGCACAAGGCATACTGCTTCGATATTTCGCCGAGCCTGCCGCATTGCGCTTTGGTCTGCCCGGCTCGGAGGCGCAGTGGCAGCGTCTGGAGTCGCTGCCGGCTGAGCTGTTCAATCAACCCATGGAGGCGTGCCGCTGATGCCGCTGAGTCGTCCCTTTTTCGTTTTCCTGCTGCTTATCAGCCTGCCGCTTCGGGCGGAGATCGCGGTGGAGGATGATGCCGCTCGAGAGGTTGTGTTGTCGAAACCCGCACAGCGGATTATCAGCCTGGCCCCGCATATTACCGAGCAACTCTACGCCGTTGGCGCCGGCGAACAGCTCGTCGGTGCGGTGGACTACAGTGACTACCCCGAGGCGGCGAAGAAACTGCCCCGTGTCGGCGGCTATAGCCGACTCGATCTGGAGGCGATCCTGGCGCTGCGCCCCGACCTGGTGGTGGGGTGGAAGAGCGGCAACGATAACCGGCAGCTTGAGCGCCTGCAGGAACTGGGTATTACCCTTTACCTTAGTGAGCCGAAGGCGCTTTCCGATATCGCTGAAAGTATGCGCCGCCTCGCTACCCTGAGCGGTCATGCCGAAGAGGGCGAGGCGCAGGCCGAGCACTTTATGCGGACCCTCAAGCGGTTGGCGGCGATGAATCGTGATCAACCACGTCTGAAGGTGTTCTACCAAATCTGGGACCGGCCACTGATGACGATTAACGGTGAACACCTGATCAGCGATGTGATCCGCTTGTGCGGTGGTGAAAACATCTTTGCCGAACTGCCGACGCTGACGCCCAAGGTGTCCACGGAGGCGGTGATTGCCGGCGACCCGGATATGATCATCGCCAGCGGTATGGCCGAGGAGCGTCCCGAATGGCTGGATGAATGGCATCGCTGGAAAAGTCTTAGCGCCGTGCGTAACGAACAGTTGAAATTTATCCCGCCGGATCTCATTCAGCGTGCGACCCCGCGTCTGTTGCAGGGGGCGGAGCAAATGTGCCGGATGTTCCATGAAGCGGGAAAGCAAGCTGCTGAGAAGTGAGCTTGCGACAGAACTGCTCACACCCTAAAAGCCGACCGCAGAGGCGCTAAGGCGCAAAGGGTATTCGATTCGTCATGCCGGACTTGGTCAGGCATCCATGTGTCGATTCGACTCGGCACGACATGAGATTGCTTCGCTTCGCTCGTAATAACAAAACGCTTGGATGATCTGCAGCTATTTAATGACTGTTTTATTTACTCTGGCCGCCGGCGATAAGGGTGTCAATTTCCGGAACCTGCCCTGCCAGCTCATCTAACGGGATTATCCCGCCCTCCGTATCCAGGGCGTAGCTATCACTACCGCGGCAGACGATAACGGCAACCGGTTTGCTATTGCCAAACACGGTTGCGGTGTCGTGATAACTGCAATGAAATACAGTAGCGAACACCGCAAACAATCGTATCCCGGCCTCTTTGTAGATTTCACTGACATGCCACTTTTCCATCGTTTACGCCACCGCGCGCGACTGTTTAATCGCTCGAATCACCGGCGCTGAAAGCAGCAGACCCAGAGTCAGGTAGATGAGATATAGCGGGACAAACCGTATCTCGCCACTGCTTTGCATCTCGAAGGCGGTGTCGAAAAAGTCCGGTTCGAACCGAATCGATGCTTCGCGGGTGTTGGAGGCAAGGGCCGCGAGAGGCCCGACGAAGGCCCAGAGTTGTCCCGTATCGGCGGGGTCGCCAAGGCCGACACGCAGATGCAGACTCAAGCCACGTTTGTCGATGGCGCGCCAAAAGTCGCGAATAAACCGAAAGGCCCGTCGGCGTAGGGGCTTTTGCCGAAAAAGGTTCCCGAGATTTTGTTTTTTGCGGGGGGCGCGACTTTTATGCCTGGTTTGTCCCTTCGTTTTGGCAGTGCCTGTAATGGGAAGAGTGACTGGAATACGAACAAGGCCGAAAAGCCAGTTCACTTTGAGGCTTCCATGAAAGGCCTGTTGCCATGTGAGCTGAAATGAGAGTGCGACAGGTATTGTCAGCAGGGCGATGATGGATAACAGCAGGAGTCCCAGGACGATTAGCATCGGCGTGATGCGGCATTACTCGGACTTTTTGCCGCTTGCGCTCTTGCCAACCGTCTCCGCCAGCTTCTCCAGCACCGAGGTGGTTCCGGTTTTTATCGGTTCGACCCGCACGCCATCGGCATTGATGATGATTAGCGCGACCGCTTTTACGCCGCCACCTCCGCCGGTGCCGCCGCCATGGCCGCTCCCTTTTTGCGGATCATTTCCCTCGCCGCCGCCGACAGCGAAGCCAAAGCCGACATTAATCAGTGGGATCAAGGTGTTGCCCTCGACGGTGATAGGCTCACCCACCACCGTCTTGGTGTTGAGCATCCGCTCGATCTCACTGACCGCTTTATCGAAAAGCTTTTCGACCTCTTCCATAGCAACCCTCCTGTTTACACTGGGATAGTCGACCTGTTGATGGCTTGAGGGGCTGTCGACCGCTCTTCGGTTCGTCAGGGCCGCTCATGGCATATGACATAAAAGTAGCTCATGACAGAGGGGGGTGCCATGGGAGGATGAGCGGTGATTTGGGAGTTATGAGCAGCAGGTTCTACCCTCTATCTATTGGTGAAGAGAGGTTATATGCGAGTGCCGCTTACCTTAACAACAATCAGAAAACCAGGGTTGTCATTCCGGCGTGTCTTTGGCCGGAATCCAGTCATCAAAACAGCCGGCTCCCGCCAAGAGCATGCGGGAATGACGAAGTAATATATCCGGGCTTCCTTAAGGAAGTAATATATCCGGGCCTCCTTAAGTCAGTGCCTTTCGGCATTGAACCCTTTTCCGGCTTGCTCCCTCAGCAACCAGCTTGCGCGTCCGGAATCGCGTTCACCCTGAAAGGATAGCGCCTAGTCAGGCGCCCTTTTTCAGATTGGCAAGCAAGGTTTCCACGATGGCGGAGAGCGCCCCCGGTGGCGGCTGCATCTTTGCGTAGACACGCAGCCCGAAGATGCCGGCCATGA
>JAWOIT010000151.1:0-19131 GCA_046484535.1 Pseudomonadota bacterium | reverse complement strand
CTCCACGGATGTCGATAGTGACAGGCGCCTCCTACTGGTGCACGCCCTGAACGTGGACGACCGGGAGGCTTTGGTACGGACTATCAAGACGCGCTACGAGCGCAGGCTGATGGAGATCTTCCGATGATTTTATCCATTTCGGTTCAGATCGCCCTCGGGATGGTCGGGGTCGCTGCCCTGTTGAATCTATGGAGACTCCTGCGCGGACCCACGCTCCTGGATCGCGTAATCGCCCTCGACACCATGTACATCAACACCATCGCCCTGCTGGTCGCATTGGGCATCCACCTGAAGTCCGATGTCTACTTCGAGGCCGCGCTGGTGCTGGCCATGCTGGGTTTCATCACCACCGTGGCCTTCTGCAAATACGCATTACGGGGGGATATCATCGAATGACGACACTAATGGAGTGGCTCATTTCGCTGCTGCTGCTGGGCGGCGCCTTTTTCGTCCTCACCGGTTCTATCGGGTTGGCCCGCTTTCCCGACTTTTTCACCCGTCTGCACGGCCCCACCAAGGCGACGACCCTGGGCATGGGGGGCATTCTTCTGGCGTCGGTGCTCTATTTCACCGGGGAAAGGGGCGAGTTGAGTCTCCACGAGCTGCTGGTCACCGTCTTTCTTTTCATGACGGCGCCGGTCACCGCACAGCTGCTGGCCCGGGCAGCGCTGCACCGGCGAGTCCATTCGCTGGCCCGCCTGCCTGCGCCGGCCAGGCGTAGCCCGGCACCGCCGGAGGGCCGGGACAGGAACGGTTGACCATGCCCGTCGCCGGTTCCGGGCCGGAGGGGGAAGGGGAGCGGGAAAGGGCCGCGGCGATGTTCTGTTCGCCGCGGCCCTGCCGCCTGACGGCTGCAGCCGTCCGCCGGCCTCTATGATCAGGCCGGCGTGTTGATCAGCAGATGGACCCAGATGCTGGCCGCATAGCCGAGGCCGATGGCCCAGGACCACTTCAGGTGCGAGAAGAAGGTATAGATGCCCCGGGCCTGACCCATCAGGGCGACCCCGGCCGCGGAGCCGATGGAGAGCAGGGAACCGCCCACCCCGGCGGTTAGCGTGACCAGCAGCCACTGGTCCAGATCCATGGGCGGATTCATGGTGAGTACGGCGAACATGACCGGGATATTGTCGACGATGGCCGAGAGGATCCCCACCAGCACGTTGGCCGCGGTGGTGCTGATTTCGCCGCCGTACATGGCCGCCGAAGCGAGGCCGAGATAGCCGATGGTGCCCAGACCGCCGACGCACAGGACCACGCCGTAGAAGAACATCAGCGTATCCCATTCGGCCCGGGCCACCATGCCGAAGATGTCGAACTTGTTTTCCCGGGAAACCTCGGTGCTGGTGCGCTCCGGCCCGCTCACCTCCGCATCCCGCGCCGCGTAGGCGGCCTCGCGTCGCCGCAGGTAGAAGCCGTAGAACTTGAGGATCCCCAGCCCGGTCATCATGCCGAGCACCGGCGGGATGTGCAGGAAGCTGTGGCCGGCGACCGCAAGTGAGATGGTTAGCAGAAATAGCCCGATAACCACCAGACCTCCGTGGCGGATCTTCACCTCTTCGGTGACGGCCTGGGGCCGGCCGCCGGGGACCGCAAACGACATCAGAATGGCCGGAACCAGCCAGTTGACGGCGGAGGGAATGAACAGGGCGAAGAACTCCTGAAACTCGACGATGCCCTTCTGCCACACCATCAGGGTGGTGATGTCCCCGAAGGGGCTGAAGGCGCCGCCGGCATTGGCCGCCACGACGATGTTGATGCAGGCGATGGCGATGAAAGGTGTGTTGCCGGCGCCCACGGCCATGACCACCGCTGCCATCAGCAGGGCGGTGGTGAGGTTGTCGGCCACCGGGGAGATGAAAAAGGCCAGCAGGCCCGTGATCCAGAAGACCGCCTTCAGGGAGAAGCCGCGGGAAACCAGCCAGGCGCGCAGGGCGTTGAATACCTGCCGCTCCTCCATGGTGTTGATGTAGGTCATCGCCGCCAGCAGGAACAGCAGCAGTTCGGCGTATTCCATCAGATTATGCCGGATCGCCTCCCCGGCGGAGTGGGTGTCGCCGTGCGAAGTATAGGCGACTCCGACCAAAGCCCAGATGATGCCGGCGGCGACAATCACCGGTTTTGACTTTCGCAGGTGCAGGAACTCCTCACCCACCACGATGGAGTAGGCGATAACAAAGACGATAACCGCGGTGATCCCGTACCAGGTATTGGTTAAGTCAAGCTCGCTGCCCGCCGATGCGGCCGACGCGGTGGCGGGCATTGCCAGCAGAGCGAGTAGGACAAGAAATGGTTGCAGGACTCGGCGATTCATTGTTGTTCCTTGGGTTAATGGATTGTTTGAGTTTGATATTTCTCAGGCGATGGGGCGCCGTAAAGCAGAGTTAGAACCGCGCATTTTACCACAATCGTCCTTTTTTACGCTCCTTGGCGGGAACGGACTTTGAATTTCAGGAATCTTGACTACACTTCAAAATGTATGAGTTGTTAGTGTTATCTCCTTAAGTGGTTTGTGTACGGTAAGACTCCCTCCCCCAAGCGCAGTCATGCGCGATTTCCCTGCCAATGGCGGGGATTTTTTTGCCCGATGGTCGAAGAAAGTTTGGGGCGCCCGCCAAAATAGCCGCCGCGGAAGATTTATGGCATCAGGCCGTCTCTCAGGCTTGCGAAAGTGGCCTACAGGTCTATCGCGGCATACATAATGCCCGGGTCATCCGCACTGCTTTGCAGATGAAATCCGAGGGATTTGACCAGTTCCAGCATCTTTTTGTTATCGGCCAGGATCTCCCCGTCCATACTGTGAAAACCGCGCTCTTGGGCGGCCTCCATCAGATGGGTCATCAGCTGGGAGCCGATGCCCCGATGCTGCCACTCATCGGCCACCACCAGGGCGAATTCGCAACTTTTACCGTCCGGGTTCATTACGTAGCGCGCCACCCCCAGCTCGACCTCCTCCTCCGCCTTGTTTTGCACCGCGATCAGGGCCATCTCGCGGTTGTAGTCCAGCTGAGTGAAGCGTACCAGCATCTCCGGGGTCAGCTCGGTGAGTGTTTGCATGAAGCGAAAGTATTTCGATTGCGGCGAGAGGCGGCGCACGAAGCTCTGCTCGATCTCCGCATCCTCCGGGCGAATCGGTCGAATGGTGATGTTGGTGCCGTCGGCCAACTGCAGTTGATTGACCAGATGGTGAGGGTAGGGGTGGATGGCCATATGGCCGTATGGGTCCATAGAGGGGGCGCGGTGCGCCACCACAATACGGCAGTCCAGCGCCATCACTCCCGCATCGTCCGCCACCAGGGGGTTGATATCCATTTCCACGATTTGCGGCAGCTCACAGACCATTTCCGAGATTCGGACCAGCGCATTGATGAGTGCCTCCATATTCACCGGCGGCAGGTTGCGGTGTGCAAGCAACAGTTTGGCGGTGCGGGTCTGTTCAATCAGGGTACCGGCAAGGAAGCGGTTAAGCGGTGGTAGAGCCACCGCCCGGTCGCGGACGACCTCCACCGAGGTTCCGCCTGAGCCGAAGGTGATCACAGGGCCGAAGACCGGGTCGCGGGTCACCCCCACCAGCAGCTCACGGGCGTTATCCGAATGGTGCATCGGTTCGACCAATACGCCTTCAATCTCCGCATCCGGAACCTTTTCCCGCACCGAATCGATCAGCTCGTTGTAGGTGCTGCGAACCGCCTGGGCGTTACTGATGTTCAGCCGTACCCCACCCACATCCGACTTGTGAGACAGTTTCTCCGCGTTGATCTTCATCACCACCGGAAAGCCGTGATTCTCCGCCGCCACCAGCGCCTCGTTGGCCGAGCGGCAGTGGGTGCCGCCGGTGACAGGGATGGCAAAGGCGTGCAGCAGCGCCTTGGTCTCCAGCGGGGCGAGTTGACTGCGCTGCTCGGCCAGGGCGCTTTCAATGATCAGTCTCGACCCTTCAATGTCGGGCCGGCTGTGCCGGCTGAGCGAGCCGGGCACCTGCATCAGTAACTGCTGGTTGCGGTAGTACTTGGCGAGAAAGGCAAACGCCTCCACCGAGGATTCGGGATTACTGAACGCGGGAATATGATGTTTGGCAAACAGTGCGTTGGCTTTACGGACATGACCGTCACCCATCCAGCAGGCCAGCGTGAGTTTGTCATGCTTGGCATGTGCCTTGATCACCGCCTCGGCACAGGCGGTCGGATCGGTCATCGCCTGCGGGGTGAGCATCACCAGTACCCCGTCGACGGCCGGATCGCCGAGACAGGCCTCGACGGCCATTGCGTAGCGCTCGGCATTTGCATCACCGAGAATGTCGATGGGGTTGCCATGGGACCAGTGGGCCGGGAGGTGTTTCTTCAGGGTGTCCATTGTTTTATCGGAGAGCTCGGAAAGCGCCAGGGTCAGGTCGGCGGCGCGGTCGGTGGCCATCACACCGGGCCCGCCGCCGTTGGTAATGATCGCCAGGCGGTTACCGCTTACCCGGTGCGAGGCGGAAAGCAGCTGCGCGGCGGCGAACAGCTGCGAGATGCTGTCGGCGCGGACTACACCGGCCCGTTGCAGGGCGGCATCGAAGACATCGTCATCGCCGATTAAGGCTCCGGTATGGGTCATCGCCGCTTTTGAGCCGCTGCTGTGGCGTCCGGCCTTGATCACCACCACCGGCTTCATGCGTGCCGCCACCCGCAGCCCACTCATGAAGCGGCGGGCGTTTCGGATCCCCTCAATGTAGAGCAGGATGCTCTTGGTTTCGTTGTCCTGGGCCAGGTAATCGAGCAGATCGCCGAAGCCCACATCGGCCGCATCCCCCAGCGAGACGATGGTGGAGAAGCCGATACCACGGGTCTCGGCCCAATCCAAAATGGCGGTGCACAGTGCACCGGACTGGGAGACCAGCGCCATCTTTCCCGGCAGGGCGGCATTCTTGCTGAAGGTGGCGTTCATCCCCACCTTCGGGCGTATCAGGCCAAGGCAGTTGGGGCCGAGGAGGTGGATCCGGTACTGGCGTGCAGCATCCAGCATCTTTCGTTCAAGCACCGCACCCTTGCCGTCACCCTCGCCGAAACCGGCGGAGAGGATGATCGCGGCACGCACGCCGTGTTCGCCGCAGGCGTGAATAATCTCGGGTACCGTTGCGGCGGGGGTGGCGATCACCGCCAGGTCAACCGGGGCGGTGATAGACTGGATATCGGGATAGCAGCGGTCGCCGTTCAGTTCCTCGTATTTGGGATTGATGGGGTAGAGCTCGCCCTGGAAGCCGCCGTTCTGAAGGTTCTCATAGACCAGTTTTCCGACCGAATCGGTCCGGTTGCCGGCGCCGAAGACGGCGATGGACCTTGGTGAGAAGAGACGATCAAGATAATGCGGTCCCATATATAACTCCCTTGCCGGCTGATACTATTTTAAAAGACGTTTTAGCGATCGACATATGAAGGGAAAAACGTCTTTACTATTAATCTAATCTACCCACTGCGTATGAACAGGTTATCTCATGACCATAGCATTTATTTCCCACCCCGATTGTGAAAAGCACGATGTTGGAGGAGCCCATCCCGAGTCCCCGGACCGTCTGCGGGCGATCCAGGATCACTTGATCGCGACCGGGCTGGATATGGCGCTGCGACATTACAACGCTCCCAAGGTCAGTCGGGAGGATCTGCTTCGGGTGCACGATGCCGCCTATGTCGATGAGGTGTTTGCGCGGGCGCCTGCCGAGGGAATAATCTGGCTCGACCCGGATACCGGCATGATGCCGGCGACCCTGCCTGCCGCCCTGCGAGCCGCCGGTGCCGGAGTATTGGGGGCTGAGCTGGTAATGGGGGGCGAAGCCCAACAGGCATTCTGCAGTGTGCGACCGCCGGGGCACCATGCCGAGCACAACCGGGCGATGGGGTTTTGCCTCTTTAATAACATCGCTGTCGGTGTGGCCCATGCACTGGAGGTGTGCGGACTGGAGCGGGTGGCTATTGTCGATTTCGATGTGCACCACGGCAACGGCACCGAGGATATCTTCCGCAGTAACGAGCGGGTGTTGCTCTGTTCCTCCTTTCGCCATCCCTACTATCCGTTCACCGGCTCAGAGACCGGCTCGAATCACATCATCAATGCACCCCTTGATGTCGGCAGCGATGGCGCGGTGTTTCGCAAGATGGTGGAAGAAAAATGGCTGCCGGCGCTGCACGCTTTCAAACCGCAACTGATGTTCATCTCCGCCGGTTTCGATGCCCACGCCGCCGACGACATGGGCGGACTTCGCCTGCGCGAGGCCGACTACCAGTGGGTGACGGTGGAGATGAAAAAAATCATGCTCGAATACGGTGAGGGCCGGATCGTCTCCATGCTGGAAGGGGGGTACGATCTCGGTGCTTTGGCACGCAGCGTCGCAGCGCATTTAAATGGAATGTTGGATTAGAGGGTATCAGCGCCAAGGCTTCAAAAACGAAGATACGCCGCTCTATTCAAGCCGTTCGGGAGCACGGCGATGGGCGTTTTAAGTTTATCGGTGCAATTTCAACCCGTGAAGGAATTAACAGAAAATCGGTGTCTGGAGCGGGTTGGGAGGAAGGTTTATTGTCGGTGCTTAATGATGGTATGAGCGACGCCATGCCTTGACATGCGTATGCATTGCCAAGGAAGCGTAGCCATAACCCCGATTCCGGTGTCTTGCGGTTAGCCGGTTCAGAGTTTTTTGAGGTGCCCCATTAGCTTTTCGTAATAGCGGCCTGTTGAGGTCTCGGCTCTCTGTGTACTGTTTTGGTTCTCCATGTCCGTGATTAGCCGAATGAGGTCGGCAATCTCTTCAAACAAGTAATCAAGCTCTGAATGTGTGTAAGTATTCATGGTTAGTCAGCACCTTGTTATTGTGATCGAGGTTCAATATCAGAGTGCCACTAACAGATAACCCGGAATGTGAACGAGTTATCAAAAGATAAACCACAGTAATTTCGTTGGGATTTCATGGGGGGTAGCGCGTTTCGCCTGTGCTGATTTTCCGGGCAGGAGCAGTTAAATCACTAACGGTTTGTTTTTTCAGAAAAATAGGTGACTACTCACCCCAAGATAAACCTGACCGTAGAGGCGCCAAGGCGCAAAGGGTTTTATGTTATGTCATGCCGACGTTAATTCGGCATTCATGACTGATGGCTGCATGCTGTGCGCCGGTCTGACTTTTGTTGTCAATCATCCGCGCCTTCACCTACAGGGATGTAGGTGAAGCGCGTGAGTGGGTTGCGTTGCGGTGAGATCACCTTTCAATCTGGGGGAGGGTGATTACCAAAGATGAATATAATCAGGCTCAGATAAAAAGCCTGAGCAGAGCCTAGCGAAAGATTTTCTTAACCAAGCCTGCAATCCAGGAGTTGTTGTTGCTGTCGTTGGTTACGACCGTGACGCTGGTGAGATAGCCCCGATCTTCCTGTTCAATGTGATTGCCCAGCCAGCCTTTGAGCAGGGTGAGCAGTTCATCAGTGATATCCTCGCCCCGGGAAAAGCGATCACGGTATTCGCCGATGCGTTTAATAAAAAGCTCGTGCACACGCTGATGCGGGCGCAAAAACTCATAGCCGGCCTGCTCCATGAGCTGCTCTTCAAAACTAAAGTGATTGACGGTGTAACCAACCAGACCGGCAAGAACTTTATCGACCTCACTGAGGTCGTCGGTTTGCTTGGCGTTGTAAAGGGCGTTGATATAGTCGGCGATAACGCGGTGTTGATTATCGATTTCCGTAATGCCGGTATTTAGACGTTCACTCCATTGAAAGTACATATTCCCGCTCTGCTCCTATGGTTAATCTTTTCTGTTGAGACCGTTTTTTTTGTTGACTGCAACGACCACTTCCGGCGCACAAACTACAGTCATATTCTATATGAGTCAAGGGAAATGAAAGAGCGGTATTAGCCTTATTAAATGCATGGAAAATAGATGTTTTTTCTGTTTCGAAACCCTTTCGGACTGCGAAATTAGAGACTAATTATAACCGTGATAATCGGTAGCGGCGGCTTGTGTGCAAGGCCGTTAAATTACACTGTTTGGAGTGTGAACAGTCAGTCTATCGCGGTACGGTACGACTCTACAGAGACCTCTTTGCTTGCATGGGGGTAACTACCGATAAAACGGGAATGTGCGAGTGACCAAGCCTCTTTTACTACTCCAAGCTGACAGATAAAACCTCTTCGATAGAGGTTCTTTTTTGCCGCGCAAGCCCCAGCGCATTCGCGCCCAGACTTTTCATCCCCCCTTTTAAGGCACCGTGTTTGATTGCCTGGATGCCGGCGCCCTTGTTGATCAAGTTTGCCAGGTGAGGCGTGATCTCAAGCAGCTCACAAACGACACTTCTGCCCTGATAGCCGGTATTGTTGCAATGGCTACAGCCTTCGCCGCGATAGAACGTTTCGCTACTGTCCAGTCCCAGCCTTTGCCTTGTTTCCTCCTCGATTTGTTCCGCCTTTAGGCAGTGAGGGCAGTTGAGACGCACCAGGCGTTGCGCCATCACACCGAGGAGGGTCGAGCTCAGCAGGTAGGGCTCAATCCCCATGTCGATAAGCCGGGTGACGGCGCCGGCGGCATCGTTGGTATGCAGGCTGCTCAGAAGCAGGTGGCCGGTGAGCGCGGCCTTGTTGGCGATGTGTGCGGTTTCCAAATCGCGGATCTCACCCAGCATGACCACGTCCGGATCGTGGCGAAGGATATGTCGAAGCGCCTGGGCGAAGGTGTATCCCATACCGGCGGCGATCTGGATCTGTTCGATCCCGTCCATGTCGTATTCGGCCGGGTCCTCGACCGTGATGATATGCGGGTTGCGCTTGCGTATGTGTTCGAGTATCGCATAGAGCGTTGTCGACTTGCCGGCGCCGGTGGGGCCGGTGACCAGAAACATGCCGTAGCTGCGGCTGGTGAGGCGACGAAGTTTGCCGGTCTCCGCCTCACTGAGACCGAGCTCTTCAAGCGCCTTTAGCCCAACCCGCTTATCCAGGATGCGAATCACAACACTCTCGCCGTTAAGGGTCGGGATTACCGAGATGCGGAGATCGATAGTGTTATCGTCTTTTTCCACCCGGCTATGCCCGTCCTGGGGCAGTCTGCGCTCGGCGATATCCATTCTTCCGGTTATCTTGATTCGGCTGACCAGTGCCGGGAGCAGGGCGCGGCTGATAGTGCGGGAGAACTGAAGTTTGCCGTCGATACGATAGTAGATGTAGACACGCTCCTTGCCCGGTCGAATGTGAATGTCCGAGGCGTGATGCTGGATCCCCTGTGCAATGATGGCATTGACCAGGCGCACGATGGGTTTCTTTTGCGCCTCCTGCGCCACGGATTGAAGCGGGTCCAACTCTTCGCTGCGGCCGCCCCCGGCAATAAGATCCATCTCACCGGAGATGTCATCAAGGGCGGCTTCACTGCGTTGAAGGTTGTACTTTTGCAGAAATCCGCTGATTTCCGACCCCGAAGTTATGACGGCATCTATATGGTAATTGGTGTGAAAGCGGAGTAATTCCATGGTTTCCAGGTTAAGTGGATTTTCCATGGCGACGATCAGGTGATTGTTATGTTTGGCCAGAGGCAAAACCCGGTGTTGCATGGCGAGATCCGCAGGCACCGTATGCAATACCTCTGGTGGGATCTCGAACCGGTCGAGTTTTATGTAAGGGATACCGAGCTTGCTTGAGAGAGCGGTGGTAATTTGCGCCCGGGTGCAGTAGTGCATTTCAACGAGAATATCGCCGAGGTGGGTACCCGGTTGCTCACTTTGCCGAGCCAGGGCGATATCCAGCTGCTTGTCGGTCAGCATCCCTTCTTCACGGAGAATTCTGCCCAGATGACGGTTGGCAAGGGGCCGGCAGCGATGAATGACCGACATCAGATCGGCTTTGCTCGTAATTATATTTTCATTCATTCTGCAGTATCAGGAGGACCGGTGATGAAGTGGGTTCCCTCTAAGGTTTAATCCATGAACCTGATATCTGCAAATGATGCAACAAAAAAAGCCGCACAAGAGTACCCTGTGCGGCTTCTGATAGAGGAGGGAGTCTGTACTAATCGGCTTTTCGTATTGCCTCTTCGCACATGGCGTCGTACTCATCCTGGAAGAAGAACTTCTCCTCGCCAAAAGCAGGTTGGAGTTTATTCAGCCAGGTGGCATTCGGATCGTACTCGGCGAAAAACGGTTGCTGAACCCAGTCTGCATTGCGACCCTGAATAAAACGCAATACAAAGACCTTCTCGCCCTTGATCTCGGTAACACCCTGAACCTCCACCTTGCCGGGACCGGCGCTCATGGATGGTCCCCGCGCGGTACGGGCAAGCCCTGAGACCTGTTTCATCGCATCGCGGTAGATCTCCCAGGCCCGATAGAGCGGCACCTCGAAATAGCACTTGGCGCCGGTGTCGCGCTCGACAAACATGTAATAGGGGTAGACCCCCAGGTTGCTCTGCAAGCGCCACATCTTCGCCCAGACACCGGCATCGTCGTTGATGTGGGCGATCAGCGGCGACTGGCTGCGGATCACCGCGCCGGTTTCACGGATGCGGCGAATCGCCTCTTGCGCCGCCGGCGTGCTGAGTTCCTTCCAGTGATTGAAGTGCGCCATCACGGCCACCTGTTTACCCCGGGAAGTTAAATCGGACAGCAGTTCCAGCAGCGCCTCGGAATCGGGGTCGCTGATGAAACGATAGGGCCAGAAGGAGATCGCCTTGGTGCCGATACGGATGTTTTGAATGTGATCAAACTCCGGCGACAATAACGGGCGCAGGTAACCCTCCAGGTGCTTGGTTTTCATCACCATGGGATCGCCGCCGGTCATCAGCAAATCGCTGACTTCGGTGTGCGACTTGAGGTAGGCATGCAGTTTGCCCGCCTCGTTGGCGGAGAAACGCAGCTCCTTGTTACCGATAAACTGTGCCCAGCGGAAACAGAAGGTGCAGTAGGAGTGGCAGGTCTGTCCCTGACTGGGGAAGAACAGCACGGTCTCGCGGTATTTATGCTGGATGCCCTCCAGGCGCTCACCGTCGAGCATCGGTACGTTCAATTCGCGTTGCCCGGCGGGGTGGGGGTTGAGTTCCTGACGGATCTCATTGGCCAGTTCACGGATCGCGACCTTGTCGTCGCTATTGCGCAGTAGGTCGGCCATACGCTGATACTGATCCGGCGAGAGCATTCCCTTTTGCGGGAATGTCAGCTGGAACATCGGGTCTTCCGGGATATTGTTCCAGTCGATCAGTTCATCGATGACATACTGGTTGACCCGGAACGGCAGCACATTCGCTACCACTCGCATGGTAAAGCGCTGCTCCTCGCTCAGTTGGCCGATCTGTGGGATCTGCTCCAGCTGGCGCTCTGTAAATACCTGAAAACGTCGAGTTGCACTTTCCGTGTCTCTTACCCAACTGACGTCAATCTTTCTCTCTGCGGATGAGGATGTCGTCATTGGTCACCGCTTTTGTCTGGTTAAACGAAATATGCAGTACGCATAGGACAGCCATTGCGTAAACGGCTGATTTGAATACGGACAGTGAAAATTCTGCTTACCCTGCTTTTCGGGCAAGAGAGCAGTTATAACAGATCGGGCCGTTCTTCGCAAAAAACCATAAAAATCACAGAGTTACTTTTCCCGGAAAATTCCGTCCGGATGTTGCGTGGAGGAGGTTCCCGGCATGTACCGGATATCACGGAATTACCGCTCCGTATTAGCTGCAGAGGCCATTCGATGCTAGAATGCCGCGCTTGTGTGGTATGAAAATGATTTCCCTGCCTCGGTAGCTCAGCTGGATAGAGCATCCCCCTCCTAAGGGGAAGGTCATAGGTTCGAATCCTATCCGGGGCGCCATCTCCTTGACTTGATATCGTCTACCGGCCCGCCCGGTTTGGGCAGTGACTTGCGGCTGCGACACTCGCCCTTTCTGCCGGCTGTGGTAGAGTGAATATGACAATCACGATTGGATAAACACTCCATGACTCACACTATCGTCCACTCTTCGCCGCGCAGCCCCATGTGGGTCTTCGAGGAGAACTACCGTCTGCTGCAGAAACTGCTACCGGAAATGGAAGCGGGTGGCGACCGCTACGTACTCAGCACGGACGATGGCAGTCAACAGTCGCTGGAAATTCTCATTCTTGAGCGCTGTCGCTACACCACCATGATCGAGCTGAATAAACCGTTTTTCATTGACGGGGTCTGGATGCCCGATCTGCGGATGCAGTTACGCGTCTATCACGATGCCCGGGTGGTTGAGGTGGCGGCTTATCAGGGATGCCACCGCATCCCCGCCCGCTATCAAGTTGATGAGGGAGGGCGTTACCTGCGCGATGAAAAGCGCCAGATCAACCTGCTGCTGCACGAGCTGCTGCAGTACTGCCGGCGTAACGACTACCGCGAACAGCGCCAGCCGGACTGTTCGAGCATTTAAGCGTCGTTGAGTTTTCAGTGACGTAAATTACTCGCCCAATCCAACAAGATATTCTCACCGCAAAGCTCACCGCGTACCGCTCTCGCTCCTCGTTTATTTAGTTGTAGAGGATGAGACAAAGACGCGATGCCGTGAGAGCGGGTTCGTTCACCTTTCGGGGTCACCGCATCGGTGTCGGCGGTATGCCGCGGTAGGGATCAAAGCCAACAATAACCATTTATACCTAACTCGCCCGTTGCCGGAATCCACAGCGATGGCCGCAACAAGTCCGACATGATGTGTTGGATACTCTTTGCGCCTTAGCGCCTCTGCGGTTAGTCGTTTTGGGGCGAGTAGCTCCGTCGCTCAAGAGCCCGCCCTGACAGATAAACCCTCTATTGCAGGAACTTGACAGTATTACGCCGGTCGAATATGGTTGACTAAAATACTCAGGAATAACCCGCCAAGTTACGGGTGATCCTATAAGCTACCGCTAATCGTGACGCCAGGCGTCCAGGAGGTGAACACATGGCATACAGCGAAAAAGTCATGGACCATTACGAAAATCCCCGCAATGTCGGGAATTTTGAGGGCGATGATGAATCTGTGGGTACCGGCATGGTCGGGGCGCCGGCGTGCGGTGATGTCATGCGCCTGCAGATTAAGGTCAATGACAAGGGCGTGATCGAGGATGCCCGCTTCAAGACCTACGGCTGCGGTTCGGCCATCGCATCCAGCTCCCTGGTGACCGAGTGGGTGAAGGGGAAGACCCTGGATGAGGCCTCCACTATCAAAAACAGCGATATTGCCGAAGAGTTGGCCCTGCCCCCGGTGAAGATCCACTGCTCGGTACTGGCCGAAGACGCCATCAAGTCGGCGATTACCGACTATAAAAGCAAGCACAAGGCCTGAATCCAAGGCGAACGTTCCGGGAAAAAGGCCGCTAAGCGGCCTTTTTTCATGTCTGGAGATAAAGGTGGGAAGGGGGCGTTAGCTGAGGGACAGCCGTTTATCTGCCATAATTTAGATAATTGTCAAATTCACCTTCGTCGCTCATGAATTTTACCGCCGATCTCTTTTCCGAACAGCTCTACTGGGGCGCCCATATCGTCTACCTGTTGTTGATGGGGTGGGCGCTCTATACCGCGCCCTGGCATATGCTGCGGGACTCGGAAAACCTGCATGTGCTGCTCGGTGCAACAGTTGCATTGATGCTACTCTGGAGCCTCAAGGCGGGGATTCACCCGGGAATGAACTTTCACCTGCTCGGGGCGACACTGCTGATGTTGATGTTCGGCTGGCAGTGCGCCCTGCTCGTCATCAGCCTGGTGCTGGTGGGGCAGGGGATCTACGGGAATATCGAGTGGTACAGCTTCTCCCTCAATGCGCTGATGATGGGGGGCATTCCGGTGCTGTTCAGCTTTGCCGTCTACCGGTTGTCGCAGCGTTATCTGCCCAAGCATTTTTTCATCTATACCCTGTTTAACGGCTTTTTCTGCGGCGCGATGACGATGGCGTTATTGATAACCCTGTCCTCTTCCCTGTTCTATTGTTGCGGTGATTACAGCTGGAACGATATTTATTATCGTTATCTGCCATTCGCACCGATGATGATCTTTGCCGAGGCCTTTTTCACCGGTATGCTGGCCACCAGTATGGTGCTGTTTCGCCCGGAATGGATAGGCTCTTTCAGTGATAAACAATACCTCAATGGCAAATAAGGGCACTGTGCCCCGTCAGGCGCAGCGCTTTTCGATCCACGGACTCTCCCTGGCGGCTTTGGAGTGGCCCGGTGAAGGCCTGCCGGTGATCGCCCTGCACGGCTGGCTGGATAACGCCGCCTCCTTTATCCCACTGGCCCCCTGGCTGAAGGGGGTGCACCTGCTCGCCCCGGACCTGGTGGGTCACGGCCACTCGGATCATCTGCCCGCATCAGCAGGCTATCATCTGGCGGATAACTGCCGCTGGGTCATCTCCCTGGCCGATGCCATGGGCTGGGAGCGGTTCGTGTTGATGGGACACTCGATGGGAGCCGCCGCCGCCAGTATCACCGCCGCTGCGGCGCCTGATCGGCTGGCGGGTTTGATCCTGCTCGACGGCCTGTGTCCGATTGCCTTGACGCCGCAGCAGGAGGTCGCGCGATTACAGCAGCTTTTCACTGCCAACAGGGGGCGGAATAGCCCGCGTACCTTCAGGGATCTGGAGAGCGTGGTAAAGCTACGTCAGCGTCTTGGGCGCTTCCCCATCGGCACCGAAGCGGCAACCGTAATCACCCGGCGGGGGATGAGTGAGGTCGACGGAGGCCTGCGCTGGCGACACGATGAGCGCCTGCAGGAGCCCTCGACCCACTACTACACCGCCGAGCAGTCCGAGGGGATTTTGCAGGCGATTGAGGCCCGCACCCTTTTGATCAGCGCCGACGACGGCGCCTTTAGCGGTTGGGACGGTCTGGAGCGTCGTGCAGGTCACATCCGGCGTCTGCAGCATGTCAGCATGGCGGGAGGCCACCATCTGCACATGGAGCGGCCGGAGGCGGTGGCGGAGGTGATAAACGGCTTTTTGTCCAACCTCACTGGAGAGGGTGAATGATTTTTATCGAGCTGATTATTTTGCTGCTGGTTGTCGGCATTGTGGTTTGGGCGATCCGACCGCCCAAACAATAACCGGCCTTGTGCCTGCCCCACTACTCGGTCTGTACACCGATTTTTAACAGTGGCGAGTCGGTGTTCTTTTTCAGCTTGATGTAGGCCAGGTAACGGTCGCGGATCTGCCGCACATAATTGACCGGTTCGTGGCCGCGCACATAACCGTATTGGGCGTTTTTCGCATAGGCGGGTTTGGAGAGCAGCAGCATCGCTTTCTCCACATGGCCGAACCAGCGATCCGGATCATGGCCCAGCCGCTCGGCCAGCCGGCGCGCATCGCGCACATGGCCGGTCCCGGCGTTGTAGGAGGCCAGGGCAAACCAGGTGCGTTCGGCGACCGGCAGCGACGGCTCGAACCGGCGCATCAGCCAGTCCATGTATTTGACCCCCGCATGCACGCCGGTCTCCGGGTCACGCAGGTTCTCCAGCCCCAGCTCCTTGCCGGTGCGCGGCATCACCTGCATCAGCCCCAGCGCCCCGACCCAGGATTTGGCATTGGGGTCGAAGCGGCTCTCCTGAAACATCTGCGAGACGATGAGGCGCCAGTCGAAGCCGTACTGTTCGGCATAGCGCCTGGCCGCCTCGTCATAGGGGGAGAGGGAGCCGCTGCCCGCGGCATCCACCCGCGCCTCCACATGGCTCTGAATTCGCTTGGGATTCTGGAAATATTTCTTGTAGGTGATGTTGTAGAAAAGCCCGCGGTACTCCTTGTCAAAAAAGCGGTTGATCGCCGCCAGTAACCGGGTGTTCTCCTTGCGCACCATCCAGCCGTGGGAGCGCTCCTCCCCCAGAGGGAAGGCCGCCTTGATGTCATCACGCCAGGTCAGTTCAATATCGAGGATATGGCTGTCGGCGACAGTCAGGTCATATTTGCCCTCTGCGACAGCGTTAATAATCTCCTCGGTCTCCAGCGCCTCCGAAGCGGGTTGAATCGTAAGCGGGATCCCCTGTTGTTTGAGCTGTTCCAGAGTTTGCATATAGGCGCTGCTGGGACGGACCACCACCGTTCGACCGGCAAGGTCCTCGGGGCTTTGCAGGGAGTCATCATCGCTTCGGGTGACCAGCATTTCGGTAACATAATTATAGGGGCGTGAGAAGCTCACCCCGGGAGAGGTCCTTTCCTCATTGATGGTCAGGGAGGCGGCGATAATGTCGCCCCGCCCCTGCTTGAGCCAGGTGATAAGGTCGTCGCGTTTGGGCGGGACCACCATTTCCAGGCGCAGGTTGTGCTGCTCGGCAAAGCGCTTGGCCAGTTCGTACTCAAAACCGAGCAGCTTGCCGCGCCAGAGAAAATAGGTCGCGGCGTTGTTGCGGGTCAGCACCCGCAGCACCTTGCGCTGCTTGATCTCAGCCAGATCACCCCGGAAGCGCTTTAGCTCCTCCGAGGCGAGGTGGTATTTCCCCAGAAAATCGTTAATGCCGGCCAGCAGGCCGGGGTTGTCCGGGGCGACCGCCCAGGCGATCGGCTGCACCGAGCTGATATCGAAGGCGACTTCCAGGTCGTCGCGATAGCTCAGCACAACCTGGCTGAGGTTGCTGTCGGCCACCGCCAGGTCATAGGTGCCTGCCGCCACGCCGTCGAGGATCGCCTCGGTCGATGTCGCCTCATCCACCAGAGTGATTTCGAAATGGGGTTGGTAACGCTTTTGTTGCAGGCGCGTCAGGGTCTCATGGAAGGAATCGGAGGCGTGCACCGCCACGCTGCGTCCCGCCAGGTCGTGGGCATCCTCCGGGGCATCGCCGCGGCGGGCGATGATTTGCTCACGGATATAGGCGATGGGGGTGGTGAAGTTGACCTTTTCCCGGCGCGACTCGGTCACGGTGTAGTTGTGGGCGATGATATCCCCGTCTCCGGCCAGCAGGCGCGGGATCAGCTGGTCGTAGCCGTCCACATAGATATATTCGGGCTCCATGTCCACGCTGCGGGCATAGGACTCAAGGAGTGTTAACTCCTCGGTTTGCGGCAGGCCCTCGCGCGGCAAGTGGTCCGGCCCCTGCACCTGGCGCGGCCGGAGGATCCGCAGCTTCTCCGTCGCTGCGTCATCAGCACGGTTTTCCGGTTCGGGAGCTTCATCACTGCAACCGCCCAGGGTGAGAGCGAAAATCAGGGCAATAAATGGCAGCGGTCGCAGGGCGACAGGATATCGCATGGTGTCACCTTTATGGTTGTTGTGACGCCTATTGTACCCGCCTCGCGCCGAAGTCCAATCCCCGGTGTGGGCGTCAACCCGGCGCCCTTTATCCCTAACGGCACTCTGGTTACACTGTGCCGCTGCAACAGAGCCGGAAAAACCAATGACCTTCGACTTCATCAAACAGCGTCTGCACGAGTATGTGCTGCTGACACGACTGGACCGGCCCATCGGCATCTACCTGGTGCTCTGGCCGATGCTCTGGGGCCTGTGGATCGCCGCCGAGGGCCGGCCCGACCCACTGGTGCTGGCGGTGTTCCTGCTCGGTACGGTGCTGATGCGCTCGGCCGGTTGTGCGATCAATGACTTTGCTGATCGCAAAATCGACCCCCATGTGAGCCGCACCGAAAAGCGGCCCCTGGCCCGCGGGGCGATCCGTCCGCTGGAGGCGGTGGGGGTCTTCGTGGCGCTGAGTCTCATCAGCCTGGGGCTGGTGCTGCTGATGAATCGGCTGACCATTCTACTGGCCATACCCGGTGTTTTTCTCGCCGCCAGCTACCCCTTTATGAAGCGCATCACCCACCTGCCGCAGGCCTATCTGGGGGCCGCCTTCGGTTGGGCCATCCCCATGGCCTATGCCGCCCAGAGTGGGGAGCTGCCGACCAATATCTGGTTTTTCTTCGTCGCCAACATCTTCTGGGCGCTGGCCTATGACACCATGTACGCCATCTGCGACCGGGAGGACGACCTGAAGATCGGCGTCAAGTCGGCGGCGATCCTGATGGGGCGTTTCGACCGCCTGGGCATCGGTCTGATGCAGCTGCTGACCCTGGCGCTGCTGGCACTGGGCGGGCTGAGCTTTGGGATGGGGCTTCCCTACCTGCTGGGCCTGCTGGCCGCTGGCGGCTTTGCCCTCTACCAGCAATACCTTATTCGCGACCGCGATCCGAAACTGAGCTTCAAGGCCTTTTTGAACAATCACTATTTCGGCATGGCGGTCTTTCTTGGAATCGCCATCGACTATTGGGTGCGATAAATGAATAACCGTGATTGGATGCAACGCGATCTCTCTGTGTTGTGGCATCCCTGCACACAGATGAAAGACCACGAAACCCTGCCGCTGATCCCGATAAAACGGGGCGAAGGGGTCTGGCTGGAGGACTTTGACGGCAACCGCTACATCGACGCCATCAGCTCCTGGTGGGTGAATATCTTCGGCCACGCCAACCCGCGCATCAACCAGCGAATCAAGGACCAGCTCGACGAGCTGGAGCATGTGATCCTCGCGGGCTTCTCCCACGCCCCGGTGGTGGAGCTCTCCGAGCGGCTGGTGCAGATCACTCCCGAGGGCCTGAATCACTGTTTTTATGCCGACAACGGCTCCTCCGGCGTCGAGGTGGCGCTGAAGATGAGTTTCCACTACTGGCGTAACCTGGGAAAGACCAAAAAGACCAAGTTCATCACCCTCTCCAACAGCTACCACGGCGAGACCCTGGCGACCCTGGCGGTGGGGGATGTAGCGCTCTACAAGTCCACCTACGAGCCGCTTTTAATGCAGGCGATCACCGTCCCGGCGCCCGACTGCTACGAGCGCGAGGAGGGCGAGAGTTGCCGCGATGTGGCCGAGCGGATGTTCGTGCACATGGAAAAGGCGCTGGAGCAGCACGCCGATGAAACCTGCGCGGTGATCGTCGAGCCGCTGATCCAGTGCGCGGGGACCATGCGCATGTACGACCCGCGCTATCTGGAACTGCTGCGCGAGGCCTGCGATCGCTACGGGGTGCACCTGATCGCCGATGAGATCGCCGTCGGCTTCGGCCGTACCGGCACGATGTTCGCCTGCGAGCAGGCCAATATCGCCCCCGATTTTATGCTTCTGTCCAAGGGACTCACTGCCGGCTACCTGCCGCTGGCGGCGGTGATGACCCATGACAACATCTACCAGGCCTTCTATGATGATTATGAGAAGCTGACGGCCTTTCTTCACTCACAC
>JAWOIT010000112.1:0-9378 GCA_046484535.1 Pseudomonadota bacterium | reverse complement strand
AAGCCTCGACGTAGACGGTGCGGTGCTTCAGGTCGTGGTCGCTGTAGTGGCGATAGGGCAGTTTCAGCTGTTCGAGCTTGAACGGTTGCGGGGGAATAAGCTGCTCCTGCGGCCTCTCACCTGCGAGCAAGCGCTTACATACCAGGCCGAACTCCAGGTCTGCCTGACCGGGAATGACAAAATCGGCCAGTCCAACGATGGCTTGTTCGCTCTGTTCGTAACTGACCTCGGGTCCGCCGAGGATGACGGTCAGCTCGGGCCGAAGCCGCTTGAGGATCGCCACCAGCTCCTCGCTCTCGCGCACGTTCCAAATGTAGACCCCGAGGCCGACGATGGCCGGTTCCTCCGCCAGGATCTGCTCGGCGATATCGATGGGCCGCTGCTTGATGGTGAACTCGCGCAGCGCGGTCTGCCCCTCCAGCTCACCCATATTGGCCAGCAGATAGCGCAGCCCCAGCGAGGCGTGGCTGTAGCGGGCGTTGAGGGTGGTGAGCAGGATGTCGGCCATAGCGGAGTCGGTCGATAAGAAAGGGCAGAGATTAGCAGATTGGAAAGCAAAAAGCGGATTTAACGCAAAGGCGCAAAGACGCGAAGGACGCAAAGGGTATTTATTGCTGGATTCATTTTTGGGCCAGGCATGGGTTTGTAGTCATGCTCGGCACCGTGTGTTCGATAATGAGGAACACCGGGATTACGGAGGGGCTAGTCTGGTCTACAGGTTTTCAGTATTCGGAATCTTTGCGTCTTTGCGCCTTTGCGCCTTTGCGTTGAAGGGTTTTTACATGTGCAGCTTGACAGGTTGGCCATGGCGGGTAAGGGTGTCTGCTTTTCATCCGGAGGGTACGTTGGCGATTATCTGGTCGAGGCAGGACGGGGAGACCCGCTATGAGGTGCGCACCGCGGGTAACTCATGCCGGCTCTACACCAACGGCGTCTTCCACAGCCAGTACAACCCGAATATTCCGGTGACCGGCAATGTCTGGGACCTGCTGATGCTGCCCGCCTTTTTCGCGCCGGAGCAGGTGCAGCGGGTGCTGGTGCTGGGTGTCGGCGGCGGGGCGGTGATCCGCCAGCTCAACCACTTTCTCAGGCCGGAGCTTATCGTCGGTGTGGAGCTTAACCCGGTGCACCTGGAGGTGGCGCGGGAACACTTCGGGGTGGAGGCGGCGAATGTCGAACTGATCGAGGACGACGCCATTTTGTGGGCCCGGCAGTACCACGGCGCGAAGTTCGACCTGATCGTCGATGACCTGTTCAGCGATAACGACGGGGAGCCAGAGCGTGCCATCGCCGCCGATAGCGCCTGGATGCGCCTGCTGTTAAAGCGGCTTTCGCCCAAGGGGGCGCTGGTGATCAACTTCGGAGCGCCAAAAGAGCTTAAGGAGTGTGCCTGGTTCGGCAATGAGACGCTGCGCAACAAATTCCCTGCCGCCTTTCGTTTCACCACCCCGCTTTATGAGAACGTCATTGGCGCCTTTTTGCGCCGGCCTGCCGAGGGTGAAGTGTTGCGGCGAAACCTTGCCGCCTGGCCGGAGCTGGATACGCGAAAGAAAAGCTGTCGTCTCAACTACCGGATGCGAAGGCTCTGAATGTCGGAGTAGGCGTATACCGTCATCCGATCTGACTTTTTTGGGATAAAGGAGAACGGCTTCGTTGTGCCGCTTTGCCGGCAACGAAAGCATTTTGGAAACGGAAGTGAAATTCGACAACTAAATCATATCTACGGCAATGGTGGTGCGCTCGGGAGCTCGTGGCCCGCCTTGTTAATCCGCCCCATTGTGCTTATCTTATGACCTCCTGAACTAACCGACCGGTTTCCAGCATGTCCAGCAGCAAGGGTTCCCTCCAGGAGAGTATCGCCCAACAGCGTGAAGCGCTGACCACAATGATGAAAACGCCGATGTCCCGGATTGCACAGGCCTGCGTCCCGGTATGGCAGGAGCGCGAAAAACTCGACGCCCAGCTGCAGGCCTCGCTGGGGGATATTCCGTTCTGCAAGTTTCTCTATGCGCTCGACCCGCACGGGGTGCAGGTCAGCAGCAATATCAGCCAGGAGGGGTTGGTGGAAAAGGACTTCGGGCGGGACCGCTCGCAGCGGCCTTATATGCAGCAGATCAAGGTGGGTACGGCTTTCCTGCTTTCCGAGGCCTATATCAGTCTGCGGGCGCGCCGCCCGTCACTGACCGCGCTGAAGACCGTGTTCGATGATGCGGACAACCTGCTCGGCTATATCGGCGCCGACTTTGACCTGCGCGATCTGCCGCTGACCCGCGAACTTTACGATGAGCCCACCTCCTGGCGCCAGATCAAGGGCGACCCGGCGATCCGCGGCAGCGTTTTTCATCAGACCCGTAGCGACAGCCGTATGGACCAGCACATCGACGAGGTGCTGGGAGTGGTTGAGGAGCTGATCCTGGAGCACGGGATCTTTCACGCCAAGCTGCACTTTTCCAGCAGCCGTGCCACCATCTGGCTGGTGGACGACCCCTACCGCTACCGCCTGATGGATATCGATATGCTCAACGACCCGGATATCTGCTTGGCCTACCCGCGACGACCCTATCCGGAAAAGGCGGTGGTGCCGGCTTCGCGGATCCGCGATGTGCTCAACGGCCTGCGGGAGCTGCGCTATATGGACGAAATGCTCTATTTGCGGGCCGGGGCGTTGAATATCTTCAACGGCATGGTAAGCCTGACCTTCTCCTGTGACGGCTCACACTATCTGCCCTGGGATGAGTTTCTCAACAAGGAACACGCCTTTTGGTCGGGCCACCTGACAACGGACTAGGCAAGGTATGTCCTGGCATGAATGAGTTAGAGTCATTCCACTATGATCGCAGCCGAAAACCCAATCGTATCCAGGGTGCGGTTTGGATTTCCCGATGACAACTCAAGAGTTGTACTCCAATACAGGTCTTCAGTTGGTGTTCTCTACCTTGGAATTGAACCCCCCCGGGACCTCGGCCGGCACGAATTGGAGTCCACCTCTTGAGACGGTAAAAGTTAGTACATCGCGGCAAGATTCCGCTCCAAAGAGTCTTCTCCGCTTGCCTATGGGGAGGAATTACGCTGTTCGTCTTGAAAAGGCAGCGGGGGATATGGCCCGTGGTAACGCCAAGATTGCACTTCGCTGCATACACCTACAGAAAGTATAGGAATATTCCTACAAGCTGTAATCCGAATAACGGGTAAAGTGCACCCATGCGCTACAGGGAGTCGCGCTTGGACAGCTCGAAAGAGCAGGTAAGGGAAGACCAGAGTCATGGATGGCTGCGGGCCAAGGAAGGCCTGTCTTTATAGCTTCCCGGACAGTCTTTAGAGTCTGCTTTTTTGTGTTCTCCACCCTCGAAACGATGCCGCTTCACCGACAGCATTGAAAAGTGTTATCGGGATTCGTACGTTGTTTATTTCAGCGGCATTTTTTCATGATTGCAATCCATGTCCTTCCTCCTCTTCACTTCCGACCCGTTCGTATTCGGCAATCACCTGCGCCCCCAATAACAGGATCACCGCCGCCGCCTCCAGACTCAACAGGGCGATGATGGTGGTGGCGAAGGTCCCGTAGATCACATTGACCAGTGACAGGGTAGAGAAATACCAGAGCAGAACGTGGCGGGTGATCTCCCACAGCAGCGTGGCGATAATCCCGCCGAACAGGGCATGTTTGAGCGCCAACCGTCCCACCGGCATGACCAGATAGAGCGAGGTGAGCATCAACACCTCCCCGACCACCCCCAGCAGATACAGCAGCAGCGCCGCCGGTTGTCCAAGAGACCAGCTATGCCCCAGCAGGTTGATTGTCTGGCTGTCCAATCTGTGCAAAGTGCCACTTGCCAGACTTATCAGTAACATACCGATCGCCAACGAGAGGATATAGAGGAAGGGAATCGCCGCCGAGATGGCAAAGTGACGCCGCTTCACCCGGACCCGGTGGTAGAAGATCACCGACATGGCGTTCTCCAGGACGCTAAAGGCCAGTGAGCTGAAAAACAGCAGCACCAAAACCCCCACAACCCCGATGATTTTCCAATCGGAAAGAAATACGGCGATCTGCCTCGTAAGCGCCTCCGCCTGTCCGGGCGCCACAAGATTCAGATAGTGCCCTGTTGTCTCAAGCAGCAGCGACGGTTCGATGATCTGGGATAACACCACCAGGATCAGCGCCAGCATCGGCACCAGCGACAGGAGTGTGTGGTAAGCCACCGCCCCGGCGAGCAAAAACCCCTGATTGGCGCGAAAGCCGCGCAAGACACGAGCGACGAAAACGAGCGGGTCGTTGAGGATGAAGCGGAGGCGGTCGCTGAAATACATCACCCGAAAATAACCAAAGGACGGTACTTACGCCAGTGGGATTTACTGTAAACGCGGCGGCGGCGGTGTATCCTCGCAATAAAACAGCAAAGAAGGAGCTCTCTGATGAGTGAAACCGGCGATCCCCGTCCCGCCCTGTCGCCGCCATTTTTATGGCGTATTCTGTTTGGCGCTAACCTGACCAGTCTGGCGGTTATCCTGTTCGTTTTTCACCGCATGATGCACGCCGCCGTCGCGCCCGACATGGGGCTTTGGCTGTTCGCGGCGGGGCTGCTGTCGGCACTGCCCGCCTTTATGTACCAACGCTATGCCGGGGGCAAACCGGTCGATGCCAAGCTGAGTGGGAACGCCCGACAGCTCAAGCAGCTCAACCAGGTGGTGATCGCCTGCGCACTGGCCGAACTGCCCGGCCTGATGGGGACGATCTACTATCTGTTCACCACCGACCGGGTAGGCACAATCGTGCTGTTGGGGCTCACCGTCTTGCTGCTTGCACAGGCCCGGCCGGTCGATAAAGTGGCCGCCTAGGCGGGATCGGCTACGCTTCTTGATGAGATAACCACAATACATCGAGGAGTCGATCATGAAGCAGTGGATCGTGGCAGTGGGTATGGTTCTGCTGGCTTTTAACGTGCAGGCGGAGGTCGTCGGCGAGGAGGTCAGCTATCGTTCGGGTGAGACAACGCTCAAGGGCTATCTGGCCTATGACGACAGCATAGAGGGCAAGCGCCCCGGTGTGTTGGTGGTACACGAGTGGTGGGGGCACAACGACTATACCCGCATTCGCGCCGAGATGCTGGCCGAGGAGGGTTACACCGCCTTGGCGCTCGATATGTACGGCGACGGCAAGCAGGCGGAGCACCCGGATGATGCGGGCAAGTTCGCGGCGCAGGTGCGCAATAACATGCCGCAGGCGGAGGCTCGTTTCCGTGCGGCGATGGAGTTGCTTAAGGCGCACAACACGGTCGATCCCAATCAGATTGCCGCCATCGGCTACTGTTTCGGGGGCGGCATCGTGCTGGAGATGGCGCGCCGCGGTGTGGACCTGGATGGGGTGGCCGGTTTCCACGGCAGTCTGGGGACTTCCGAACCTGCGAAGAGGGGGGAGGTGAAGGCTCAGCTGCTGGTGATGAACGGCGCCGACGATCCCTTCGTCAAAGCCGAGCAGGTCGAGGCCTTCAAGCGGGAGATGGAACAGGCCCAGGTCGATTACACCTTCATCAATTATGCCGGGGCCAAACACGCCTTTACCAACCCGCAGGCGGATCGCCTGGGGAAGAAGTTTGATATGCCACTGGCCTATAACGAACAGGCCGACAAACAGTCCTGGCAAGCACTGATGGGCTTCCTGGACAGTCTGTTCAAGGAGAGATAATGCGTCGCAGCAAGCCGCACCGTTTTCTCCCCGGGTTGCTATTGCTGTTAACGCTACCGCTGCAGGCGGCGGAACTTGCCCTGTCGCCGATGTTCGGCGACAAGAGCTTCAACCAGCCGGTGTATATGCTCCAGCCCCCGGGGGATGCGCGGGTGTGGTTTGTCCTGGAGAAAGGGGGCAAGATATTCCGCCTGCGTGCCGACGGCAGTGAACGCCGCCTGGTGCTCAATCTCGCCAAGCAGGTGGAGTCGGGACCGATGGAGGCGGGGCTGCTGGGTATGGCCTTCCATCCCGAGTTTGCCGACAACGGTCAAATCTTTCTCTCCTATACCCGCAAGGGTGAGCCTTTGACCTCGGTGCTGGCAAGTTATCGCAGCCGGGATGGGGGGCTAAGCATCGAACCTGACAGTGAAGAGGTTCTACTGGAGGTCGAGCAGCCCTATCGCAACCATAATGGCGGCCATATCGCCTTCGGTCCCGACGGCTACCTCTATTTCGGCCTGGGTGATGGCGGCTCGGCGGGCGACCCGAAGGGTAACGGCCAGAACCGTAACACGTTGCTGGGGGCGATATTGCGCCTGGATGTGAACGGCGACGTCCCGTATGCCATTCCGAAAGATAATCCCTTTGCCGAGGGCGGCGGGCGGCCCGAGATCTTCGCCTGGGGCTTGCGTAATCCCTGGCGCTGGAGTTTCGATCGCCAAAACGGCGATTTGTGGGTCGGCGATGTGGGGCAGAATGAGTGGGAAGAGGTAAACCTGGTAAAGTCCGGCGATAACCTGGGCTGGAATATTCTGGAGGGCAGTCACTGCTACCGTCGCAGCGACTGCAGCCGCGAAGGGATGGTGATGCCGAGGGCCGAATACTCCCATCGGCAGGGCTGCTCGGTGACCGGGGGCTATGTCTATCGGGGAGAGGCGCTGCCTGCCTTGCGGGGGCGTTACCTCTATGGTGATTTTTGCAGCGGCAGGGTCTGGGCGCTGGATGCGGGCAACCCGGGGGCGCACCCGGAGGAGATCCTCTACAGCTCCAGGCGCATCGCCTCCTTTGCCGAGGATCGCCGCGGCGAGCTCTACTTGCTCGATTTCGCCGGGGGGCGTATTTTTCAACTAACCGATAAAGACAGTGCCAAAAAGTAGCACTGGTGCAATACACGCAACGGGAGAGAGTAATGAGCGAACGCAGGTATGACGTGCTATTCAGCGGCCAACTGGTGGAAGGGGCCGCCCTGGATAAGGTCAAGGCCAATGTCGCCAAACTCTTTAAGGTCGAGGTGGCGAAAGTGGAGGGCCTGTTCAGCGGCAACCCGGTGGCGATCAAAAAAGGCGTCAATGAGGAGGTTGCGAAAAAATACCTGATCGCCATGAAAAAGGCCGGTGCACTCTGTAAGGCCCGTGCCGCTGCACCCGCCAAGGCCAAGCCCGCTGTAGGCAAGCCGACGGCAGCACAGCAAGCTACCCAGCGGCAGGAGCCTCCACTAAGCCAGAGTGAAACAGGGCAGGCCACTGCCGATGCCGGGGAGGCCAAGTATGTGATCAAGCAGCCACCCGCGGGGCTGGGTGAGCTGAGTGCTGCCAGTTTGGATGAGCCGGGGGCGGTGCTGGTCGAGCATCAGGAGGTGCCGCCGCCGCAGGTGGATACCGGCGGCTTGAGCATGGATGAGCCTGGCGCGACGCTGGTGGAGCACGAGGAGACACCGCCGCCGCAGGTGGACACCGGCGACTTGAGCATGGATGAGCCGGGGGCGACCCTCGTCGAGAACGAAGAGGAACCGGAGTTGGAGGTCGACCTTAGCGGTCTGAGTATGGACGAGCCGGGGGCGACCATCGTCGAGCACCAGGAAGAACCGGAGCCGGAGATCGATACCAGCAAGCTGAGTCTGTCCTGAATGGTTGTGGTTTCTGCCGGTCTAGTAGCGAATCCGCTGTTGGGGGGCGCCAACCCTTACCGTGGTGTTGACGGCGCGTAGCTTGAAATACGCTTCTTGCGCCACGATTTCGGTATACTTGCCACAACCTCCTCAAATCCTGACCTGTTTCCTTCGGTAATCGAATCGTGCACTACACCGTCAAACAACGCGTAGCCCGCATGGAGGCGGCAAATCTTACCCCGCTGCTCAAGGGCAGCATGGTGGGGCTGGAAAAAGAGTGTCTGCGGGTCAACAGCGAGGGCAAGATCGCCCAGACACCGCACCCCACGAGCCTTGGCTCGGCACTCACACACCCCTATCTGACCACCGACTACTCCGAGGCGCTGCTGGAGTTCATCACCCCCCCATTTCATGAGATGGGCGAGGCCCTCGGCTTTCTGTGCGACCTGCAGCAGTTTGTCTATAACCGCCTGGACGAGGAGCTTTTGTGGGCCACCAGTATGCCCTGTGTGGTGGCCGGTGAGTCGAGTATTCCCATCGCCGCTTACGGCACATCCAATGCGGGGATGATGAAAACCGTTTACCGGCGTGGCCTGGGTTACCGTTACGGCCGGGTGATGCAGGTGATCGCCGGCGTGCATTTCAACTACTCCTTCAGCGACGCCTTCTGGCAGGCGCTGCAGCAACTGGAGGGGGATGACCGCAACCTGCAGGACTACATCTCCGACCGCTATTTCGACCTGCTGCGCAACCTGCTGCGGGTAGGGTGGTTGATCCCCTACCTGTTCGGCGCCTCCCCGGCGGTGTGCAAATCGTTCCTCAAAGGCTCGGAAAACAAGCTCGAGTCGTTCGATGATTACACCTACTACGAACCCTATGCCACCTCCCTGCGCATGGGGGATATCGGCTATCAGAACAACAAGGAGAACGAGACCGGCATCAAGGCCAATTACGACAGCCTGGCAGACTATGTGGAGAGCTTGAGCTGCGCCATCAACACCCCCTGTCCCGAGTATGAAAAGATCGGCCTCAAGGTCGACGGCGAGTACCGCCAGCTCAACGCCAATATTCTGCAGATCGAAAACGAGTACTACAGTACGGTGCGTCCCAAGCAGCTGCTGCAGGGTTATGAGAAACCCTCGCTGGCGCTGAAGCGACGTGGGGTGCGTTATATCGAGCTGCGTTCGCTTGATGTCAACGTCTTCGACCCCATGGGTATCAACGAATCGCAGCTCCATTTTCTCGAAGCGCTCATGCTCTACTGCCTGCTGGCCGACAGCCCGCCGATCACCCCTCAGGAGCGTATCGAGATCGACCAAAATGAGATGGATACGGCCCACAATGGCCGCCGTCCGGGGTTGGAACTGAAACGCTGCGGCAAGACAATCACCCTGCAGCAGTGGGCAACGGAGATCTGTGAGGGCATGGAGGCGGTCTGCGACCTGCTCGACAGCAATACCACCAAGCGCCCCTACCGCCAGGCCCTGGCCCGCCAGCGTCGTGCGGTGGAGAATCCGGATCTCACCCCCTCGGCGCGAATGTTGACCGAAATGCACAGCGGCAAAGAGACCTTCTTCGAGTTCGCCCGGCGAAAATCGCTGGAGCACCAGTGGTACTTCGCCGAGTTGCCTATCGAGCGAGAACGCGAACAGATGCTCACCGAGATGGCCGAGCGCTCACTGCAAAAACAGAAGGAGATAGAGGCGGCTGATAATGTCGACTTCGATCGCTTTTTGAAGGACTACTTCAGCCAGGGGTGAGGTCAATGGCTCAAATATGGGTTTGATACAGCGACAGGCCCGGAAAAAGAAAAATAAGCGAT
>JAWOIT010000029.1:0-10049 GCA_046484535.1 Pseudomonadota bacterium | reverse complement strand
CCGGCATAGTCCAAAATCACATCACGCACCCCGACCCAGGCATGCAGCAGCAGGGCAAGGAAAAACATGGCGGTCATTATCGACACCAGCGGCTGGGCAAACAAGGCGCGCCAGGCGGTATAATCGATTGCCGGCGCCAACACATACCAGCCCAGTGCCACCAGGGTGAATACCACCATGTAAAGGGCGCTCAAGCGCTGTACCAGCCAGGCAGGCAGACCGGAGAGATACTGGTTCATAGCCACACCCCCAATGCCAGCAATACAACCAGATCGGCGGCCAGGACCAGTCTGGCGCTTAGCCTTGCCCGGGTCAGGCCTACCCCACGGTCCAGATCCATCAACAAAAGTCGAATGCCGGCGAAAAGGTGGTGGGCAAACCACCACAGCAGCAACAGCAGCAGCAGACGCAGCGGCCAACCGGCGAGCCATGAGATAACCTGCTGGTATCCGGCCTCGCTCTGCAATGAGCGCTGCCACAGGTACAGCGGGAGCGGCAGGGAGAGGAAAAGCACCACACCGGTGATGCGATGGATGATGGAAATCCAACCTGGCAGTGGAAGATGGATCTGCAAAAGCTGCAAAAATACCGGGCGTTTTGATGACCGCATGTTGATCTGAGTGTGGATAACCCTATCTCTTTATTTGTTACGCTTTATCATAGCTTAGGCAATCCGCTATGATTTGGACAAGTGCAATAACGGGGTAATGTATGAATAGTGAATGGCAAACCTTCCTCGAGCAGCAGGGAGCGACAATCGCTGATGGCGAGGTACGCAACTACGGCGATCACCAGGCGGAGCTGAAACAGGCGGTTGAAGGCGACAGCCTCTGCGACCTCTCCCATGAAGGCCTGATCATGGCCCGGGGGGAAGAGAGCACCGGCTTTCTGCAGGGGCAACTGACCAACGACGTTCGCGCGGTGAGTGAAACCCGGCACCAGCTGAGCAGCTACTGTAGCCCCAAGGGAAGAATGCTTTCACTGTTCCGGCTGTTTATGCGCGATGAGGCCTACTGCCTGCAGCTTCCCGCCGCCCTGCTCGAGCCCACCTTGAAGCGGCTGAAGATGTTCGTCCTGATGTCCAAAGTCGAGCTGGAGGATGTCAGCGACAGACTGGTCCGCTTCAGCCTCGCCGGCCCCTCCGCCGAGACCCTGCTCAAGACACACCTGGGCGCGGCGCCGGCCAGTGAGGGTGAGGCGATGACCCATGAAGGGATCACCGCACTGCGCATCGCCGGATCTCAACCGCGCTTTATCCTGCACGGCGAACCCGAGGCAATGCAGCGGCTGTGGCAAGCACTGCAAAACGACGGCGCCACCCCGGTCGGTGCTGAGGCCGGGCGGCTTCTGGATATCCACGCCGGTCTGCCCGCTGTCTACCCGGAGACCGTCGAAGCCTTTGTCCCGCAAATGGTCAACCTGCAACTCATCGACGGGGTCAGCTTCAAAAAGGGTTGCTATACCGGCCAGGAGGTGGTGGCGCGGATGCAGTACCTGGGCAAACTCAAGCGGCGCATGTATCTGGCCCATGTGGAAACGGCCGAGGCCCCACAGCCCGGTGCCGAACTGCGCTCCCCCCACAGCGCCAGCGGCCAGGGCGCGGGCAAGGTGGTGAGCGCCGCCGCCAGTCCCAAGGGGGGCTACGACCTGCTCTGTGTCTGTGAGATCGCCGCCGCCGAGAGCGGTGAGGTCACCTTGGATGATGCGCCTGTTAGTCTTCGTGAGCCGCCTTATGGCTTCGAGAGCGAACAGGCAGTGGGCTAGTCATTTATGGCCACAGAAAACACGCAATACACGGACCTCAAGGAAACGAATTAAAAATCTAATTGGCACGCCTGCCACCAGCAGTGAAAGCCTGGATATCTTCAGTGTGTTCCGTGTGTTCCGTGGCCATACCCCTTCCATACAATAAAAAAGCGGTACGCCAAGAAACGTACCGCTTTTTCATCTATTGCCCGGTAAGTTAAACCGGAAGTTGTCTTCCTACTGTGCGCGCATGTGCGGGAACAGCAGCACATCGCGGATCGAAGGCGAGTCGGTGAATAGCATCACCAGGCGGTCGATGCCGATCCCCTCCCCCGCGGTCGGTGGCAGGCCGTGCTCAAGGGCCACGATGTAATCCGCATCGAAGTGCATCGCCTCCTCATCGCCGGCATCCTTCTCTTCCACCTGTTTGCGGAAGCGCTCGGCCTGATCCTCGGCATCATTAAGCTCAGAGAAGCCGTTGGCAATCTCGCGGCCGCCGACGAAGAACTCAAAACGCTCGGTGACGAAATGATCCTCGTCCATGCGCCGCGCCAGCGGTGAGACCTCGGTGGGATAGGCGGTGATGAAGGTCGGGTCCTTGAGACGGTGCTCGACGGTTTTCTCGAAGATCTCGATCTGCACCTTGCCCAGGCCGTAGGAGTCCTTCAGCGGAATATCCAGCCCCTTGGCCACCTTGCGGGCCTGCTCCAGATCATCCAGCTGCGCCTGGGTGATCTCCGGATTGAAGTGGAGGATCGACTCCTTGACCGTCATGCGGGCAAAGGGCTTACCAAAGTCATACTCCTCACCCTGGTAGTGCACCGTGGTGTTGCCCAGCACCGTCTCGGCCAGTCCCCGCAGCAGCGCCTCGGTGAGATCCATCAGGTCGTTATAATCGGCGTAGGCCTGATAGAACTCCATCATGGTGAATTCGGGGTTATGCCGGGTGGAGAGCCCCTCGTTACGGAAGTTGCGGTTAATCTCGAACACCCGCTCGAAGCCGCCGACCACCAGTCGCTTGAGGTAAAGTTCCGGGGCGATACGCAGGAAAAGTTCCATATCCAGCGCATTGTGGAAGGTGGCGAAGGGTTTTGCCGTGGCGCCACCGGGGATCGCCTGCATCATCGGCGTCTCCACCTCGAGAAAGTCGCGCTCGACCATGAACTCACGGATGAAGTGGATGATCTGCGAGCGCATTTTGAAGGTGTCGCGGGTGACGTCGTTGACGATCAGATCCAGATAGCGCTGACGGTACTTGGTCTCCTGATCGGTAAGCCCATGCCACTTCTCCGGCAGTGGGCGCAGTGACTTGGTCAACAGGCGGACACTATCGACCTTGACAGAGAGTTCCCCTTTACCGGTCTTGAACAGGGTACCCTCGGCGCCGAGGATATCGCCCACATCCCATGCCTTGAAGGCATCGTAGATCTCCTCGGAGACCATCGCCTTCTGCACATAAAGCTGGATGGTGCCGGACATGTCCTTGAGCTGGGCAAAACTCGCCTTACCCATGATACGTTTACCCATCATGCGGCCCGCAACAGCAACACGTACCGACTCGCCTTCGAGCTCCTCCTTGCTCATCTCACCATATTTGGCATGCAGCTCGCCCGCTACCACGTTGCGGCGGAAATCATTGGGGAAAGGCAAACCGTTCTCGCGCAGCGCGGCCAGCTTGGCGCGACGCTCCGCGATCAACTTGTGTTCGTCCTGGACCTCTACCTGCTTCTCTTCGCTCATCTTTTACTCAACCGTACTCATCAGTTACAGACCGCTCTTCAGGCTGGCCTCGATAAACTCATCCAGATCCCCATCAAGGACTGACTGGGTGTTGCTGGTCTCGACATTGGTGCGCAAATCCTTGATGCGCGACTGGTCCAGCACATAGGAGCGGATCTGCGAGCCCCAGCCGATGTCCGACTTGGTCTCTTCCAGCGCCTGCTGATCGGCGCTGCGCTTTTGCATCTCCAGCTCATACAGCTTCGCCTTGAGCTGCTTCATCGCCTGGTCCTTGTTCTTGTGCTGGGAGCGATCGTTCTGGCACTGCACCACGATACCGGTCGGGTTGTGTGTAATCCGCACCGCCGACTCGGTCCGGTTGACGTGCTGACCGCCGGCGCCGGAGGCGCGGTAGACATCGATACGCAGATCCGCCGGATTGATGTCGATTTCGACACTGTCGTCGATCTCCGGCGAGACAAAGACCGAGGCAAAAGAGGTATGGCGGCGGTTGCCCGAGTCAAAGGGGGACTTCCTTACCAGACGATGCACCCCGGTCTCGGTACGCAACCAACCGAAGGCATACTCACCATCGACCTTTATAGTGGCGCTTTTGATCCCGGCCACATCGCCCTCGGAGACCTCCATCAGCTCGGTCTTGAAGCCGCGGCGCTCACCCCAGCGCAGATACATCCGCAGCAGGATATTAGCCCAGTCCTGCGCCTCGGTACCGCCGGAGCCGGCCTGAATGTCCACATAGGCATTATTGGGATCCATTTCGCCGGCGAACATGCGGCGAAACTCCAGCTCCTGTAGTTGCTTCTCTGCACCCTCCAGATCCCCGGTTAGAGCGTTGACGGTATCCTCATCACCCTCTTCGGCGGCCATCTCCAGCAAATCGCCGGCGTCACCGAGAATGGCGTTCAGTGAATCGATAGTCTCGACAACCTTCTCAAGTGCCGAACGCTCACGACCCAGCTCCTGGGCATACTCAGGTTTGTTCCAGATCGCAGGGTCTTCCAGTTCGCGACAGACCTCGGTCAGGCGCTCACTTTTGGTATCGTAGTCAAAGATACCCCCTCAGAGCGTCCACGCGCTCTTGCATATCCTTGATTTTGTTAACGATGGGGTTGATTTCCAACATAGGTTAAGACCGTTCCAGCACTCAAATACGAAGCCGGACATGATACTACAGGGAAGAGTCGGGGTGAAAGCCGGAAAAACACTCAACGCAAAGGCGCAAAGACGCGAAGGGCGCAAAGGAGAACCATTGCTGTCGGGCTATATATCCCGTACGATTTCCACAGACCGTCACATAACCGGCTTAATTGATACAACAATCTATGCCGGAGCAGCATGACGCCTATCCAAACTTCGCGTCTTTGCGCCTTCGCCTACATGGATGTAGGTGAGTGGCGTGAGCAGGACGCGGTAGCCTTGCGTTGAAAGGTTTTGTTCTCAGTCCTTGAGAGAAAGCACATCCTGCATGTCGAACAGGCCCTTCTCCTTGTCGGCCAGCCAGGCGGCGGCGCGCACCGCCCCCTTGGCAAAGGTCATGCGGCTGGAGGCCTTGTGGGTGATCTCGATGCGTTCGCCGATGCCGGCGAACATTACGGTGTGCTCACCGACAATATCCCCGGCGCGGATCGTTTCAAAACCGATGGTCTTGCGATCCCGCTCGCCGGTACGGCCTTCGCGACCGTAGACAGCGCACTCTTTGAGGTCACGGCCAAGGGTCTCGGCCACCGCCTCGCCCATCGCCAGGGCGGTACCGGAGGGAGCATCGATCTTGTGACGGTGATGGGCCTCGATCACCTCAATATCCACATCGTCCCCCAATACTTTGGCGGCCATCTGAAGCAGTTTGAGCGAGAGGTTGACGCCGACGCTCATATTGGGGGCGAAGACCACAGCGATATCCTCCGCCGCCTGCTGAAGCCGGCTCTTCTGCGCATCGGCCAGACCGGTGGTGCCGATGACAATCTTCTTGCCGTTGGCCCGACAGAAGGCCACGTTCTGCTCGGTGACTTCCGGCAGGGTAAAGTCGATAAGCACATCGAAGTGGTCGCAGGCCGCCTCCAGCGAGTCGACAATTTGCACACCCAGCGGACCGACACCGGCCATTTCCCCGGCATCGCTGCCGACCAGCGAGGAGCCGGCGCGGACAATCGCCGCACCCAGGGTCACCCCTTCGGCCTGCTGAGTCGCCTCGATAAGGTTTCTGCCCATGCGACCGGCTGCGCCGGTAACTGCTATGCGAGTCATAACGCTACTTCACCCTGGTTATTGTTGATTATCTTTCGGTTGAACACTACCAGCTGATATAGCTGTATCCCTGCTCCTGCAACTCCATAATATCGGCAGCGCCGACCTGAACGACCTGTGCAAAATCCACCAGGTCATCCTCGGTCCAGTTGAGGCTCTTCATGGTATTGCCGCAGGCGTGGAATTCGACCCCATAGTGGGCCAGCGAAGAGACACGCTGGCGGATCTCCTCTTTCACCTCACGACCCGGCTGCTTGCCGAGAATATGGAGCCCTTCGGCAAAGGCCACCACCACGACCTTCACGTTATCACCGTACTTTCTGATCATTTCACCGACGGAGAAGATCACGTGGTCCTGGTAACCGAGGTCGGCATGGTTGAACTGATAAACCACCTTATGCTCCGGCTCGTCGCCGGGAAAATGCAGTTCATCAACACTCTCATCTGTCTGTGCAGCGGCATGCCGGCTACCCAACGCCGCCACGCCGACCCCGGCCAAGGCACCGCCGAGCAGGCGGCGGCGCATCCCATCAAATCCCCTTTTCAAGGCAGAATCGTGTTTTTTTTCCGACACAATGTGTCTCCTCAGTATGTCCGATAGCGTAAAGACAACAAAGCCGCCTCTTAAGTTCGGCGGCCTTGTCACTGCGATTAGAGAATAAACAATCCGAATAACCGCTCGCCCCGCCAAATAGTCCAACGTAGTGATCTCAACGCAAAACCCACCACGTCCCGCCCGCACTCTTCACCTACGGATATGTAGCTGGAGGTACCAAGGTGCAAAGAAACCTCCATGAAGTGACGAGCCGGGGGAACAAAACGGAACCGCTATTCCGAGTTTGTCCCGGAATCCATCCTGGTGCGGCCACCACGCCCGAATCAAGTATGAGTACCTGAACATGTCAGCATGACCGAGTAGACACCCTTTGCGCCTTGGCGTCGTTGCGGTTAGCTTTTAAGGGGCGAGTAGTTACCAATCCGGTTAAAACTTCATATCCTCAAAGAATTTCTTAACCCCGTCCAACCAGGAGTGGTGGCGCGGGCTGTGTTTACCGCTACCTTCCATGCTCTCCTCAAACTCCCGCAGCAACTCCTTCTGTTTGCTGTTCAGGTTAACCGGCGTCTCCACCATGATCTTGCACATCAGATCGCCTACATGGCTACTACGCACAGATTTGACGCCCTTGCCCTTCAGACGGAACAGTTTGCCGCTCTGGCTCTCGGCGGGGACCTTCAGTTTAACCCGACCATCCAGGGTCGGCACCTCAAGCTCCCCGCCCAAGGCGGCGGTGGAGAAACTGATCGGCACCTCGCAGTAAAGGTCGTTACCGTCGCGGGTGAAGATCGGGTGCTCCTTGACGCTGATCTGCACGTAAAGATCGCCGGGAGGTCCGCCGTTCTCACCCGCCTCACCCTCGCCGGAGAGACGAATGCGATCACCATTATCAACCCCCGGCGGCACCTTGACCGAGAGGGTCTTCTGCTTCTGTACCCGCCCCTCACCGTGACAGGCAGGGCACGGGTCGGTGATGATCTGGCCGTTGCCGTGACACTGCGGACAGGCCTGCTGAATGGAGAAGAAGCCCTGCTGCATGCGCACCTGGCCATGGCCATGGCAGGTCGGACAGGTGGTCGGGCTGCTACCCTTTTTCGCACCACTACCGCCACACTCTTCACAGGAAACCAGCGTGGGGATGCGGACCTTTACCGTCGTCCCGGCGACCGCCTCCTCCAAGGAGATCTCAAGGTTGTAGCGTAAATCGGCGCCACGATAGACACGCTGGCCGCCGGCGCGGCCTCCGCCGCCGAAGATATCGCCGAACACGTCGCCGAAGATATCGGAGAACGAGGCGCCGCCACCGCCGCCGAAACCACCGGGGCCTCCGCCCATACCGCCTTCAACACCGGCATGACCGAACTGGTCGTAGGCGGCGCGTTTCTGCGCATCGGAAAGCACATCGTAGGCCTCGCGGGCCTCGCTGAACTTCGTCTTCGCCTCTTCGTCGTCAGGGTTGCGGTCCGGATGGTATTTCATCGCCAGCCGCTTGAAGGCCTTCTTGATCTCGGCCTCGGTAGCATTGCGCTGAACACCCAGCACCTCGTAATAATCGCGTTTCGACATAGTGTTCTACGTTGCTTCTCTCTACTGGATTCGTTTTATCTATCGGACAAACGCCCTGTTGCGTATTCCCACACAGACACGCCGCCATATACGGCGGCGTTCTGCAAAACAGAGAATCGGTAAGGGCCGGAGGTGACTGCATCGCCACCCCCTGCCGGATAGCCGCAATAGCCGCCGCTTACTTCTTTTTCTCGTCGACCTCTTCAAACTCGGCATCGACGACATCCTCACCACCGGCGGACTGCTCAGCCCCACCGGCCTCGGCGCCGCCCTCTGCAGCGCCTTGCTGCTGATTCTGGGCATAGAGCTTCTCGGCCATCTTACCAGAAGCTTCGGTTAGCGCCTTGGTTTTGGCCTCGATGTCGTCCTTGTCGTCGCCCTTCATCGCCTCTTCCAGATCCTTGATGGCCGCCTCGATCTTCTCTTTCTCCTCGGCTTCCAGCTTATCGCCCAGCTCATCCATGGACTTGCGGGTGGCGTGGATCATGCTGTCGGCCTGGTTGCGGACGGTGACCAGCTCGTGGAACTTCTTGTCCTCGTCGGCATGCGCCTCGGCATCTTTGACCATCTTTTCGATCTCATCATCAGACAGACCGGAAGAAGCCTTGATCACGATATTCTGCTCCTTGCCGGTGCCCTTGTCCTTGGCGGAGACATTGAGAATACCGTTGGCGTCGATATCGAAGCTCACCTCGATCTGCGGCACGCCGCGCGGCGCCGGCGGGATGTCGGCCAGGTCAAAACGGCCCAGCGACTTGTTGGCCGCCGCCTGCTCGCGCTCACCCTGCAGCACGTGCACGGTAACCGCGGTCTGGTTATCATCGGCGGTGGAGAAGATCTGCGACGCCTTCGTCGGGATGGTGGTGTTCTTCTCGATGAGCTTGGTCATTACACCGCCCATGGTCTCGATACCCAGCGACAGCGGGGTGACATCCAGCAGCAGTACGTCCTTGACGTCACCGCCAAGCACACCGCCCTGAATCGCTGCACCCACGGCTACCGCCTCGTCGGGGTTGACGTCGCGGCGCGGCTCCTTGCCGAAGAAGTTCTCTACCTGCTCCTGCACCTTGGGCATGCGGGTCATCCCGCCGACCAGAATGACGTCGTCGATCTCGGAGGCGGAGACGCCGGCATCCTTCATCGCGATCTTGCACGGCTCGATGGAGCGGGTGATCAGCTCCTCCACCAGCGACTCGAGCTTGGCGCGGGTCAGCTTGATGTTGAGGTGCTTCGGTCCGCTGGCATCGGCGGTGACGTAGGGTAGGTTGACCTCGGTCTGCTGGCTGGAGGAGAGCTCGATCTTGGCCTTCTCCGCCGCCTCTTTCAGGCGCTGCAGCGCCAGTGGGTCGTTGTGCAGGTCGATGCCCTGTTCCTTTTTAAATTCGGCCGCCAGGTAGTCGATGATGCGCAGATCGAAGTCCTCACCGCCGAGGAAGGTATCGCCGTTGGTGGAGAGCACCTCGAACTGGTGCTCGCCGTCGATCTCGTTGATCTCGATGATGGAGATATCGAAGGTACCGCCACCGAGGTCGTAAACGGCGATCTTGCGATCCCCGCTCTTCTTGTCCATACCGAAGGCCAGCGCCGCAGCGGTCGGCTCGTTGATGATGCGCTTGACCTCCAGACCGGCGATCTTGCCGGCGTCCTTGGTGGCCTGACGCTGGGAGTCGTTGAAGTAGGCCGGGACGGTGATCACCGCCTCGGTAACGGTCTCGCCCAGATAGTCCTCGGCGGTCTTTTTCATCTTCTGCAGCACCTTGGCGGAGATCTCCGGTGGGGCCATCTTCTTGCCCTTGACCTCGACCCAGGCGTCGCCGTTGTCGGCCTTGACGATCTTATAGGGCACCATGGAGATGTCCTTCTGCACCTCGTCGTCCTCGAAGCGACGACCGATCAGACGCTTGATCGCGAAGACGGTGTTATCCGGGTTGGTGACGGCCTGACGCTTGGCCGACTGGCCCACCAGGATCTCATCATCATCCTTGCTGTAGGCGATGATGGATGGTGTGGTGCGATCGCCCTCGCTGTTTTCGATAACGCGCGGCTTGCCGCCCTCCATCACTGCAACACAGGAGTTGGTTGTACCCAAATCGATACCGATAATTTTACCCATAGTTTCACTCTCCAGATTTTTCGTTTTCCCCATTTTTTAGGGGAGAATAATTTCTATGTTTTTAATAAGGTCTTTAACTGTAAA
>JAWOIT010000045.1:0-4637 GCA_046484535.1 Pseudomonadota bacterium | reverse complement strand
CAATCAGGACATGGCGCGAACGCGGGCGTTCAGGCGGCTCTTGTAGCGGGCCGCAGCGTTTTTGGCCATCAAACCTTTACCGCTGGTTCTGTCGATTACCGGTACAGCGGCCTTGAAGGCGGCCTGGGCGGCATCTTTGTCACCGGCAGCAACGGCCTTGATGACACTCTTCATGGCGGTGCGCATGGCGGAACGGATCGCTGCGTTGTGATTGCGGCGCTTGTCTGCCTGACGGGCACGTTTTCTGGCTTGTGCTGAGTTTGCCAAGGTTATACTCCCGAAAAAAATGTCCTGAAAGTCAAGGGCCGCATACTATGCGTGTTTTCGGCCCACATGTCAATGCCATTGGGTGATTTTGCGCGTCTTTCATGACGCCGCTTCACTGGCACGGTATTATGCCGAATCGGCGGTATGCAAGCCAGCAATTATAGCAAGAAAAACAGCAAGGTATTAAATCAATCTCATGAGCAGGTTACTTAAATCCACGGCGGTCTTCGGCAGCCTTACCATGGTCTCGCGGGTGCTGGGCCTGGTGCGCGACATGGTTTTCGCCAACCTGTTCGGTGCGAATGGCGCCACCGATGCCTTTTTTGTCGCCTTCAAGATCCCCAACTTTTTCCGTCGCCTGTTTGCCGAGGGGGCCTTCTCCCAGGCCTTTGTGCCGGTCCTCTCCGAATATAAGTCGCTGCGAACCAAGGCGGAGGTGCGGCTGCTGGTGGCCAATGTCAGCGGGACCCTGGGCACCGTGTTACTGCTGCTGACGCTACTGGCCATCCTCGGCGCCTATCCGCTGGTCAGTGTCTTTGCGCCGGGTTTCGCCCTGGAGGCCGACCAGGAGAAATATGCGCTCACTGCGGAGATGCTGCGGATCACCTTTCCCTACCTTCTGCTTATCTCCCTGACGGCCCTTTCCGCCGGCATCCTCAACAGCTATGGCCAGTTCGCCGTACCGGCGGTCACGCCGGTCTGGCTCAATGTGTCGCTCATCGGGGCGGCCTTCTGGCTTCCGCACTATTTCGATCCTTCGATTGTGGCGCTGGCCTGGGGGGTGTTTATCGCCGGAATCGTCCAACTGTTGTTTCAGTTCCCGGCCCTGATGCGCCTGGGACTCCTGCCCCGACCGCGCTGGGGGTGGCGCGATGAGGGGGTGCGGCGCATTATGCGCCTGATGCTGCCGGCCATCTTCGGTTCCTCGGTGGCGCAGATCAATCTTTTGCTCGATACCGTGATCGCCTCGTTTCTGGTCACCGGCAGCGTCACCTGGCTCTATTATTCGGATCGCCTGATGGAGTTTCCTCTGGGGGTATTCGGCATCGCCCTGGGAACGGTGATCCTGCCCAGCCTCTCCCAGCGCCATGCGGAGTCCGATCCGAAGTCTTTCAGCCACACTCTGGACTGGGCACTGCGTTGGGTGTTGCTAATAGGCATGCCTGCGATGCTGGGTCTGATCCTCCTGGCCGGGCCGATGCTTACTACGCTTTTCCAATACGGCGATTTTGCGCAAACGGACGTCAAAATGGCTTCGCTGAGTCTGATGGCCTACGCTTTAGGCCTGTTAGGATTCATGCTGGTCAAGGTGCTGGCGCCGGGCTTTTTCGCCCGCCAGGATACCCGCACGCCGGTGCGCTTTGCGGTCTACTCGTTTATCGCCAATATGGTGATGAACCTGCTGTTTGTTGTGCCCCTGGCGCACATGGGGGTCGAGGGGGCCCATGCCGGACTGGCCCTGGCCACCGGGCTGGCGGCCTTTGTCAATGCCGGGTTGCTCTTCCGCCGTTTGCGGCGCGATGGGATCTACCGTGCCGACCCCGGTTGGGGCCTATTTGCACTCAGGGTGGTGGCGGCGAGTCTGGCGATGGTGCTGTTGTTGTGGTGGACCAGAGGAGTGCCGGCCGACTGGTTCGCCCTGGATGCGCTCGGCCGTGCCTTGAAGTTGTCGGGCCTGATCGGCGCGGCCGCGGCACTCTATTTCACCACCCTCCTGCTGTTGGGGATTCGCCCGCGCCAGCTGCTGGGGAGGATGGCCTAGCCATGTATGCATCGAAGCCGCAGCCGGATTCGGGTTATAATCTCCCGTTTTTCGGCTTTGGCGATATCCGGTAAATGGAACTGATTCGCGGCTTACATAATCTGCGGCCCCGGCACCACGACTGTGTGGCCACCATCGGCAACTTCGACGGGGTGCATCTCGGCCATCAGGCGGTGTTGGGGCAGCTGGCGGAGAAGGCGGCGGAGCTATGCCTGCCCACGACCGTGATCACCTTCGAGCCGCAGCCGCAGGAGTATTTCTCACAGGGCGATTTTCCGCCCCGCCTGACCCGGTTGCGTGAGAAACTCAAGGCGCTGCAACGCTATTCGGTCGACCGGGTGCTGTGCCTGCAGTTTAACCAAGCGCTGGCGCAGATGGAGGCGGAGACGTTCATCCAGCGAGTACTGGTCGATGGATTGGGCATCCGCTATCTCGCGGTGGGGGATGACTTCTGTTTCGGCAAGGGCCGCCGGGGTGATTTTTCCATGCTGCAGCAGGCCGGACAGGAGCATGGCTTTGAGGTGGTCAACATGCGCACCTATGAGGTCGAGGGCAGACGGGTGAGCAGCACCCGTATCCGCGATGCGTTGCAAGCTGGTAATCTCTCTCTGGCGGAGCGGTTGTTGGGGCGCCCCTACCGGATGTCCGGGCGGGTGGCCCACGGCGACAAACTGGGACGCACCATCGGCTTTCCCACCGCCAATATCTTCCTTCATCGGAAGAGGCCCCCGGTGGACGGCGTGTTTGCGGTGGAAATGTTCGGCATCGAAGGGGAGCCGGTGCAAGGCGTGGCCAATGTCGGTACCCGTCCGACCGTGGGCGGCACCCGCTCGCTGCTGGAGGTCCACCTGTTCGACTTCGCGGCTGAGATATACGGCCGCCATGTTCACGTGGACTTCCTGCATCGAATCCGCGAAGAGCGGCGGTTCGACTCGTTTGATGCACTCAAGGCGCAAATCATGCAGGATGCACAACAGGCGAAAGACTATTTCACCGCAAAGGCGCAAAGTGCGCAAAGAAATGACTGAGCGGTAAGTAATGTATTCTCAGGGAGAGAGGCATGAAGGACGAGGATTTGCTTTCAAACCAGCTCATCGGAGCGGCCATCGAGGTGCACAGGTAGCTTGGTCCCGGGCTGCTTGAATCGGCTTATGAGAGATGCTTGTGCCGCGAGCTGGATTTGAGGGAGATATCCTATCAGCGGCAGCGAACATTGCCGTTGGAGTACAAGGGAGAGTTTCTCGATTGCGGTTATCGCATGGATATTGTTGTTGCTGGAAAAGTGGTGGTTGAAATCAAGTCGGTGGAGAAAATCGAGCCGATTCATGATGCACAGCTGTTAACCTATCTGAAACTGTCCGGTTACAAGCTGGGGTTGTTGCTGAATTTTAACGTGCCGGTATTGAGGCGTGGATTGAAGCGCATTGTGTATAACCTGTAACCCTTTGCGCACTTTGCGCCTTTGCGGTGATGATTTTTTAGGGTGAGTAGACGTGACTGATTACAAAGATACATTGAACCTGCCGCAGACCGATTTCCCGATGCGCGGCAATCTTGCCAAGCGCGAACCGGATATGCTCAAGCGTTGGCAGGAGACGGATCTCTACGGCAAGCTGCGCGCCGCCGCTGTGGGGCGGGATAAGTTTATCCTTCACGACGGCCCGCCCTACGCCAATGGCGAGATCCACCTCGGTCACGCGGTAAACAAGGTGCTTAAGGACATCATCGTCAAGTCCAAGACCCTGAGCGGTTTCGATGCCCCCTATGTGCCCGGCTGGGACTGCCACGGCCTGCCGATCGAGTTGCAGGTGGAGAAGAAGATGGGCAAGGCCGGCAAGGGTGTCGCCGCCGACAAGTTTCGCGATGCCTGCCGCGACTATGCCCGCGAGCAGGTCGGGCTGCAGCGTGAGGGCTTCAAGCGGATGATGGTATTGGGCGACTGGGACAACCCCTACCTCACCATGGACTTCAAGTTCGAGGCGGACATCATCCGCACCCTCGGCGAGATCATCGAAAAGGGCCACCTGCACAAGGGCTTCAAGCCGGTGCACTGGTATACCGATTGCGGCTCGGCACTGGCCGAGGCGGAGGTGGAGTACGAGGACAAGACCTCACCGGCCATCGATGTGCGTTTCGAGGTGCTGGACGATGAGGCCTTCTGGAGCCGCGTGCGCAAGGCCTCGGATCACCCGGGCGAGGGTCCCATCTCCGTGGTCATCTGGACCACCACCCCCTGGACCCTGCCGGCCAACCAGGCGGTGGCGCTCAATCCGGAACTCGAGTATGCGCTGGTGCAGTGCGACGGCGTCGGCGAGCACGGTCCGGAGCGTGTGCTGCTGGCCGAAGGGCTGCTCAAGCAGGCGATGGACCGCTACGAGGTCGAGGATTACCGTGTCATCGCCTACTGCAGCGGTGCCGATATGGAAGGGCTCAAGCTGCAGCACCCCTTCTACGCGCGCGAGGTGCCGGTGATCCTCGGTGATCATGTCACCCTCGATGCCGGTACCGGCGCGGTGCATACCGCCCCCGGCCACGGTCAGGAGGACTACGTGGCCGGCCTGCGCTACGGCCTCAAGGTCGACAATCCGGTCGGTGGCGACGGCAAGTT
>JAWOIT010000144.1:0-4573 GCA_046484535.1 Pseudomonadota bacterium | reverse complement strand
GGGGCACTGCCCATCAGCAAACTCAACACAGCAATATCGGATTTATAACAGCTTATGGCAACCGGCGTGGTCAAATGGTTTAACAATGACAAAGGATATGGTTTTGTCCTGATGGACGACGAGGAGCAAAATGAAGTCTTCGTCCACCACAGCGCCATCGACATGAGCGGTTTCAAGACCCTCAGACACGGTCAGAAGGTGGAATTCTCCCTCTATTACGGCCCCAAGGGGCTCACCGCCTCCTATCTCAAGCCGGTTAAGCAGAAGGAAGAGGAGAACCCGCTTAGCCTCGAAAACTAGTCCGTGCAGGGCTTGCCGGATGGAAGCTATCCGGCAGGCCTCTTCGGTACTACAGCTAATCTATTACCGACTCACATTTTGGCGATCAGCGCATCGCCGAAGGCCGAGCAGCTCAACTCCCGGGCATCCTGCATCAACCGGGCAAAGTCGTAGGTCACGGTCTTGCCGGCGATCGCCCCTTCCATCCCCTTGACGATAAGATCGGCCGCCTCGGTCCAACCCAGATGGCGCAGCATCATCTCGGCCGAGAGGATCAACGAACCGGGATTGACCTTGTCCTGGCCGGCATATTTCGGCGCTGTGCCGTGGGTCGCCTCGAACATGGCCACGGTATCGGAGAGGTTGGCACCCGGGGCGATACCGATCCCGCCAACCTGTGCGGCGAGGGCATCGGAGACATAGTCACCGTTGAGGTTAAGCGTGGCGATGACATCGTACTCGGCCGGGCGCAGCAATATCTGCTGCAGGAAGGCATCGGCGATCACATCCTTGATGACAATGTCCTTTCCGGTATTCGGATTTTTCATCACCATCCACGGGCCGCCGTCCAGCAGCTCGGCGCCAAATTCCTCGGCGGCCAGCTCGTAGCCCCAGCTCTTGAAGGCCCCCTCGGTGAACTTCATGATATTGCCCTTGTGCACCAGGGTAACCGAGTCGCGCTCATTGTCGATGGCGTACTGAATCGCCTTTCGCACCAGGCGTTTGGTGCCCTCCTCCGAGACCGGCTTGATGCCGATGCCTGAGGTTCCGGGGAAGCGGATCTTGGTCACGCCCATCTCATTCTGCAAAAAGTCGATCACCTTGTTCGCCTCATCACTACCGGCGGCCCACTCGATGCCCGCATAGATGTCCTCGGAGTTCTCACGGAAGATCACCATGTCGGTCTTCTCCGGCTCTTTCACGGGGCTCGGGGTGCCTGCGTAGTAGCGTACCGGGCGCAGACAGACGTAGAGGTCCAGCTCCTGGCGCAGGGTGACGTTAAGCGAGCGAATACCCCCACCCACCGGTGTGGTCAGCGGCCCCTTGATCGAGACGACATACTCTCTGACCGCCTCCATGGTCTCTGCCGGCAACCAGGTGTTCTCACCATAGACCGTATTGGCCTTCTCGCCGGCGAAGATCTCCATCCAGGCAATGCCCCGTTTGCCTCCATAGGCCTTTTCCACCGCGGTATCGACCACCTTTTTCATTACCGGGGAAATATCGACACCGGTCCCATCCCCTTCGATGTAGGGGATGATCGGGCGCTCCGGCACGTTCAGGGAGAAATCGTCATTAACCGTGATTTTTTCACCATCAGCGGGGATTTGAATCTTGTCAAAGGCCATGCAGGGCTCCAGGTGTTGGTATTCTATGCAAAGGATCTGGGAAAACCGGATATAGTGTCTCACAGCACGAGAATCAACTCGTGCTGCGCAGATCCTACCCTCTGTTGAGTGCCAAGGCCAATCCCCGTGAGTCTCCACAGTGACTAATTCTTGAGACGCTTTGGCATCGCTGCCGGGCACTCTTCAGACTCACACTAGGGCAAAGGGTGCGGACGCCCTTGGTCAAAGATTGCTATCATGGCGCATTGAGAGTCACCCCCCGATCACGGAGTCATGTCACGCATCCTGCTTCTGAACAAGCCCTATAACGTGCTGTGCCAGTTTACCGACAGCGAGGGCAGAACGACCCTGGGCGATTATATCAAGGAGAAGGGACTCTACCCGGCGGGCCGCCTCGATCGCGATAGTGAAGGCCTCGTCCTGCTCACCGATGACGGACGCTTACAACATTGCATCGCCCACCCTGCCGCCAAAATGGCCAAGACCTACTGGGTTCAGGTCGAAGGCATTCCGGATGAAGCGGCGCTGCGGCAACTTCGCCGGGGGGTAATGCTGAAAGACGGGATTACCCGGCCGGCCCGGGTGGAGAGGATGGATGAACCGCCTGTGTGGCCACGGCAACCGCCGATTCGCTATCGTGCCTCCGTTCCGGAGAGCTGGCTCAAACTGACCATCAGCGAAGGCAAAAACCGCCAAGTGCGGCGCATGACCGCGGCTGTTGGTTTCCCGACACTGCGTTTGATACGCTGGCAGGTCGGCGGCTGGGGCCTGGATGGGTTACAACCCGGCCAATGGCGTGAGCTCAGCGATCAGGCAGTTGCCGAGTTCGAGCAACACTGCCTGAAACATAAACCACGACGTTCGGGGAAAAAACCTTCTCTCACACCGGGGAGTAGGCGCCCGGGTGCGGCAAAACGACATAACAGACGATCACGATGAATGAGATCTGGACACCACACCTGACCGTGGCCGCCATCATAGAGCAGGCGGGGCAATTTTTGCTGGTCGAGGAGCACTCCGAAGGCCGGGTGGTGCTGAATCAGCCGGCCGGTCATGTCGAGGAGAATGAGAACCTCACCGATGCGGTTGTGCGCGAGACCCTGGAGGAGAGCGGCCGCCACTTCAGCCCGGAAGCCATCACCGGCCTCTACCGCTGGCGCAGCCCGCTGAACGGAGTCACTTACCTGCGCGTGGCATTTTGCGGAAGCTGCAGTGCCAGGGACCGTGACATTGAGCTTGATGCCGATATAATCACCACCCACTGGCTAAGCCGGGATGACATTGATGCCCGCAGTCGGCAATTGCGCAGCCCGCTGGTTCGACGCTGTGTCGATGACTATCTGGCCGGACAACGTTATCCGTTGGACCTGATTAACGAACCAAAGGCTCCCGATTAATGAGCACAGCCTCCTCCCAAAACAGCCCCCATGTCATCATCGGCCTGTCAGGCGGTGTCGACTCCTCCGTTGCCGCGCTGCTGTTGCAACAACAAGGCTACGCCGTGGAAGGCATGTTTATGAAAAACTGGGAGGAGGACGACACCGAGGAGTACTGCAGCGCGACGGAGGACCTGGCCGATGCCAAAAGCGTCAGTGATGCATTGGCGATCGCGCTTCATACCATCAACTTTTCCGCCGAATACTGGGATCGGGTATTCAGCCACTTCCTGCAGGAGTATGAGGCGGGGCGCACCCCTAACCCGGACATCCTCTGCAACCGAGAAATTAAGTTCAAGGCCTTCCTGGATCATGCCATCAATCTGGGCGCCGACTATATCGCCACCGGGCACTACGCCCGGGTGGGAAAACAGAATGATAAGTATCAGCTCCTCAAAGGACGGGACAGCGGCAAGGACCAGAGCTATTTCCTCTACACACTGGGCCAGAAGCAGCTGGAAAGAAGCCTGTTTCCGCTCGGCGAGTTGGAGAAGAGTGAGGTGCGCCACATCGCCATGGAGCACCATCTTGTCACCCACAATAAAAAGGACAGTACCGGCATCTGCTTTATCGGCGAACGGAACTTCCGCGACTTTCTCAGCCGCTATCTGCCGGCCAAACCCGGTGAAATCCAGACACCGGAGGGACAGGTCATCGGCCGGCACAACGGCCTGATGTACTATACCCTGGGTCAGCGTCAGGGACTGGGCATCGGCGGCGTTCCCGGCGCCCCAGATGAGCCGTGGTATGTGGTCGGCAAGGACATGGAAAACAATGTGCTCCTCGCCGCTCAGGGACATGATCACCCTCTGCTCTTTACACGCAAACTGGATGCCGGTCAACTCAGTTGGGTCGATGGTGTCGGTCCCTCAGCCCCGTTCCACTGCCGGGCCAAAACCCGCTACCGCCAGGCGGATCAGGCATGTACCATTACACATATTGATGAGCGTGGCTGCGAGGTCACCTTTGAAGAGGCGCAAAGAGCGGTCACACCGGGTCAGTCCGTGGTGTTTTACCAGGGTGATGTCTGCCTTGGCGGGGGTGTGATCGAAAGCACTACTTGAAACCGCTACAGCACTTCACCATTAGAGTTACTATGAGTAAGAACATCTTAGACAGAACGCTGGCGCTCGGAGCCCTGTTTCAGTCAGCCTGGTTAGTGGATCAGGTAGCCCGAACCGGCATGGTGCCACAAGCAGAATACGAAACCTGCATCAGCAGCCTGTTTGAATTTTCACCGGCCACAACCGAAGCGGTCTACGGTTCACGCTATGAAATCCGGCGTGGCCTGCAAACACTAATCGAGCAGCTTGAAGGGGATAGCGAAAAGGCGAACCTCTATATCATGCGCTATGTTATCGGCTTGATACAATTGGAGCGAAAAATCTCACGCAAACCGGCGATGCCGGCCAAGATCAGAGATGAGCTTGAGGGTGCACGTCACCAGTTACTTCACTTCGGCCAGACACACCCTAATGTAATCGGGCGCCTTGCCGACATCTACGCCAA
>JAWOIT010000140.1:0-5090 GCA_046484535.1 Pseudomonadota bacterium | reverse complement strand
GTGGTAAACCCGGAGACCGATTCGAAAACTGCGTCGGTTAAGCCAAGATGAAGGCCGAGAATAAACGGCAGCGCACCGACGACACCGAGGATCACCCAAAACAGGGTGACGACAAGAAACCCTTCCCGCACAGAGAGTTCGCTACGCTGCTTGACGTTAGGTAACCATAAAATCAGGCCGGCCGCCGCGGTAACTATCAGGGAGTCAGTAAATACACCCCATTGGGCATCATCGTACAGCAGGGCGATAGCTATCGACGGCAGGAAACTTAGGCTGTAAAGCATCAACAGGATGCCGAATAACCGGCTTATCGCTCGCCAATGCATATCAGGCGGGTATCCCAAATGTTACGGTGGACGAATGCGTTTTTATTTTAAGGTGAATCAACGGGTTATGCCGAGACATCAAGAGCAAATGCTTTGTCGAAGAGCGAAATAACATATACAGTAATAGCGGAATATTTCACGAAGGAGTCATAATCCACAGGGACATCAGTATGGCTATTCATTATCGTTAAAACCTTGCGAGTGGTCGTGTAAAGATTTTGTAAAAAATATATATTCTTTTTATCCCTGTCCGTTGCAACAGTGTATGAATCCAGGTGAGAGGTTTTGAGAGGTTGATTGGCGATAATGCAGAATAAAGCATCCATTCAATGGTGGAGCGTCAGGTGGCAGGCATTCATGGTGGCGTTGCTGGCTGTTCTAATCACTACACCCGTTGCTTTCCTTGCCCATTCCATTCTGTCCCACGCCAATCTGTCCCTGCTGTTTCTTACAGCGGTCCTGATCACCGCGGCACGGGCCGGGATAGAGGCTGCACTGTATGCGAGCCTGCTCGGATTCCTGAGCTTCAACTTCTTTTTTACCCGTCCGTACTACACCCTCTTCGTTCTGGATTACGGGGATCTGGCCACGCTGGGATTTTTCCTGCTTATGGCCGGGATCACGGGTAAGCTTGCGGCCCGGATGCAGCGTGAGATCGCCATAAATCGGGCGATGGTGCAGCGCCTGACCAACATCAACCAGTTTACCCGCATGATGGCTGCTGCACCGGATAGCGAAACGGTGAGGGACGATTTGGCCCGCCATATAGCCGTCACCTTCGATGCGCCGGCCTGGGTTACGGTCAAGGAGGAGGGGGAAGAGGTCAGTATTTATGGTCATGATGGCATCAATTTCCTGGAACCCCTGCCCGAGAAGGTGTTGTCTGAATGTCAGCGATTCATCGATGAGGGGCGTTACGACTCCTGGTTTTGTTTTAATCTCAACACGAGACACGGCAGCATCGGCCAGGTCATCCTGCAAATCCCCGATCTCAACCCATCAAACATCGAACTGGCCCGAATGTTATGTGACCTTGCCGCCGTTACCCTTGAACGCGCTCGCCTGGTTGCCGAGCTGGAGCAGGCTCGAGTGGTCTCGGAAACGGAACAGCTGCGCTCCGCATTGCTCTCCTCGGTCTCCCACGATCTGCGCACCCCACTGGCCTCCATCATTGGTTCAACATCCAGTCTGCTCGAGTACGGCGACAGCATCAGCGAAGCCGATAGCAAGGAGCTGATGCGTACCGTACTGTCCGAGGCAGAACGCCTGAATCGTTATATCCAGAATCTGCTGGACATGACCCGGCTAGGTGGTGGGAAAATTACCCTGAAGCGGGATTGGGTCGATATCAGTGATATTATCTCCAGCGCGGTTGATCGTTTGCGAACCACGCTAACCGACTTCCGGATCGATATCAGTATTCCCGTTGGGACCCCTCTGCTCTATGTCCATGGCGTGCTGATTGAGCAGGCTTTGGTCAATGTGCTTGATAACGCCGCCAGTTTTTCCCCCACCGATGGCGCCATCACCATCCAGGTTAGCCATGACGACAAAAATGTCATTATTGATGTCTGTGATCAGGGGCCGGGGATCCCGCCGGACGAGAGAGAGAATGTCTTTGATATGTTCTATACCATGCGCGAGGGGGACAGAAAGCACACAGGCACAGGACTGGGGCTGGCAATCTGTCGTGGTCTTATCGAGACGCATGATGGAACTGTCGTGGCACTGCCAGGTAAGGATGATCGCGGTACTTGCATCCGCATTAACCTACCACTGTCCGAACGGATGATTAAAGAGGAGCTCGTCGATGCCGGGTAGGATTCTCCTCGTTGAGGATGAGGCGCAAATCCGGAAATTCCTGCGCATCAGCCTTGAGGCTCATGGCTTTACCGTACTGGAAGCGCGCCTGGCCGCTGATGGCCTGCAAATGTGCGCGGAAGACAAACCGGACATGGTCATACTGGATCTGGGCCTTCCTGATATGGACGGCCAGGAATTTATCGTGCGGCTCCGCGAGTGGTCAGAGATGCCTGTGATCGTTCTCTCTGTCCGTTCCGATGAAGCTGAAAAGGTCGCAGCACTGGATGCCGGAGCCAACGATTATGTGACCAAACCCTTTGGTATTTCTGAACTGATGGCCCGCATACGCGCCTTGCTACGCATGCGCCGCGATGACAAGACACGAGACGATTCGGTATTCGAGACCGGGGAGCTCAGGGTCGATCTCGCAACCCGTTCCGTGACAGTGGGTGGAAAACTGGTGCAACTCTCCCGCAAGGAGTACGACCTGCTAAAACTCTTCGTGAACCATCCCGATCAAGTGCTCACACACCAGCAGATCATGCGGAAGATTTGGGGTCCAAACCCGGAAGATGAAACGCATCACTTGCGGGTGTTGGTTGGGCATCTGCGGCAGAAGCTTGGCGACCATCCTGCACGACCCCACTATATTTTCACCGAGCAGGGTGTCGGCTATCGTCTTTTGACGGAACATCGCTCTGGTTGAGGCGATAAATCTGAATATTTATTACTGGCTTGTACTGCATCTTGAGAAGTGATCCGTTATTACCCTAAATAATCGCCAACGATTTGAGCGGCGACGTCAACCGAGCCTTATGGACTTTCCCAGGTGCACGACCAAAAAGCCGCCCCACGGCAGTTGATTTGGCAGCAGAGTCTCGGTCCACCGTGCCAACAGGTTACCCTGGGGAAGGAAAATGGCGCTGCGAATACGGATCGTTGTGGGCGCCGGGGAGAGTCCGGCAATCCACTCTTGTACCCCCTTTACCGTGTCCCAGCGGGCATTTCGGTAACTGCCTTGTCCCTGTTTCATCCTGTGGAGAATACTCTGGCGGTTGAGCAGGCCAAGCACTACGCCATGACGGCTGACGCGCCACATCTCCTGTAATGCCTGGGCAGGCTCGGTGATGAAGCAGAGACTGGTAACGGCGCTTGTGTAGTCGAAGCTGTTAGCCGTGAAAGGCAAATTTCGTGCACTCCCTGGCAGGTAAATGATGTTGCCGTTTTCCCTCTTTGCGTAATTCAGCGCTTCTGTGTCCGGATCGATACCGGTAACCGCCAGGCCCAGCCGGGCAAAGCGGCGACTGAAGTGCCCTGTTCCACAGCCGACGTCCAGCAGTGATGCCTGTGGGGAGGGATTTAGCAGATGTTGCAGCAGGCTGAATTCATGGGCTGCGATCCAACTTCCGCGCCGGGTGTGGTACCAGGCCTCGTAGGTGGCCGGGTTACTGATGCCTTCCATTCAGGGTTTCCCGCTGTTCAACCGACTGTATGACAGAGGGTGGGCGCTACGTTCCGAGATCGTAACTACTCATCCATAAAAGTTAACCGCAAAGGCGCAAAGTGTGTGCAGTAAATCATTCCGGTCCTGTTCCGGTAACATTGCCGGTTATTGCATGTTGTCAGGTAACCACTACGCATGTATGACCTGCGACTGTTGAAGCTTTGGTGCGCGCACGTATGTGGCACTATCCCTCATCGACAAGATATTCCTTTGCGCACTTTGCGCACTTTGCGGTGAGATCGCTTTTCGAGTGGGGCGAGCAGTTACCCGAGATCCTTTTTTTTCTGCCGGTATTCTTCCTCGTCGATTTCACCCCGTGCATAACGTTCATCCAGGATTTGTCGTGCGGTTTTCGCCGGCGGTGTACCGACATTGGCGGATGTTCCAGCGAGCCATTTCACGATGGCGACGATCGCGAAAATAATCAGCCCCCAGAACAGAATCATGAAAATAAAACCGAATCCATGACCCCAACCATATGTCCATGAGCCATCTATCATCGCGGTTCTCCTCGTTTAACAGCCTGTTAACTGGAAAGCGCTGTCCAGGCTTTGATAAGAACCATAGCAGCTCGCTCGATTTCCGCACCGGTGGTCTGCCGGCCGAGCGAGAGCCGCACGGCGCCCCGCGCCTGTTGCGTCGAAATTCCCATCGCGCCGAGTACGCCGCTCACCGCCTCCCCCTCTTCATGGCAGGCAGAGCCCACCGAGGCGGCCAGCGTGTCGGCGGCATGCAGGAGCAGTTGCCGACCCTCTACGCCCGGGAACGAAAGATTGAGGGTATTGGGTAGGCGCTCGCTGGGGGGCCGTTCAGTGTCAGCCACGCGATGTCCTGTTGTAGCCGTTGATGCAGCGCGTCACGAAGCTGCTGCATCTGCGCTGCATCTCCGGCGCCTCGCGCCAGTGCAAGCTCGGCAGCCTTGCCGAGGCCGACGATAAGCGGGACGTTCTCGGTTCCCCCGGCCGCAGCCCACGCTCATGCCCCGCACCCACCAGCAGCGGCTCGATGGCGGTTTCCTGGCGGACATAGAGCGCACCCACCCCCTTGGTGGCATAGAACTTGTGCCCCGCCAGGCTGAGCAGATCGACGCCAAGGGCATCCACATTGACCGGTATCTTGCCGATGGACTGGGCCGCATCCGTATGCAGGAGCATGCCGTGGCGGCGGGTAATGGCGGGAATTGCTTCAATAGGCTGGATGGTGGCGGCCGGCCTGTTCCTGCTGCTCGGCCAGCCGTCCTCGATCCGCGTCTCCCCCCGCTCGGCACCGCTGCAGTCCGAGCGCGCCTACGACAACGGCCTGCTCCTGCTGCGTCCGGAGCATGCCTCGAGCCAGTACGAGATGGGCTTCCTGCCGGGCGACTACGAGAGCAAGGTGTCGCCGTGGCTGGAGCCGTTCTTCCAGGCCATCCGGTCGTTCTCGATCCACAACGACCACGACTTCATGGCCGACCTCAA
>JAWOIT010000101.1:0-7692 GCA_046484535.1 Pseudomonadota bacterium | reverse complement strand
AAATATCGGGGCCGATTTACCACCGAGGGCAATGCGCGCTTCGATCAGTGGCTCAAGGCCCGCGATCCGCAAAGCGGGATTCGGGATATTGAAAAGCTGTGTGAAGAGGCCGAGGCGGCGGGGATGCGCCTCTACCGGGACTTTGCCATGCCGGCGAACAACCGAATGCTGGTTTGGCGTCGGCAGTGAAGTGGCGCGCTGGAGTCCACGTCTTGATGTGGGACTTTGTTCGGCTTGGGTGTCGACAACTTGAGAGTTGTACTCCGAAGTTGACTCCGTTCGGTTATCGCGTGGACAACTCAAGAGTTGTGCTCCGGCTAACAGGCTTCGGGAAGATTAAGGGTTGGAGTCCACGTCTTGACGTGGCGCATATTCCCTGCAGGCTGTGCATCAGTTAAAGCCTTTGCTTGAGCCAGGCGCCGATCGCCTGGATCTCTTCCATGCAGACACTGTGTGGCATCGGGTATTCGTGCCACTCCACCTCATGGCCGAGGGAGTGGAGTTGATCCCGCGACTGTTCGGCGAAGGCCGGCGGAATGACCGGGTCGTCGCTGCCGTGGGCCATGAAGATCGGGGTATCGGCGTTGGCGGCGTGTTTCTCATCGGCCACCGTGTCCGCCAGCGGCAGGTAGGTGGAGAGCGCCATGATGCCGCCGAGTTTTTCCGGGTAGCGCAGGCCGGTGTGCAGCGCAATGGCGCCGCCTTGGGAGAAGCCGGCGAGGATGATGCGTTCGGCGGCGATCCCATGGGCAATTTCGTGTTCGATCCAGTGCCGCAGCAGTTGTTCCGATTCGCGGGTGCCGGCTTCGTCTTCCCCTTCACTGAGATCGAGAGTGGTGAGGTCGTACCAGGCGCGCATCACATAGCCCATGTTGACGGTCACCGGCCGTTCCGGCGCATGGGGGAAGATGAAGCGGATCGGTGCATCGCCCAGGCCGAGTTCGGGGACGATGGGCTCGAAATCGTGACCATCGGCGCCGAGGCCGTGCAGCCAGATCACCGAGGCGGTGGCCGTCTGCGGCGGCTCGATCACCAGTGCGGGGAGCAGGTCCATACTCATCAGTCCAACTCGAGCGCTTCGCCGCCCTGTTCGACCAGTGCCTCGTTGAGCATCCGGACAAAGGGGGTACCGTCGCTGTCGAGCACCCAGCCTTCGGCCTCATCGGACCAGTCATAGTGGTAGCCGCCGCGGCGGGTGGCCAGCCACAACTGTTTTACCGGTGTCTGGCGGTTGATGATGATCTGGCTGCCGTTGGCCTCGATGGTGAGGGTGAGGATGCCGCCGGCGCCCTCGTAGTCGATATCGGCGCCGGCCTCATCGATCGCCTCTTCGATGGCGACAAGGGTGTCGTCCACCCGCTGGTTGAATTCGGATTCGGTCATGGGGTCTCCGCCTGTAGGTTGGTTGGGGCTGGGATCAACAAACCCTAAAGATATGGGCGGCAGGGCGCCGCTTGCAAGCCTGTTTTGGGAATTCCATCGCCTAAGCCCTATAATGTTCTATTGGATTCGATTTTGAGGTGAGTTATGCGGTTTTGCTGGGCACAGTACGCCTTCGGGGCAATGGTGATTGTGCTGGGGTTGTTGGCGATGCTCTCCGGCTGCGGCGCCAAGGGGGATCTCTTTCTTCCGCCCGAACAGGCCCGGGAGGCGTCGGCAGAGCCTGCGCCGGAGACAACCGAGAATAATAGCCAGGGACAGTAAGGTTTCGCATGGATTACTTTAATTATAAAAACGGGCGCCTCTGCGCCGAACAGGTGGATCTGGCCGAGCTGGCCGAGCAGTACGGAACCCCCGCCTATGTCTATTCCCGCGCCACAATCGAGCGCCACTGGCTCGCCTTCGATGCGGCGCTGGCCGGGGTCGATCACCTGGTCTGTTATGCGGTCAAGGCCAACTCCAATCTGGCGGTGCTCAACCTGATGGCGCGGCTCGGCTCCGGTTTCGATATCGTCTCGGTGGGCGAGCTGGAGCGGGTGATCGCCGCCGGCGGCGCCCCGGCAAAGGTGGTCTTCTCCGGGGTGGGCAAACGCACCGATGAGATCCAGCGGGCGCTGGAGTTGGGGATCCACTGCTTTAACGTCGAGTCGGAGTCGGAGCTGGACCGCATCAACGCCGTGGCGCAGATGATGGGGATCGAGGCCCCGGTCTCGCTGCGGGTCAATCCGGATGTGGATGCCAAAACCCACCCCTATATCTCCACCGGCCTTAAGGAGAACAAGTTCGGTATCGCCATCGAGCGGGCGCCGGAGGTCTATGCCCGCGCCGCGGAGATGGAGGGACTCAAGGTGGTCGGCGTGGATTGTCACATCGGCTCGCAGCTGACCGATGTCAGTCCGTTTGTCGATGCCCTGGAGCGTGTACTGAAGCTGGTGGATCACCTCTATGAGCAGGGGATCGCGCTGCAGCACATCGACCTTGGCGGCGGCCTGGGGATCACCTACAGGGATGAAACCCCGCCGCTGCCCGGCGATTATGCCGGACCGCTGCTGGACCGGCTTGCCGGGCGCGACCTGAAGGTATTGATCGAGCCGGGGCGCGCCATCACCGGCAATGCCGGGGTGCTGCTGACCAAGGTGGAGTATCTCAAGCATGATGAGGAGAAGAATTTCGCCATTATCGATGCGGCGATGAACGACCTGATGCGCCCCGCGCTCTACCAGGCCTGGCAGGCGATCATTCCGGTGTTGCCGCGTGAGAATATGCAGGCCAGGCACTACGATGTGGTCGGGCCGGTCTGCGAGACCGGGGATTTCCTGGGCAAGGACCGGGAGCTGGCGCTCAAGGAGGGCGACCTGCTGGCGGTGCGCTCCTCCGGCGCGTACGGCTTTAGCATGAGCTCCAACTACAACAGCCGCCCCCGTGCGGTGGAGTTGATGGTGGACGGGGATAACGTCCACGTGGTGCGCGAGCGCGAAACCCTTCCGCAACTCTATCAGGGCGAACACCTGCTGCCCTCATGATCGAACGCACTCCCGAACCGCAACTGATGGATGACTTCGAGCAGGCCCGGGCCTATGCCCTGGCCGACTTCGAGGAGCCGCACAATCAGTTCATCGAACTGTTCCGCCAGCGCTTCCCCGAAGAGCCGGTCGAGGGGGTGGTGCTGGACTTGGGCTGCGGCACCGGCGATATCACCAAACGCTTTGCCTATGCCTTTCCCGCCTGTCGTATCCACGCGGTCGACGGCGCCGAGCAGATGCTGATGTTCGCCCGCCAGACGGTCGATTTTGAGATGCTGCACGAGCGGGTACGGCTGTTCAAACGCCTGCTGCCGACCGGGAAGCTGGCGAAAGACAATTACGATGTGGTGATCAGCAACAGCTTGTTGCACCACCTCGACGATCCGATGGTGCTGTGGCGGAGCGTCAACCGGTTCGCCAAGGAGGGGGGCGTCGTGTTTGTCATGGACCTGATGCGCCCCGGCAGCCCCGCCGAGGCCGAGGCGATGGTGACGAGTTACTCGGCCAATGAGCCCGAGGTGCTGCAGCGCGACTTCTACAATTCACTGCTTGCCGCTTACACCCCTGATGAGGTTCGGGAACAGTTGGTCCGGGCCGGGCTCTCTCAGCTGAAGGTGGAGACGGTGAGCGATCGCCACCTGGTCATCAGCGGCAGGAAATAACCCCCCAACGGCGTAATGCCGGTCAGTTAAGCGTCACGCTCATATGTAGGAGCGGCATCGATGTCCAAGGATGGACAAATACCGTGTGCGCAGGAACGGTGCTGCCGCGAACTGATACGAAAATCGCGGCTGGAAGCCGCTCCTACATATGTTGTCCTCAACTGACCGGCATTACCCCAACGGCGACACCCTTCCCGACGGGCTAAGGTTGATCACACAAGCTGTGGATATGTTGCCCGGAGTCTCACCATGAAAGCCGTGAAGTTGCTCGCCGCCTGTGTGCTTTGCCTTGTCGTGATCATCGCCCTGGCCTGGTTCATCCAGTGGCTAAGCTGAGTGGCGCGTCTATACTCCGTGTACAAGCCTTTACAGGAGTATTTCGCCATGAAGATAAATATGGGAATGACCGATCGAATCATCCGCCTGATTGTGGTGCTGATCATTGCGGGGCTTTACGTCACCGGGCAGATTAGCGGGATCGCCGCCATCATTCTCGGGATTATCGCGGTGGTATTTCTCCTTACCAGCATCATCGGGTTCTGCCCCGCCTATTTCCCGTTCGGCATCTCCACGCACAAGAACGAGGAGCGATAGGCGCAGCGAAAAGCCGGGCACCCGTCGCTACCGTGGAAATCGCCTTTCCAGTTGACGTAACCGGGTGCGTAGATCCTCGAGCTCCTCAAGCAGGTCCATAGCCAGGGCGATACCCGGCAGGTTGACATCCAAGTCCTGCTGCAGCCGGATGGCGCGGCGAAGGCGGACCAGGTCCGGTCCGCTGAACTGCCACTCTTCCGGACGCTCCCCCTGCGGCTCCAGTACCCCCTCCTCCACCATCTCAATGATGAACTCGGTTCTGCAGACGCAGCGCTGCGACAGTTCGGTTAGGGTCAGCTCAATGGTCTCATCGAGCACCTCGCTGACGGGGATCAGGCGTTTGTTGCTCATCGTCAGAGTCCTCTCGCCTTGCGTGGGTTATATGGCATGATTTCGGCCATTTTGCGGTAGAGTTCTTTCGCCTGCTCACTGTTGGCCGGCGGTGTCTCGATATGCAATACCAGATACTGGTCACCGTTCGGCCTGCCCGGCAGACCGCGCCCCTTCAGCCGCAGCTTCCGCCCGCTCTGCGAGCCGGGCGGGATGTTCATCGTGACCCTGCCGCCCAGGGTGGGGATGCTCAGGTTCGTACCGAGGGCCGACTCCCAGGGGGTGATCGGCAGGTCGAGAAAGATGTCCCTGCCGTCGGCGTGAAAGAGCGGGTGGGGGCTGAACCTGACCTCCAGGTAGAGATCGCCGGCCTGGCCGCCGCCCGAGCCGGGGCCGCCCTGGCCGGCAAGGCGGATATGTTGGCCTTCACTGATCCCCTTGGGGATGTGCACATTGAGCTGGCGGGTGCGCCGGCGGACACGCCCCTGTTCATCGATGTCGGGCGCCTGCAGCGAGAGGGTGCGGGTGCCGCCGTGGTAGGCGTCCTCCAGCGTGATCTCGATGGCCGCATGCAGGTCCTGGCCGCGCATGCGAAAGTCGCGCTGCTCGAAATGAAAGCCGCGGCCGGGGCCGCCGGCGCCGAAGATCTCGGCGAAAAAGTCGCTGAAGCCGCCCGGGTCCTCCGCGCTGAAGCCCGGACCGCCGCGTTGCTCCCAGCCGGGCGGGGGGTGAAACTCCTGGCCCTGTTTCCACTGCGAGCCGAGCTGGTCGTAGGCCTGGCGTTTCTCCGGGTCCTTGAGCACATGGTAGGCTTCGTTAATCTCCTTGAAGCGGGCCTCGGCGTCGGCTTCCTTGCTGACATCCGGATGGTATTTGCGCGCCAGTTTTTTATAGGCGCGTTTGATCTCGTCCTGCGTAGCCTTGCGGTCCAGGCCGAGTATTTTGTAGTAGTCTTTATATTCCATCTGCTGTTTTGTTGCAGGCGTAAAGTAGGGCGATTGCTTAATGCCTGTCAGTTAAGCGGTTATTTAACTTGTAGGAGCGGCTTCCAGCCGCGATTTTGTGTTTAATTCGCGGCTGGAAGCCGCTCCTACGAGCTATGTTTTCCTGAACTGACCGGCAGTAGGGCGATTGCTTGGTTATTTTTGGTAAAAGCGCTTGTTGCAACAAAGCATAGGTGATGAAGGGGGCGGCTACAATGGGCTGCTCGCTGCGTAAGCCGGCGGGATCGGCGGGACTTTTGATCGGATCAAACGGCTGTCGCCGGCTGAACCACTGCAGGAAGACTTGTTCCCGCCCGAGATGGTGGTATCCTGCCGCGGTCCGCAAGCTGTGTTTATGGTGGGAGCGCCGAAATCCGTGTGGAGCTGGTGAAAATAGCGCACATGGCCGGACATCGGCTGGATGAATTGACGTTACGACTGTGTTAGAAAACAACTCTTTTTACAGGAGCGGAAAGCCACTTGTTTAATCTAAGTAGTCGCTATTGCGCCCATGGCGGCATATCGGTTGCACTATAGTGTGAATCAGGGATGTAACCCTTCGTCATGATGAATAGTTCTTTGTTGCCGTTTATCGTTGCCCTGCCCCTGTTCGGTGCAATACTGCCGCCGCTGGTTATCCGTTTCGGACGAACCGCCTGCGCCTGGTCGACGGCGCTGGTTGCGGCGCTGGCACTGGGGTTACTCCTTGCCATGGCGCCGGCGGTCTTCGGCGGCCAGACACTCCTCTTTGAATTTCCCTGGCTGCCTGCTTACGGCCTCAATCTCTCCATGCGGCTCGATGGCCTGGGTCTGCTCTTCGCCCTGCTGATCCTGGGGATCGGTCTGCTGGTGATCCTCTATGCCCGTTATTACCTCTCCGCCAAGGATCCGATGGGTCGCTTCTACGGGCTGCTGTTGCTGTTCATGGGGGCGATGCTCGGGGTGGTGCTGGCGGAGAATCTGTTGGTGCTGCTGGTTTTCTGGGAGCTGACCAGCCTGAGTTCGTTCCTGCTGATCGGTTTCTGGAAGCATCGTGCCGATGCCCGCCAGGGGGCGCGCCTGGCGCTGATGATCACCGGGGCGGGCGGACTGTCGCTGCTGGCAGGTATCCTGCTTCTGGGGCAGATCAGCGGCAGTTACGAGTTATCGATCGTACTCGCCTCGACCGAGGTCATTCAGAACCATCCCCTCTATCCGGTTATGCTGGTGTTGATCCTGCTGGGGGCGTTCACCAAGTCGGCCCAGTTCCCGTTCCACTTCTGGTTGCCCCACGCCATGGCCGCGCCCACGCCGGTCAGCGCCTATCTGCATTCGGCGACCATGGTCAAGGCGGGGGTGTTCCTGCTGGCAAGACTGTTTCCGGCGTTGGCGGGCTCGGAGCTGTGGTTCTATCTGGTTGCCGGCATCGGCATGATCACCCTGCTGATGGGCGCCTATACCGCCCTGTTCAAACATGACCTCAAGGGGCTGCTGGCCTATTCGACTATCAGCCACCTGGGGCTCATCACCCTGCTGTTCGGGCTGGGCACCCCGCTGGGCGCGGTAGCGGGGGTGTTCCACATCATCAACCATGCGATCTTCAAGGCCTCGCTGTTTATGGCCGCCGGGATCATCGACCACGAGTCCGGTACCCGCGATATGCGCAAGCTCAACGGCCTGTGGAGTTATATGCCGCACACTGCCACCCTGGCGATGGTGGCCGCCGCGTCCATGGCCGGGGTGCCGCTGTTCAACGGCTTTCTCAGCAAGGAGATGTTCTTTGCCGAGACCCTGCACCAGGGGTGGCTGGGCGAGTGGAACTGGCTGCTGCCGCTGGGGGCGACCCTGGCGGGGGTGTTTGCGGTGGCCTATTCGATCCGCTTTATCCACGATGTCTTCTTTAATGGCGAGCCTATCGACCTGCCCCGCACGCCCCATGAGCCGCCGCGTTATATGAAGGTGCCGGTGGAGGTGCTTGTGGCGCTCTGCCTGCTGGTGGGGATCTTCCCCGCCCTGACCGTCGCGCCCCTGCTGGCAACGGCCGCCGCCGGCACCATCGGCGCGGAGTTGCCCCACTATAGCCTGGCGATCTGGCACGGCTTTACCACGCCGTTGCTGATGAGTGTCATCGCCCTTATCGGTGGTGGCCTGATGTATCTGCTGCGCTACCGGCTGTTTGCG
>JAWOIT010000070.1:0-6047 GCA_046484535.1 Pseudomonadota bacterium | reverse complement strand
GCGTAGTATCCGGGATGAATGCCGCCGGCGGCGAGCCAGTAGCGCAACTCGTAGTTGTGGGTGGAGACGGGGAAGACCATGCCCATTTTGAACGGCTTACCCTCCTTTTTGTACTTCTCCACGACCGGCTTGAGGCTGTCGGCCTTGATCGGGTGAACCGGCTTGCCGTCGCCCTGCTTGGGAACATGGGGTTTCATCGCTTCCCAGACGTCATTGGAGACGGTGATGGCGTTGCCGTTCAGATCCATGGAGAAGGCGGTAATGATGTGCGCCTGAGTGCCGAAGCCGATGGTGGCGCCAAGCGGCTGTCCGGCGAGCATGTGGGCGCCGTCGAGCTCGTTGTTGATCACGCGATCCAGCAGAACTTTCCAGTTGGCCTGCGCCTCCAGGGTGACGTAAAGTCCCTCGTCCTCGAAAAAGCCCTTCTCGTAGGCGATGGCCAGTGGCGCCATGTCGGTGAGTTTGATGAAGCCGAACTTGAGCTCCTCTTTCTCGGCGTACTCAACCGCCTGTGCGCTGCTGAGCAGACCGGTAGCGCCGAACATCATGCCGGCGGCGAGCAGGGCCCTACCGGTTCTGCGGAAAATGCCGCGGCGAGTCGTGGTGCGTTGTTTCATCGTCATTCCCTCTTTCTTGAGCAACAAAAAAGGCGTCCCCCACCACGGAACGGATTCCAGGTGGAAGGACGCCTTTGTCCAGAAAACAGATTGTCTGCGGCGTGAACCGGACCCGCCGTTGGGTATGAGAGGTTCGTGCCGCTTACGTCGACGCCATTGCCAACGTGCTTGATGAACTTATAGCAATGGCTGTGCCAGATAATAGAGTGAATGCGTAAGTTATTGTATTACATAGCAATCGGACTGTGATTCCCCTATTGAGATAAGGGGGAAGAGGGCGGCGTCTGCCCCGAGATGGAGAGGGGAGCGGTGAAGGTGCATCGCGTTGGTGCAACAAAAAGGGCGGGTCAACCAAGCAAGTCCAGGACCGAGATGATATTGCGTGCCGCTTCCACCAGCTTGATTCCACGGTCCATCGCCAACTTGCGCAGCGCCCGGTAGGCCTCCTCCTCACTCATCCCCCGGCGCTTGATCAGCAGGGCTTTGGCGCGGTCGACCAGTTGGCGCTCCTCCAGGGACACCTTGGTACGTTCGAGCTCGTCGCGCAGCGCCTGATATTCGCGAAAGCGGGCGATGGCCACCTCCATCACCGACTTGACCCGTTTACTGTTAAGACCATCGACGATGTAGGCACTGACACCGGCCTTGATCGCCTTGTGGATGGCATCGCTGTCGTCGGTCTCGGCGAACATGACGATGGGGCGGGGCTGGTCGCGGCTGATGGTATGCATGTGCTCCAGGGTGTCACGGTCGGGAGAGTCGAGGTCGACGATAATGACATCCGGTTGGTGCAGGCTGACCAGGGTGGCGATATTCTCACCGGTGCCGAACCTGGCGATGACGATATAACCGGCATCGCTCAGCGCCTGCTCCAGCAGCGCAGAGCGTCCCCGGTCATCATCGATTAAGAGGACGCGCAGTTCCTCCGCGGCACCTTTTTTGTCCATCACTGCGCTCTACCTGTTGCGGGGCTGCTTATGCAACCGTTTCTAAATGAAGTAAGCGACACGGAGCAACAGTTGTGCCGGCGGCTACAGGAAGGCGCTTAACGGGCTATCCGGGGACGTGGATGGGGAAACGTTGCACCAAAGCGATCACTCACGCCTTGGTTTGGTGCAACCGGAGATTAGTTGGCCGGTTTTTTCGGGTCGATGAGATCAATCTGCTCTTGATGGAGGTGGCGATGCGCATACTCTTCGTAAATCCGCTCCTTAATGAAGATATCGAACAGGTCAGGGTCAATGTGTTGGTTCTCTTTCATCAGGCTTAGGATGCGTATCGCTTCGGAGAGCTTTTTTCCCTCCTTGTAGGGGCGATCCCTGGCGGTAAGGGCCTCAAAGATATCGGCGATGGCCATGATGCGGGCCTGCACCGACATTTCGTCGCGGGTCAGCCCAAGGGGGTAGCCGGTACCGTCCATCTTTTCGTGATGGCCGCCGGCGTATTCGGGTACATTTTTCAGATGCTTGGGGAAGGGCAGGGCCTTGAGCATGTTTATCGTGGCGTCGATATGGCTGTTGATGATCTTGCGTTCATCTGCTGTGAGGGTGCCTTTTTTTACGCTGAGGTTGTCGACTTCATTGTCCGTCAGCAACGGCACCGCCTCACCCTGAAAAGTCCAGCGACGAGCGGCGATGCTATGGACACACCGCTGGTCTTCGTCAGACATGAACTCGCCGCCTGTGTTGCAACGGCTCAGAAATTCCAGCTCCTGCTCCAGTTGGCGGACACTCTCCCGGTATTCCTGCTGCAGGGTCAACTCATCGACAGGTTCCCCCGTTTCCAGTGCGCTGAGCTTCTTTTTGAGCATGGCGATCTCGGCATCGCGCTTGAGGACCTCGAAGCGGGTTTCAACGTTGTGGATGCGGTCATGGATGGTTTCAAGTTTGGTCGCCTTGTCGACAATATATTCAGGGGTGGTGATCTTGCCGCAGTCATGCAGCCATGCGGCGATCTCCAGTTCGTAACGATCCTCATCGCTCATTTCAAAGTTCTTAAGCGGACCTTTTGAGCTTCGGCACGCGGCATCGGCGAGCATCATGGTTAACTCCGGCACACGTTTGCAGTGACCACCGGTATAGGGGGATTTTTCGTCGATGGCGGTGGCGATCAACTGAATCAGCGACTCGAGCAGATTATTGAGGTCATTAATCAGCCGTCTGTTGGTCAAAGAGATGGCTGCCTGAGAGGCGAGGGATTCGACAAGTCGCTGTGCCTCTTCGTCAAAGGCGATAATATCACCGCTCTCTTCATCTCGGGCGTTAAGTAATTGCAGTACCCCGATGATATCCCCTTCGTGATTTTTTAGCGGAACGGTAAGAAAGGAGGTGGAGCGATAGCCGGTGCTCCGGTCGAATTTCTGTGTGCCGGAAAAGTCGAAGCCTTCGGCGTTGTAGGCGTCCGGGATGTTAACGGTGGTGTCATTCAGTACCGCATAGGTGACCACCATGTCGTGGTTCGGGTTGCCCTTGTCGTCGTAAAGGGGAATCGGTTCGAAGGGAATCACCTTGCCGGTTGTGCCGCCCATGGCAAAGTTCAGCGAATCGGTACGCACTATCTCCATTTTCACTGTATTGTCATCCTGCACCGAATAGAGGGTTCCGCCATCCGCATTGGTCAGGGTCTTGGCGCCGATCAGAATCATCTCCAGCAGATGTTGGGTATCGCTCTCGGCAGACAAAGCAATCCCGATCTCTGTCAGTTTCTCGATGCGTTGCAATAGATGACCACTGGCCGTCATTATTATTCTTCTCCCGGGTGAAATTTGGCGAAACAGAGTCTAGGGCGTAAAAAAACGCTGCGCCAATAACGGTATCACAAAAAGAGTACGGCACTCTATCGGTGTACTTTCCTAAGCGGACAAGATAGAGCAAGGTGTAACCGGATGGCCCGGCAACGGTTCAACGTCAAGACAAGTCGAGATGGGCGGGCCTTGTCGGACTTCTCCGCAGACAGTTGATTGGACGAGATAAGTCGCAGCTCAGTGGCTCTGTATCGGTCCACTCGACGTCGCTTTGTCGCGGCGGAAATTAGCGAATTCGATCGCCCCGCGCCTGTTCTTCGGCATGGTAGGAGGAGCGCACCATGGGGCCGGAAGCCACCTTGTCGAAACCCAGTTCTCGGGCGATCCGGGCCAGTTCGTCAAACTCATCGGGGGTGACGTAACGCTGCACCGGCAGGTGGTGGCGGGAGGGGGCGAGGTATTGGCCGATGGTGAGGTTGTCGCAGTCGTGCGCGCGAAGATCGCGCAGCACCTCGACGATCTCCTCGTTGGTCTCGCCCAATCCCACCATCAGCCCCGACTTGGTGGGGACCGCCGGGCGTAACGCCTTAAAGCGTTTGAGCAGTTGCAGGGAGCCGGTGTAACTGGCACCGGGGCGGGACTGTTTGTAGAGCCGGGGCACCGTTTCCAGGTTGTGGTTGAACACATCCGGCGGGGTTTCGGCGAGGGTGGCCAGCGCCTTCTCTTCGCGGCCGCGAAAATCGGGGGTGAGGATCTCGATGTTGGTTCCGGGGGAGGTCTTCCGTACGGCGCGGATACAGTCGACAAAATGGCCGGCGCCGCCATCGCGCAGGTCATCCCGATCCACCGAGGTGATTACCACAAAACGCAGCCCCATCGCCCGAATGGTCTCGGCCAGGTGTTGCGGCTCTTCGGTGTCCAGCGGCTCGGGACGGCCGTGAGCCACATCGCAAAAGGGGCAACGCCGCGTGCAGATGCCGCCCATGATCATGAAGGTCGCTGTGCCGTGTTGGAAACATTCGCCGAGATTGGGGCAGGCGGCCTCTTCGCAGACGGTGTGCAGTTTCTGCTCGCGCAGTATCTGCTTGATGCGCTGTACTTCGGGGCTGTTGGGTGAGCGGGCGCGGATCCAGCGAGGTTTGGGCAAGGGCTTGTCCGCCGGCACCACCTTGATGGGGATGCGTGCGGTCTTGCTCTCACCTTTCAGTGGGTTGGGCGGCTGGACAGGCAGGTCGTCATTCTCATTCATAGGCCTGAGATTGGGGCTATGGCGGGCAGTAACAAGGTTTTAGGTTCATCCTGCCGGGTAGCCGACAGGGCCGCCAAGTGTTTTGTCGTCTGCGTTACTCTGAAGACAGGGAAGCAGAAGATTCCGATTGAAATGAAAAGGCAAGCTGCTCGCTTAGCTTGCTAACGAGCTTTTCTGCAACCTCATCCAAAGAGTCGTCTATACCAAGTTCTCGCAGCTGGGTGACACCCAGGCCCGGATAACCGCAGGGGTTGATGCGTCGAAACGGTTCCAGGTCCATATCGATGTTAAGACTGAGACCGTGATAGCACCCTTTTCGCCGCACGCGCAGGCCAAGCGAGGCGATTTTCTCTCCCTTCACATAGACGCCGGGGGCGTCCTGACGCGCCACGCCGGTCAGTCCGTAGCCGCTGAGCAGGGCGATCACCGCCTGCTCCATGGCGCTGACCGTCTGGCGCACGCCGAGTTTGTGGCGGCGCAGATCCAGCAGCAGGTAGACCACCAGTTGTCCCGGACCGTGATAGGTGATCTGGCCGCCGCGATCCACCTCCACCACGGGAATATCACCCGGTGAGAGCAGATGCTCCGGCTTGCCGTTCATCCCCTGGGTAAAGACCGGCGGATGCTGCAGCAGCCAGATCTCATCCGGTGTCTCGGCGGTGCGCTCTTCGGTGAAGCGGCGCATGGCGTCGAAGGCTTGTTGGTAATCGACGGTGCCGAGGTGGTGGACGACCAAAGGTTGCAGGCGGCAGGAGACAGGTGACAGGGATGGCATAGAAAATCAGTTACATATTAGAGATACATACAAAAATAGTCTTGCGACCTGCGACCTTGTCACAGCGCCATCAAGACCTCTTCGCAGGCGGTCAGTTCACGATAGATGTTATCCAGCTGTTCGCGGCTGGTGGCGCGAACGGTGACGGTGACGGAGAGGTATTTGCCACCCTGGCTGTCGCGGGTCTTGACCGCTGCCTCGCCAAGATCGGGGGCATGTTTGCGCACTAAACGGACCACCAGCGCCTCGAACTCCCCGTCGGCACGGCCCATGGCCTTAATGGGGAATTTGCAGGGGAACTCCAGCAGGGTCTCTTTTTCACTCATAAGCTTAGGCTACCCGGCCTTCGCGAAAGGCCTGTTTGTATTCCTGATAAAGGGCGATTAACCGCTGCCATACGGCACCGGGCCGGCCATCCCCCACCGGCTGCTCATCCAGTCGCGTGACCGGGATGATCTCCTTGGTGGAGGAGGTGAGCCAGATCTCATCCGCCTCACCGAGCTGCAGCTCGCTTATCGCCCCTTCCACGCATGGGACGCCGTTTTGCCGGCAAAGTTCCACCACCAGATCCCGGGTAATGCCGGGCAGCAAAAGGTTGCTTTTGGGCGGGGTGAGCACGACGCCGTTATTGACGATGAAGACGTTGCTTGCCGCCCCCTCGGT
>JAWOIT010000047.1:0-5049 GCA_046484535.1 Pseudomonadota bacterium | reverse complement strand
CTGTCCCAGTCAAAATCGATCTCATCGCCACTACCGGAGCAGCGCTCATCACCTTCCCCCTGCAGTTCGCAGTATTGAATGAGTGAATGGATGGGACGGGCGCTGGAGCGGATCATTCGGCGAATCACCGCATCGGCCACCATGGAGCGGGCATCGTCATTATTCATGGTCGCACTGTCAGTCTGCTCGGGGACCTCGACCTTTCCCTCGAAGATAAGCACATCGTTGCTTTGATCCAACAAACGATAAACATAATAACGTTTTGACATCGCCTCACCTCTTGATTTGCCAGGCGATTGAGCCCGGCTTCGCTCCTGTTACCACTGATAGTGGCACACAGATACAGCGGTTGAAAGGCGCCGTGCCAATTATTGATCGCGGGCCGATATCACCATTCGCACCAAGTGTGAGAGGGACTCCGCCTGAAGTTTCTCCATCACCCGTGCCCGGTGGGCTTCCACCGTCTTGGTGCTGACACCCAGTTCGCCGCTGATTTGCTTGTTGGAGGCGCCGGCCACAACCAGGTCAAGCACCTCCCGCTCACGCGGGGTAAGCGTATCGAGCCTGGCACGCCATTCATCCAGCACCGCCACCTCCTCACGTCGGTTTCGGTCCTGCTCTATAGCACGCTGAACAAGGCTCAGCAGCAGCTCGTCGTTAAAGGGCTTTTCGATAAAATCAAACGCCCCGGCCTTGAGCGCCCGTACCGCCATCGGCACGTCGGCATGGCCGGAGATGATAATGATCGGCAGACGGAATTCTCGCTCCTTCAGCCTGCTTTGCAGTTCCAGACCGCTCATCCCGGGCATGCGAATATCCAGAATTAGGCAACCCGGGCGATCCTCCCGGTAACCACTGAGAAAGCTATCCGCCGAATCGAAGGTTTTTGCAAGGAGCCCGGCCGATTTCATCAACCACGAAAGAGAATCCCGAACCGCCTCATCATCATCGATTATAAAAACGGTGCTTTGTTCAGCCATTCTCTTCCCCTTTTCCGATCGGCAGGATGATCCGCAACCGTGTCCCACGCTCTGTGGCGGGATCCAGTATAAGGCTGCCGCCATGCCCCTCGACAATAGCCCGGCTGATCGACAGCCCCAGCCCCATGCCCTGGGCCTTGGTGGTGACGAAAGGCTCGAAGATGCTCTCGCGCATCTTCTCGTCGATCCCCTGGCCGCTGTCCGCCACCAGTACCTCGACCTCACCCTGCCGAACCGAGGTGCGGATCAGCAGCCGCCGGGATGCTCTCGGCACCTCCAGCATCGCCTCAATCGCATTACGTGTCAGGTTAAGCAGCACCTGCTCAAGCTGGATATCATGCCCCCACAGCAGCGGTAACTCCCAATCCAGCTGCAACTGGAGGTCGATGTGGGCCTTTTGCAGCTCCGGGCGCAAGAAGGTCACCAGCTCATGAATCAACTGGTTGATATCCACCCCTTTGCGCTCCGGCTCCTCCTTGCGGATAAAGCGACGAAGCTGGCGGATGATCTCCCCGGCGCGCTCGGCCTGCGAGGCGACCCGTTCCATCACATCGATCAGCTCCTGGCGAATGCCCTCCCGCCCGGACTTGAGCATGCGGATTGAACCATGGGTGTAGTTACTGATCGCCGAGAGTGGCTGGTTGAGCTCATGGGCGATGCCGGAGGCCATCTCCCCCATGGTGCTCAGGCGCGACACATGCGCCAGCTCCATCTGGTGCTGGCGCGCCTCATCCTCCGCCTTTTTCCGTTCGGTGATATCCCGAAAGACCACGACCGCACCGCTGACTCTGCCATGGTCGTCGCGAATGGGGGTACTGGAATACTCGACCGGTATACTGCTGCCATCCTTGCGCCAGAAGATATCCTCATCCACATAGCGCGGCGTCTCATCACGGAAGGTATGATAGACGGGACACTCCCGACCCGAATAGGGGCTGCCGTCGGCCCGGGTGTGATGCAACAGGTTGTGCTGGTTTTTGCCTATCAGCTCATTGGCCTTCCACCCGGTGATCTCCTCCATGGCACGATTAACGAAAGTGGAGTTGCCCTGGGTATCGACCCCGTAGATGCCGTCGGCCACAGAGTCGAGGATCAGGGCATGGCGTTGCTCCAGCCGCTGCTTGGCATGGGAGAGTTCCCGGTTGAGCCGCATGACCCAGGCAGTCATGCCTCCCATAATCAGCAGCAGGATCAAACCGCTGAACAACCAGGCCCAATAGCGCTGCCAGACATCCAGCAGGGTAAACTGGCGGGCGTACTGGTAAGGGGGCAACAGCAGCTCCTGCAGCAGGTCGTGCACCGGCTGATAGTCCAATGGAATGGTCCAGCCCGCGTAGTTGCCCCGCAGCGCCGCCGGATGATTCCCCGGCATCTCAGCCAGGGCGACGGAGACCCGCCGCGCCAGGAGGTTGGAGGTATGACGCACCTTGCTGAAGGGCCACTCGGGATAGAGCCGGGTGCTTCGCAAAAGCGGGAATCCCTCCCCGGTCTGTTCATTGATGATACGAAACTCATTGAGATTGATCCGGCCTTCATCGGCCATGCGCTCCAGGATGTCGGTGCGCACCGTACCGGCATCGACTCTTCCGTTGCGCACGGCCATTACCACCTTATCGTGGGTGCCGGCGAAACTAATCCTTCGCAACTCGCGGAAAGGCTCGATATCGGCGGCCTTGAATTCGCGCAGGGCCATCATGTAGCCGCCCAACGAACTTTCGTTAACCGCCAGGAGTGTGCCGCCGCGCAGATCGCTCAGAGTGTTCAGGTCATAACGCTCGGCACGGGCAAAGATCACGCCGCCGAAGGTATTGTAGGCGTCCTCGCCCCAGCGGTTTCGCATGGTGGCGATACGCGAGACACGGTAGCGTACCTCAAGATCCACATAGATGGCCGGGTTGACCAGGATGAAATCCACCTCGCCCTCCTCGACGGCGGGTGAAACCTGTTCAAAATCGAGCGGGACAATTGAGAAGCGGTAATCCGGCAGCACCTCCGTCAAATAGTCGGCGGTGCCGGACCAGTGGGAAAGGGTGGCTTCGTCACCCCGATGACTGAGCACACCGATAGCAATCGGCTGCGAAGCCTGCGCAAGCGGAAAATAGAGTAACAGCAGGAGGGCGATGAGCTGCCGCTGCATCACCGACCTCACGCTAAACCGGCCTCCGAATAGCGCCAGAGAAGCCAGACACCGGCAGCCATGAGTAGCAAAGCAATCAGCAACCAGCGGCCATAGGCCGGGGACTCCCTCACGGGCAACAGGTAACTCTCGCTCACCGGGTCGACCTTGCGCACCATCCCCTGGAGCTTCTCCCAGGCCTGCTGCACCTCCGGTTGCACGGTCTCGCCGATCTGCTTGTTTTGAGTCAGACCTAGCTCGTTCGTCGTCAGCACCTGTTCCGGGCGACCTTTTGGAAAAGAGCAGTCTGCGACGAAAAGAATGCGCCCCTCGACCGATAGTTTCGGCAGCTGGTAACGCAGGGTGCTAAGAGACTCTTCGAGACTGTAAAGCGGGTTGTCGAAGCGAATGGTCCGTTTACCCAGCACCTGCGCCCAGGTATCCAGACGCTCACCTGCGAAGATGATGCCGTTGCGCTTGCTCGTCGCCAGCACCCGGATACCGTCCGGAGTCAGCAACAACCATTCATAAAAACTCTGCCCGCCCATGCCATCATCCAGCAGCACATTACGCAACCGGGCCAACCCGCTGGAGGCAATGGTCCGCTCCATGGCCCGACGGGCAAGCCGGCGCTTGAGCATCGGCCAGGCCGGCAGCAGGGCGGTCACTGCCAACAACACCACAACGCCCCAGGTAATCAACATCTGCTCCAAACTCGGTTTCTCCTCTGCAACCTACAACATCGTACAGCCGTGCTTAACAGATTACTCCCGACGCCAGGTCGTCCCTTGGGGGCCGTCCTCCAGCACGATCCCCTGCGCCTTGAGCTCATCGCGTATCCGATCGGATGCGGCAAAGTCCTTGTTCTTGCGCGCGGCGATACGCTTGGCGATGAGCTGTTCGATCTCCTCATCGGAGGGCCCCTCGCCACCACGGCTACCCCGCATGAAGTTCTCCGGATCACGCTGCAAAAGTCCGAGTAGTTCGGCGAGCGCTTTCATGCCGGCTGCAGTGTCTGCGGCCTTTTCCGGTTCACCGCCGTTTCGCAGCCGGTTGACCTCGCCCGCCAGCTGATGGAGTACGGCGATCGCCTCGGGAGTATTGAAGTCATCATCCATGGCCCGGAAGAACCGCTCTTCTAGGGCCGCGGTCTCCGGCTGTCCGTCCAGGTCCAGGCCCCGCAATGCGGTGTAGAGACCGGTCAATGCCCCTTTGGCGTTATCCAGGTGCTGATCCGAGTAATTGAGCGGGCTGCGGTAGTGGCTGGCAAGGATGAAATAGCGGATCACCTCCGGGTCATACTTGGCCATCACCTCCCGGATGGTAAAGAAGTTGCCCAGCGACTTGGACATCTTTTCGTCATCAACGCGGACAAAACCGTTGTGCAGCCAGTAATTGACGAACTTGCAGCCGCAGGCGCCCTCGGACTGGGCGATCTCGTTCTCGTGATGGGGGAATTGCAGGTCCAGCCCCCCGCCATGGATATCGAAGTGCTCGCCCAGTGCATGTGTGGACATGGCCGAACACTCTATATGCCAGCCGGGACGGCCCTTGCCCCAGGGGGAGTCCCAGCTGGGCTCGTGGGGCTTTGCCGCCTTCCACAGGACAAAGTCCAGCGGATCGTCCTTGGCCTCGTCCACCGCCACGCGCTCACCGGCGCGCAGGTCCTCCGGATTCTTGCCCGATAGGGTGCCGTAGCCGTCAAATCGGGAGACATCGTAATAGACATCGCCATTGCTCGCCGCATAGGCATAGCCGTTGACGATCAGCTTTTCGATCATGGCGATGATTTCATCCATGAACAGAGTGGCGCGGGGCTCCTCATCGGGACGCGCAACCCCCAGTGCATCGGCATCCTCATGCATCGCCTCGATGAAGCGGCCGGTCAGGGCGTTGAAATCCTCACCGTTCTCGTTGGCCCGCTGGATGATTTTATCGTCGATATCGGTGATG
>JAWOIT010000046.1:0-19253 GCA_046484535.1 Pseudomonadota bacterium | reverse complement strand
TTGCGGGATGATGATTAGTTCCGAGAAAGGGATCACCCGCAGGAGGCGCTTATTCTTATCGATCACAAAGACATGGTGAAACGAATGGCCGTTTTCCTGTTTGAGTTTCTTCAGTCGGCGCAATGAGCTCTGCACCGTCTCGTCCACCGGAGCGGTGAACAACTCGCTCTGCATTAAGGCCCCGGCCTGATTCTCCTCGTAACGCAATAGCCGGCGGATGGTGCTCTCACGGTAATCATCCATGGCGATGAAAGCCGCTTCGGCCTTATCCGGGGCGAAGCGCAGGGCCAGCTGCATGAAGTCGGTAGCGTCGTCGGTCTCCAGGGCGTTGACCAGTTCGAGCAACTGCTCGGTATCGATCCGTTCGATATAGTCGCGCTGAAACGGCTCCGGCAGTTCGATGGTGGTCTCCGCCTGCAGTTTGGTCGGAAGTCCGGAGAGGTAGCTGAAGAAGCGCTGCTCATCTTTCTTCTTAATCAGCTCCAGATAGTCAGCCAGATCGGCATCATGCACCTGGGCGCGGCTGTGGCGGTTACCGCTGAAGACCTTGGCGATTTCTGTAAATTTCAGTTTCATCACACCATTTAACCGGTTAGAAAAAAGTAGTGCATTATCCTTGCTGAAAGGATACTGGTTTTCGGTAAGCCTCGCCTGTATGACAAACGTCGATTGCTGTTATGTTCGTGTGTTGAGCGTAGCAGTAGCGGTGAGGCGGTGAAAACGCAGTAAGTTATTCAAGTGTGAAGGGAGTGGTGTCCTTGCCTACCCATTATGCTGAAGTCTAAGGGATAATCTCGATCAAATCAGTTTCCCCGAAGTCCACGCCGAACTGAGACAGGAGGGTGGTTACCTGCCCCCTATGGTGGACTTGATGAAGAAATAAATGACTTATGAGGCTCGCAAAGGGCTTCTCGAAACGATGGCCGGCCATATTCTCATAGACGATGGAACCCTCAAGGTCCGCGTCGGATAAGGAGGAGATCCATTGTACGATAAGATCATCCAGAATAACCCGTTGGTCTTTGATCGCCTTCAGTTCGCTGAATAATACTTGGTTCAGCGCCTTGGGATGCTCGATAAGGTTCAGGTGACTTAAAGCATTCCCGCTGGATGGGTGCCGCGCAAATCGCTTTAACCAAATAATGTCGCCCACCAAAATGTGATTCAGCGTGCCGAGTACCGATTTGAAGAAGGCGCCGCGATCGCTTCGAAGCTCTTCATCTGACAGAGCCGATGCGGCGTCGTACATCCGTGTATTCATCAGGCGATTGTATTCGGCATACAGCTGGAACTCTTTTATGATGCTCATGGCACCTCCATGTCAATAGTACGTCGGAATAAGCCGACCGAAAAAAACTGAAGCGCTATCGGCAGAGCCGAAAAACAGACTTATCTGCGAGTCGGAATAGAAATAAATGTCATTCTAAACCATGCCTTATCCGGCAAATCGAGAGGGCTGTAGCCAGGTTACGTACATGTAATGAAGTGCCAAACCTGAACCGGATCAATACGCTGTGATTATATCTCAAACCGTTAAGCGATATTTAATCTTAATCAGGCTTTCTGAAATAGTGGCCGCCTAAGCCGTACCTTCTACAGCTGGAAGAAGATTTTTAAGGGTGGATATCTTCTCGGGATGTTTTTTTAAGCTAAGCTTCCAGGTTGGCAAGCCTTTAGACAAGAAACGTTCACTGCAGTAGACTGGAGCGATACTCATCCGCAAGGTGATAAGAAAACATCTAATGCCGGATATCAGGAATGTTGGGTTACAGTGAGGAGGATAGGGATTTGTCACCGGTCCGAATTTTTTATGATTGTATGACAAACGGTTGGAAAGGATGCCGAATGAACAGGCGTTTTCTGTGGACTTTGGCCGAAACAATCTTCCTTGTATCTATGGGCTCCTTTTGGCGTGCAGCACTCAGCGCCACCGCCATTGCGACCGTTACCGTCAATATCGTCGAGCCGAGCAAGGGAAGTGATGGGCTTTCGCTTTCTGTCAGGGAGCTGCATCTGCAAGAAAAAACTCACGATGAGTTCACCATCATGAATCGTAGCGACTATCGGCGTGAACTGCTGGTTGAACTGGCAGCTCCTTCAGGCAACAGCGCAGATTGCAATTTGCGGTTCTCCCCCAGGACCACTTCAATCCCGTCCGGAGGTCATCAGGTGGTTCGGCTGATGATTCAGGATAAGCCTGATGGTGCATGCAGATTGGAAAATGAACTTTTGATCAGTGATGCGCGTGAGCCTGGAGTGCCGCTTTTCAACGTGCCGGTCTATAGCGAGCAAGCGTATGTGGGGGAGAATAATCAAAATTACGAATAGTCGTTAATGCGTCGGGTATTTGCACACCGCTATAGATTCCCACGTGATGAATAAGGTTCCTGTCATTGCACCTATTACATATTGCTTCGTAAGTACGTCCCCTTAAAAATCAACCGCAGTGCGGTTCGGTTTTTTCCTTTTTTGTGACGGCATAATTTCTGTCAAGGGTATCAACACGACTTCCTCGAAAAGTCGATATCACCGGCTATTTAAAATGCGGCGTAGCAACGACAGGTATTAAAGCGTTTTTTTGTAACATCTTTTTTTTCAGGCGCACATATAGAAATTACTTATTAGTAATGATTGTCGGGTATACCTATATTTACTAATAACCAACCAAAGAGCTTGGTTATACGGATAAATAGTAGGGGAAAAATACCCGCATGAATACATGGAAATTGCGGTCTTTTTATAAAGTCTCCCTTGTGTTGGGGTTGAGTACATTTGTGCTTATCGCTGAGGGTGCGACAGCTGTTGCTACGGTAACGGCCAACATCGTGCCAGCTGCCAATCAGCGTCATGGCTTGACGATCTCCACCAGTAAACTGAATATGCTTGAGAAAAGGAATGACGAAATCACTATTCAGAATCGATCCGACGATTGGAAAGCATTACAGGTGGACCTGTCTCCAATCTCGGGTAGCCGCGAAGCGTGTCACCTCCGTTATTCTCCAATGACATTTTCACTTCCACCTGGGGGCCAACAGGTTGTGCGAATAATGACGCACAATAGGAACAACAACCCACCACATCGTTCCCACCAATTGGAGATCAGTGATATGACGTCATCAGGGGGTCGGATTTTCAGTGTGCCCGTAGAGACGTTGCCTGAATCAATCCGGCGTATGGGACTGAGACCTGATAGAGATTGATGGGGCTATGCAAACACGGGTGAATTCACCCGCTTAAGCTGCGGCCCCTTGAGGCTGAGGGGGTATAGATGCAGGCCGCGGGAAGCTTTGCGGTGAGGTTGCTTTTTCCAGTTGGGCGAATAGTTACCTTTCGATCTATTTTTTAATTAAACATACTGCCCCGCACACCATCCCGATGCCCAGGCCCATTGGAAGTTGTAGCCGCCAAGCCGGCCGGTGACATCCAGCACCTCGCCGATAAAGTAGAGCCCCGACACCGATTTCGCCTCCATGGTTTTGGAGGAAACCGCATCGCAGTCCACCCCTCCCCGCGTCACCTCGGCGGTGCGGTAGCCTTCGGTGCCGGCGGGTGTGATGCGCCGGCGGTGAAGCTGTTGTCCGGCGGTTTCGATCTGCTTCTTTCCAAGCTGTCCCAAAGGCGTTTCGAGCAGCTCTGCGGGCAGCAGTTCGGCGAGGAGCCGTGATGGGAGTAGGCGGCCCAGCAGGGTCTTTAATTGCTGTTTCGGGTGTTCCTGCCGCGCCGTCTCCAGCAGGGTGTCGAGCTCTTCGTCCGGCAACCAGTCGATGGTGATCGCCTCGCCCGGTTGCCAGTAGTTGGAGGCCTGCAGGATCGCCGGGCCGCTCAGGCCGCGGTGGGTGAAGAGCACGTTTTCACGAAAAGCCTGGCCCCCGGTCTCCACCACGGCCTCCACTGCGATGCCGGAGAGCGGGGCGAGGCGTGCCTTATCCTCCGGCTGCAGGGTGAAGGGCACCAGCCCCGCCGAGGGCGGCCATACGCTGATGCCGAACTGCTCGGCGATGCGGTAGCCGAAGGGGCTGGAGCCCATGCTGGGGATGGAAAGGCCGCCGGTGGCGATCACCAGTGAGTCGCAGGCGTAGTCGCCGCGGCTGGTGCGCAGCACGAATCCCTCCCCTTTGTGTTCGACGCTCTCGATGCGGGTTTTCAGTTGCAGGGTGACGCCGGCCTCGCGGCATTCGGCCAGCAGCATGTTGAGGATGTCGGCCGAGCTGTCGTTGCAGAAGAGTTGGCCGTGATCCCGTTCGTGGTATGGTATTTGGTAGCGCTCGACCAGGGCGATGAAGTCCCACTGGGTGAAACGGCTCAGCGCCGATTTGACGAAGTGCGGGTTGTGGCTGAGGTAGTGCTCGGGACCGACATCGTAGTTGGTGAAGTTGCAGCGGCCGCCGCCGGACATGCGGATCTTGTTGCCCGCCTTGGCGGACTGCTCCAGCACCAGCACACGGCGACCGCGCCGGCCGGCTTCGGCGGCGCACATCAGTCCGGAAGCGCCGGCGCCGATGATGATGACATCGCTGTGGTTCATACTGGTCGGTCCTGATTTCGGGGCGCTCCAGTATAGCGCAGGGGTGAACGGCTTATAATCGCTTACAGGTGATCAAATCCACACGATTGCCTAATGAGGCAGATAACAGGGGGAGTGATGCAGACCATCGAAGAACTTAAAAAACATTTTGCCCTACCCGGATGTATCGATTTTATCAAGACCGAAGGTGGGTTGATCGCGGCCCGGGTGGAAAACCGGGCGGCGAAGGCGGCGATCACCTTGCAGGGGGCGCAGCTCATCGACTACCGCCTGAACGATGAGCCGGTGATCTGGTTAAGCGAAGAGGCCTCCCTCAAGCCGGGCAAGTCGATCCGCGGCGGGGCGCCGGTCTGCTGGCCCTGGTTCGGTGCGCATGCCGATGATTCGGCCCTGCCGGCGCACGGCTATGCCCGCACGGTGCCCTGGCGGCTGCTGCGGGTGGACGCGGGCAATCCGGCCTGCACCGAGCTGGAGTTCGCCCTGATTGATAGTGCGAAGACCCGTAGTATGTTTCCCCAACCACTGAAACTGCGCCTGACACTGCGTATCGGGGCGAGCCTGGAACTGGCGCTGCAGACCACCAATAGTGGCAGCAAGCCGGTGAGGCTTACCGAGGCGCTGCACACCTATTTTGCGGTCGGTGATGTGGGTAAGGTGTCGCTGCATGGGCTGGAGGGGTGTAACTACCTGGATAAGGTGACCGGTTTTGATCGCAAGCAGCAGCACGGCGCGGTGCGCATCGACGGCGAGGTGGATCGTATCTATCTCGATACCGACGGCCGCTGTGAGATTCGCGATCCCGTGCTTGGCAGGCGCTTGGTGCTGCGGGCAAAGAACAGCCGTTCGACCGTGGTGTGGAATCCGGGCAGCGACAAGGCGCGGCAGATGGGCGACCTGGGGCCCGAGGGGTATCGGCGGATGCTCTGCGTGGAGACCGCCAATGCGGCGGAGAATGCCCTTGAATTGCAGCCCGGCCAGGTCCACACCCTGGAAGTGGGCATCGCACAGCGAGCCTATTGAGCACGATGTGCCGGGGTGAGCAACAATCCTCCGGCCAAACTGATATTATGGTTTTTCAAACGCGCAAAGCCTTAGCCATTTAAGACCATGGAATCCGGTATGAAAAAACTTCTTTCTCTCATCACCCTGATTGTAACCCTGTCGCTTACACCGCTGTCGGCAGCGGGGCAGCAGAATGAGGTTCAGCAGCGGATGGACAAAAAGGCGGATGAGAAGATCGGGCAGCTGGAAGAGCCGCTCTACAATCCGTTCGTGGAACGATACGTGCTGGATGAGCTCAAGCAGCTGCGCCAGGAAATGGCCGATCAGCGCGCCACGATGATAAGCACGGTCACCGACCGGGAGCTCTCCGTGGCTGATCGCAGCATGACCTATGCGGTCGATACCATCACCTATTTTTTCTATGTGATCGCGGCGGTCTCCGCGCTGTTGGTGATTCTGGGCTGGAACTCGATGCGCGAGGTAAAGGAGAAGGTGGAGCAGCTGGCGCAGCAGGAGGTGGCGCGGATCTCCGAGACCTTCGAGGAGCGCCTCAGGCGGATCGAGGATGAGCTGCACCAGAAGTCGGAGAATATCCGTTCGACCCAGCACCAGCTCTCGATCACCAATGAGATCCACTCGCTCTGGCTGAAGGCCACCCAGGAGACGCAGCCGGAGAACAAGATCGCCATCTACGATCAAATCCTGGCGATCAAACCGGACGACACCGAGGCACTGACCTACAAGGCGGACGAGGCGCTGGCGCTGGGCGAGACCAGCTGGGCGCGCAGCCTCTGCAACCGCGCCCTGGCCATCGACCCGGAGAACGGTCACGCCTACTATCAGCGCGCCTGCGCCTTCGCCGAGGTCGGCTCGCTGGAGGAGGCACTCGGCGATCTCTCCCGGGCGATCGAGCTGTCACCGGCCTTCCGCGATGATGCCGCTCATGACAGCAGCTTCGAGAAGCTCAAGGACAACGAGAGGTTTATCGAGCTGATCTCCGATGAGGTCTCATCGGCGTAATCCCGGTTTAGTTGCGCTGGAAGGCTGCTTTGTTGCGGCTGTTCAGGCGCTGGGTGGAAGACTCCGCGAACGCCTTCACCTCTGTCTTTGAACCGCAACGCAACCCCTTTATCTCCGTGCTGCCGTTGACGATGGTGTATTGATACCAGTCGCCGCCCAGTCCATTGGCCGGTGGTTGGGTCTTTTCGATATTGACGATGGTAAATTCCTGCATTGCCCTGACCTCTCACATAGCGATTGAACCGGAAATGATGTTGAGCCCCGGCCCGAGTGCCGGGATTCCCCGGCCATGCTAGGGGGCAAAGATGTCAGTTGTGTGAAAGATTGGTGACAACAGTGTTACAGTCCACATTCCCTGTCCGGCCCGCTGCCATGGGCCGATAACGCTGGTATTATCCGCACCATGCCATATCATTCCGCCACAGAGCTGTTGGAGAAGTCGATCATCACCTACCGGGGCGAACCGGTGGGGACGGCGGCCGCCTGCGACCCCAATCCCGTTGCGCCCAACTACGAGGAGTGCTTCGTGCGCGACTTCGTCCCCTCGGCGCTGGTGTTTCTGCTGCGTGGGAATTACGCCATCGTGCGCAATTTCCTGCAGACGGTGATGAGCCTGCGCGGTCAGCAGTCGGTGATGCCGGGCCACCAGCGGGCCATCGGTCTGATGCCGGCCAGTTTTCGGGTGATCAGCGAAAACGGCGAAGAGCGCCTGCTGGCCGATTTCGGCGAGATGGCCATCGGCCGGGTCGCGCCGGTGGACTCTGCCATGTGGTGGATGTTCCTGTTGCGCGCCTATGTGCGCATCACCGGCGACTGGGAGTTTGCCCGCACCCCGGCGGTTCAGGAGTGTATGCGCCAGACCCTGGACCTCTATCTGAAGGAGAGTTTCGAGGCCGCGCCGACCATGCTGGTGCCGGACGGCTCGTTCATGATCGACCGGCGCATGGGGGTTTACGGCCACCCGCTGGAGATCCAGGCGCTCTATTTCGGCATGCTCAACACCGCGCTGGAGTTGCTCGAGGAGTGCGACGAGAACGAGGGTCTCTGCCGCACCATCCGCATCCGCAACAGCGCCCTGCGCTCCTATGTGCGTATCTACTACTGGATGGGGCGCAGCCGTCTCAACGAGATCCACCGGTACTACTCGGAGGAGTTCGGCCCGGATGCGCGCAACGTGCTCAATGTGTATCCCGAGAGCATCCCCGACTGGATCGACGGCTGGCTCAAGCCCGACACCGGTTACCTGGTGGGCAACGTGGGCCCGAGCCGGGTGGACTTTCGCTTCTTCGCCATGGGTAATCTGTTGGCGATCCTGATGGGGCTGGCAAGCGAAGAGGAGTCGCAGGCGATCATGCGCCTCTATCACCACCACTGGGATCAGCTGGTGGGGGAGACGCCGCTGAAGATCGTCTACCCGGCGGTGGAGGGCACGGAGTGGCAGTTCATGACCGGCAGCGACCCGAAAAACGCCCCCTGGTCCTATCACAACGGCGGCAACTGGCCGGTGTTGCTCTGGGCCTTTATCGGCGCGGCGCGGCGCACCGGGCGGATGGACCTGGCCGAACAGGCCTTTTACGGGATCGGCAACCGGCTGCAGAACGATCACTGGCCCGAGTATTATGACGGTCGGCTGGGCAGCCTGGTGGGGCGGCGCGCCAACTTCAATCAGGTCTGGAGCGCCGCGGCCTATATCCTGGCGTATGAGTTGATGGAAAACCCCGCCTCGGGCGAACTGTTCGACGCGATGTGTTACGAATAGCGGAATGGTATAAGCAGTGAGCGCCCACACCTCTTCCAGCCATGCCCCTATCGGCATTCTCGACTCCGGTGTCGGCGGTCTGTCGGTGTTGCGGCAGATCAACCGGCTACTGCCGAACGAGGCGCTGCTCTACGCCGCCGACAGCGCTTATATTCCCTATGGCGACAAGACCCCGGCCTTTGTCCGCCAGCGGGTCAACGCCGTCGCCGCGGCGCTGGTCGAGCGCGGCGCCAAGGCGCTGGTGGTCGCCTGCAATACCGCCACCGCCGCCGCGGTGGAGTCGCTGCGCGAGCGCTATGCGATGCCCGTGGTGGGAATGGAGCCGGGGGTCAAGCCGGCGGTGCAGAGCAGCCGCAGCGGCGTGGTCGGCATCCTCGCCACCGCGGGCATGGTCGAGAGTCGGCGTATGGCGGATCTGGTGCGCCGTTTTGCCGGCGACCGGGAGGTGATCATCCAGGCCTGCCCCGGACTGGTCGAACAGGTGGAACGACTGGCCCTTGAGACTCCCGAAACGGCACAGCTGCTCAAGCAATATCTGGAGCCCATCACCGCACGGGGCGCCGATACGCTGGTGCTCGGCTGTACCCACTACCCCTTTTTGCGGCCGCTGCTGGAGCGGCTGGTCGGGCCGAAGGTGAGTGTGGTCGACACCGGTGAGGCGGTGGCCCGCCGCTTGAAATATCTGCTGGAGCAGGGGGCGCTGTTGAATCCCGCCAAGGCAGGGGCGAATACCCGTTTTTATACCACCGCACAGCCTGAGTCCCAGCGGGAGATGTTCTCCCGCCTGTTGGGGGCTCCGATCGAGGTCGAGCCACTCCCCGATGTCCCGCCGGCTGGTAGTAATGAAGAGTTGAGTCAAAACGAGAATGAACCCGAAACAACGACGTGAAAAACTGCGCGCCCTGGCCGCTGAACTGCCGGGGATCGATGTGGGTGTCTATGAAACCTTCGGCAAGGACTGGCGCGAGCCGGTGATCGGCATGGGCGAGGCGGATACCCCCGTCGCCTTTTTCGGTCGTGATCCGGGCCGGGACGAGGTGCAGCATCAGATGCCGTTTATCGGCGCCGGCGGGCAGAAGGTGCGCGGTGCGATCTATGAGCATCTTTATGGTGAGGGCCTGCCCGGTTTTGACGCCTCAGTCGAGGTGGGCAAGGGTTTTTTCTGGGCCAACACCGTGCCCTACAAACCGGTGGGCAACAAGGCCTGGTCGATGAAGGTGAAAAAACAGTTTCAGCCGCTGGTGGCGGACCTGCTGGTCAACGCCTGGAACGGCGAGGCGGTCATCACCCTGGGGCGCGAGGCCTTTCTCTGGTTCGCCATCAACCGCGAGCGTGAAATCAAACAACAGTTGGAGGTCTTCTGGACCCGCGAGGATCGCTTCGAATCCTGGACCGAGGTCGATATTCAGGATGCGGACGGTAAAAGCCGACAGATAAAGCTCTACCCCCTGCCCCATCCCTCTCCGCTTAACGCCACCTGGTATAAACGCTTTCCCGACTTGCTCAAGCAGCGCCTGCGTCAGCTAAAGGTTAAGGCGTAGAAAATTCACCCACTGACTGTGTGATATCCCCGGAAAACCGTGGCATATGCCGCGGTTTTTTTTGCCTTGGCAAGCGGAACTCTCAAGAGCAATTAGAATATCAATGAGTTGCGGGTTTGGCCCGTTATTTGCTCAGGCTTATGCCATTGTCGAACCGTTATGGCGCATCATCGTCGCGCCTGCCGGTTCACCGTTTATCCATCCCGATGTCATGACTTATAAGGTAAGGAACGTAAAATGAAAAAATACGCCTGTCTTCTGTTGCTGTGTGCACCGACATTGCAGGCCGCCGAAGCGGAAAACGAATCCCTGTCGATTGAAGTGGAGGCGACCCGGCTTAGCGATGTCAGCGGCGAGGAGCTCAAGTCCGCCGATCTGGCCGAGGCCCTGACTAAGAAGGTGCCGTCGGTCTCTCTGGTGCGCCGAAGCGGCATCGCCAATGACATCATCGTTCGCGGGCAGAAGAAGGACAACATCAACATTCTTATCGACGGCGCCAAGGTCTACGGCGCCTGCCCCAACCGCATGGACCCGCCGACCTCGCATGTTCTTACGAACAATATCGAGGGGGTGGATATCACCGAAGGCCCCTACGATGTGGAGAACTTCGGCACCCTGAGCGGTGCGGTGAGCATAACCACCAAAGAGCCGTCCGAAGAGACGCATGGCGAGGCGGGCGTCAACGTGGGCAGCTGGAACTACCGCAAGCAGTACGCCACCGTCAGCGGCGGCAGCGAGCGGTTCCGTATTCTGATCAGTGCTTCCAATGAGAGCAGCGATCAATATGAGGACGGGGATGGCAACGATTTTTATCAGCAGATCGAGAATCTCGGGCTGAGCGGCCCGGCCGCAAGTGTGCAGTATAAGGATGAGTACAAGGATCAGGAGGCCTATCAGAAACAGACCATGATGGGTAAGATCTATGCGGATATTACCGATGACCAGCAGCTGCGCCTGAGTTACACCACCAACCGCAGTGACGATGTGCTCTACCCTTCCAGCAAGATGGATGCGCTCTACGACGACTCGGACATCTTCAATGCCGAGTACACCATCAGCAACCTGGGCGCCTACTCCAGTGCGTTGGATCTTAATTACTATAACTCACGGGTCGACCACCCGATGTCGACCTATTACCGCACCACCTCAGGGGCGACCGATTCGGATAACGAGATGGTCAGCGCCCTGACCACCGAGGTGAACGGTTTCAAGATCAAAAACCGCACCGACCTGGACAACGACACCGGCCTGATTCTGGGCGTCGATACCAGTGTGCGAAACTGGGACGGTGAGTATGAAAAAGAGGGCATGATGGCCTCTATGATAGACGGACGCATCAGTATCGACGATGTGGACACCACCAACCGCGCCTTTTTTGCCGAGCTGGAAAAGCGTTTCGGCGCCACCTCGGTCAAGACCGGTCTGCGCTACGATGACACCCACATCGAGACCGCGGGCAATATGGATCAGCCCGACAATGACTATACGGGTATCGGCGCCAATGTCTTTGTCGATCACCAACTTACAAGCGGCACCCGCCTGTTCGGCGGCGTCGGCCGCGCCAACCGCGTGCCCGATGCCCGTGAGCTCTACTTCTTCTCGGCGATGGGTATGATGCAGCCCGAGGTGGGCACCCCGGATCTGGAGCAGACCACCAATACCGAATTCGATTTTGGGGCTGAGCAGCGATTTGACAGCGCCACGCTCAAAGTGAAATTCTTCTACAGCATGCTCGAGGATTACATCTACTATAACGCCGACAAGGCCACCAACGCCTTCGAGAACATCGACGCCACCATCTACGGCGGCTCCCTGACCGGCTCCTGGTTTGCCACCGATACGGTCTATTTCGATCTCGGTCTGGCCTACCAGCGTGGAGAAAAGGATGAGCCGCTGGAAGGGCAGACCGATAAGGACCTGGCGGAGATCCCGCCGGCCAAGCTCAACCTGGCGCTCAATTACGACTATGCCGCCGGCAGCACCGCCCGTTTGGAGATGGTGGCCGTCGACGATTGGACGCATTTCGATGAAGATAACGGCGAACAGGCGATCGACGGTTATCAGGTGTTCAACCTAAAGGCGCAGCATGCGCTGACCAAGAATATCGAGCTGACCGCCGGCGTGGATAACCTCACCAACGAGACCTACGCCACCACCAATACCTACAAGGATCTCACCCTGCTGTTCGACGCCGAGGGTGATGTCATGCTGATAAACGAACCGGGGCGTTATTACTACCTCAATGCCGCCTATAAGTTCTGATTTCAGTAACCGATTCTTACCATGTGTTGCACCTCCCGCCCGCCCGGTTCTACCGGGCAGGCGATTTGACACAACCCCGCCCACAAGGCGGGTTTTTTTTGCCTGACGCTAAATAGAGTTCCGAATGCGAGAACACTTTGCCGTTACGAAGTGTCCACACGCCTGCCAGGACACGCAGTGAATACATCCTTGTATGCTCGGCGGCCGTGTCCCTACGGCCGACGGTCCTGTCAGGCGTGTGGGCACCTCCCAAGTGTACAGGTATTCGGATCGCTTATTTAGGCGGGTAATCGAAACGCCCACGCGCCTTTGTTACCCTGAAGTAACTACTGTTCCGTAGAATTAACCGCAAAGACGCAAAGATTTATTAACTGGCTTGGATAAGATCATGCGGGAAGCCTTGCGGTGAGATCATTGTTTTTGGGGAGAGTCGTTACAATGTGAGAAAGATGGAACTGGAGAGAATAAATGTGACTCCCGAAACACTGCTTGATTGTTGGTTTTCACCCACCGTGGAAAAACGTTGGTTTCGTTCCACCCCGGAGTTCGATGAGTCCCTGCACCGGCGCTTTGAAGCATGGGTGCAGGCAGCATTGAATGGGGAGTTGGAACACTGGGCAGAGACCCCGCAGGGGGCGCTGGCGCTGGTGATCCTGTTGGATCAGCTGCCGTTGAATATCTATAGGGATAAACCGGAGAGCTTCGCCGGCGAGGCGCCGGCGCGCGAGGTGGCGGCCGCGGCTATTGCAAAAGGCTGGGACGGGAAGCTCGACGACAAGCAGAAGGGCTTTCTCTATATTCCCTTTATGCACAGTGAAAACCAGGCCGATCAGGACCGTGCCGTGCAGCTCTACCGGCAGGCGGGCCTGGACGGGAACCTTCGCTGGGCCGAGCACCACCGCGAGATCATCCGACGCTTCGGCCGCTTTCCCCATCGCAATGCGATCCTCGGTCGTGAGTCGACCGAAGAGGAGCGCCAGTGGCTGAATTTAAAAGAGGCGTTTCGGGGCTGATGGAAAAACATCTGATTATCCTCAAAACCGGCGATAAACTCGCCTCGCTCTCAGCCGTTGCGGGGGACTATGAAGACTGGATCAGGGAGGGGATGGGATTCAGTTTCATCCGGAGTTTGATGAGAATGTCATTCCCGCTTATATCGACTACTATCGGGACGACCTGGCTGCGCAAGGGCGGACGGCGGACAAGCGGATGAAGTCCGTGCAACATTCACCTCAAGGTAGGGAGTTGCTGCGGCGCTTTGCCGCCATTGTCCGTCAACATGACGATTCGGCCAGAAGCGCATAGACTTTGTACATTAAACGGGAAGGAGCGCCATGACACCCCCGGAAAAGAGACTGGAACCGCAACCCGTGTTTACGAACCGGGACGAGCGTCCCGGTGCGGCGATGCTGGTCTATGCTTTAATGCTCACATCGCTGCTGTTTATGGTGACCGGCATCATTGCGGTGGTTATCGCCTATGTCTATCGTGACGAAGCTCCCGCCTGGCTGCAGAGCCATTATCAACTGCAGATCCGCACCTTCTGGATCAGCATTCTTTATCTCATAGTAGGGTTGCTGACCTGGATTCTGTTTATCGGTCAGGCCATATTGTTGTTCTGGTTGGTGTGGTTTTTGGTTCGTTGTGTCAAGGGGATACGCTATCTGAATCTGCGCCGTCCCTACCCCGACCCGCAAAGCTGGTGGATATAAATTCATAGGTGAAAAGAATGCTGAAGATAATAAATCGACCCCTGTTTATTGCCGCAATAGCCGCCCTGGTGACGGCCTGCTCCGCGCTGAATGAGGTGGTGAAGGAACCCAATGTGTCGGTCGAGGGGATGCAGGTAAAAAGTGTCTCGCTCAGCGATATGGTGTTGGACTTTACTCTCGGAGTGGAGAACCCCAACCCTGTGGGGATCTCCCTCAGCGGTCTCAGCTATAAGCTGGACGTGGAGGACAAATCCCTGCTCTCCGGCCAGAGCGACAATAAGCTTAAGGTCGGCGCCAACAAGAGCTCCAGCTTGCATCTGCCGCTGCAGCTGAAGTACCAGGATGTCTTCGGCAGCATGGAATCGTTGTTCAAACAGGACAAAATCCGTTACGCCTTAAGCGGTGAACTCGACTTCGGCCTGTTCCGCTTGCCCTACAGCAAGCAGGGGATGATCGATGTGCCCTCCCTGCCGTCGGTTAAGGTAAATAGCGTTGATATCAAAGGGGTGACAGTGTCCGGCCTGAATGTCGGCATCGGTCTGCAGGTCAGCAACAGCAACAACTTCCCCATTCGCCTCGATGGGATCGACTACGGGCTGAAGCTGGCCGACACCACGGTGGCGAGCGGCAAAAGCCTGGGCGCCCTGTCGCTGGCGCCGGGGGAGATCGGCGACATGAATATCGGGTTGAATCTGGGTTACGCTGAACTTGGCGGTGTGATCAATGCGCTCAAGAACAACAGCCGCATCCCGGTGGCGTTCGATGGGCAGATGAAAATCCCCGGCGCCGATGCCGTGCCGCTGAATTGGCAAGGCGAGGTCGGTATCGATCGATAATCCAATCATGGACGAGGTGTAACAGAATGTCAGATTCCCTGGAACAATTACGAAAACGCCTGGCCGAGTTCGCCCGTGCGCGTGACTGGGAGCAGTTTCACTCGCCCAAGAACCTTTCCATGGCGCTGATCGCCGAGGCCGCGGAACTGGTGGAGCATTTCCAGTGGCTGAGCGAGGAGCAAAGCTACCGGCTGACGCCCGAGCGGCTGGAAGAGGTGAGGATGGAACTGGCGGATATCCAAATCTTTCTCATCCGTATCGCCGATCAGCTGGGGGTGGATCTGGTGCAGGCGGCGCAGGATAAAACCGACATCAACGAATCGCGTTTTCCGGTGGAGAAGGTGCGGGGAAAGGCGGGCCGCGGCTCAGAGTTCGAGGGTTGAACAGCCGTGCTGAACAGTAACGCTTTTCACTCGATTCTCTATCAGAGATAAGGTGGGAGTGGGTGATCGAGAGTTCACGTTTCGGCATGCTAACTCCTAGCCATTCCCTTCTCCCTCAGGGAGAAGGTCAGGATGAGGGGAGCTGTAGCAATCGTTTCGGTATAGTCATTCTTACCTGGATGAAAAAAAGCCGTTATGTCGGTTAGTTTGTCGCGCCTATCAGCGGCTTCCGTTCAGTACTGCACCATATCGCCCGGATAGGAATACCCCTCCGCCTCATCATTCGGCACGGGCAGACCGGCGATATGCCAAGCCTCCTGCGGGGAGTGGAACAGGCTGTCGGCGCAGTGGGGATCGAGGCGGTTCATGTCACAGGCGGCGCGCATCGGCGGTACGGCGCCGTACTGGATGAAGTGTTCGCGAAGCGTGTGAATGATGCACCAGTGGTCGGGTGTCAGCTTGTTGATTCCATGCTCCCGGGCAATACGCTCGGCCACCTCTTCATTCCAGGGGTGGGGCTTGGCAGCGCCCATGGTACGCAGGATTTCATGTTCTGTGGTCATGGTTGTAACCTCCGGGTAGCACACCGAATATCCAATGTTTTAGATCAAGCATAGAAGCGGTTATGAGCCTTCGCCAGTCCGCTAATGTCCATACAGAGAAAAAGTGAAATGCGCATCGGTATCGATTTGGGGGGAACAAAGACGGAGGCGGTCGCCCTCGGCAATGATGGGGAAATGTTGGAACGGCGCCGGGTTGCGACACCCCGCGGGGATTATGCGGCCACACTGGACACCATGGTCGGCCTCGTTGAAAAGCTGGAGGGAAACATCGGGGCGCGGGGTACGGTCGGCGTCGGCATCCCCGGCGCGATTTCCCCGGCGACCGGTCTGGTGAAGAACGCCAACTCCACCTGGCTTATCGGCCGAGCGCTGCAGCGGGATCTGAGTGAGGCACTGCAGCGGGAGGTGCGTGTGGCCAACGACGCCAACTGTTTTGCCGTGTCCGAGGCCGCCGACGGTGCAGCGGCCGTCGAGGCCATCGTTTTCGGCGTGATCGTCGGTACCGGCACAGGCGGCGGTGTGGTGGTTAATGGGCACACACTTACCGGCGCCAATGCCATTGGCGGTGAGTGGGGCCACAACCCCCTGCCCTGGCCGCAGGCCGAAGAGCTGCCCGGCCCGGAGTGTTACTGCGGCAAACAGGGCTGCATCGAGACCTGGCTCTCCGGCCCCGGCTTCGAGCGGGATTATCGGCAACATGGCGGTGAGGCGCTGACGGCGGTCGAAATCGTCCGCAGGTCGGAGCAGGGTGAAGAACTGGCAGAGGCGGCGCTCAGGCGCTACGAAAACCGAATGGCTCGCGCTCTGGCGACAGTGATCAATCTGCTCGACCCGGATGTCATCGTTCTGGGTGGCGGTATGTCCAATATCGAGCGGCTCTACCGTAACGTTCCGATCATCTGGCGAGATTATGTTTTCTCCGACCGGGTGGATACCCGTCTGGCGCCACCCATGCATGGGGACTCCAGCGGTGTGCGCGGTGCGGCGTGGCTGTGGGAGTGAGCCGAATAGCGGCTGCTCAGAGCGCTGACTCACTGTTACGTTGAAGGTTATTTTGTTCGAGCCGCTCCAGCAGCCCCGTCGGTGCGCCTAACGGCACACCCTACAGTGTAGAGGAATGACTATCGATGTAGGTCGGGTTAGCCGCTTGCGGCGTAACCCGACAAAAGGGATGTCGGATTACGGCTGCGCCTAATGGTATCTACATTATTCAGTGCGCAGACCGGCAACCGATACTCGGTCTCACGCATCCCCAGTGCATGCAATGCCCGGCTTGCGCGCTATAAGGCCTTTTCCCTTTGCGTCTTTTCGCCTTGCGGTGAGATTGCCTTTTTCAGGTGGGGCGAACAGTTACCCCCTTTTTCCTTAAACAGACACACCGTCATGCCGGCATGAAGGTAGCCGGAACCCAATCGTCTCCACGGCGTGGTTTTGAGCTTTGGATGCCAACTCAAGAGTCGGACTTCAATACAGTGCTCGGGTGAAGTAATAGCCGAGGCCTCAATCCAGGTTTATGTCGACGCTTTAGCCTCCATATGGAATGATGAAAAACCTTGTGACAGCCGGTTTCGGTGTTATCGCCAAGTGCCCGATCAGTTACGATATGGACTGCCCCAAAATCGAAAGGAGTTGTAATGGACAAACAAAAACAGGTTGCTGTCGATGCCACAGAGGTCATGCCGCGCGCGAAAAAATCCATTTACCCGGAACCCTTCGCCTCACGCATGGCGGGCAGGGAGAAGCGAAGACTGGGAGACTATTTCGGCCTGACCAACTTCGGCGTGAATTTGACCCGCCTGGCACCGGGTGCGGTTTCCGCGCTGCGTCACTCCCATGCGCTGCAGGATGAATTTATCTATGTACTCGATGGCCAACCCACACTTTATACCGATGCCGGGGCACAACAATTGGCGCCGGGGATGTGCGCAGGATTCAAGGCCGGCGGCGAGAACCCCAACCACCTGGTGAATGAGAGTGAAGCGGATGTAGTGTATTTGGAGATCGGCGACCGGACGGCAGGTGATGAGGTGCACTACCCGGATGATGACATTAAGGCGGAGATGGTCGACGGCAGGTGGTGCTTCAGCCATAAAGACGGCACTCCCTACTGAATATGACGATACTGGAAATGATTCCGACAACACTGCTCTACAAGGAAGTCCTGAGCGCGGCGGCGATCGCGCTCACCTTTATCGCCTTCCTTCCCTATATTCGCGACATTAAACGAGAAGCGGTCAAACCCCATGTCTTCTCATGGGTGATATGGGGCAGCACCACCTTCGTTGTCTTTCTGGCGCAACTGGCTGACAAGGGCGGTGTCGGCGCCTGGCCAATAGGTGTCTCCGGACTGGTTACCATCTATATCGCCGTGCTTGCCTATACCCGGCGCGGTGACATCAGCATCACCCCGGTGGACTGGATATTCTTTGTGCCGGCGTTGAGTGCGCTGCCGCTCTGGTATGTCACTTCCGACCCGCTGTGGGCGGTGGTGATACTCACCGGCGTCGACCTGTTGGGATTCGGCCCGACGCTTAGAAAGGCCTATGCACGGCCTTTTGAAGAGCAGCTAAGCCTGCCTGTTCTGATGAGCGTGAGGAACCTATTCGCCCTGTTGGCACTGGAGCACTATTCAATGACAACGGTGCTTTTTCCTGCGCTTACGGGATTGGCCTGTCTGCTATGGATCGCGATTTTGATGGTGCGTAGAAGGGTGGTGTTGTTGGGTTAGTGCATTTTTTTCAAGCTCAAAAGAACAAAAAGTTCTTGCATCATAATTAACAACCACGAGGGTGAAACCAAACTGCAGGCATTCCGCTTGCGTCATGAAAAGCGATCCCGCCGCCGGCCTGTTGCGGATTTTTACTCTCTTGTGTGCATGGACCAGGATCCTGATTTGGACATCCACCTAAATCTGTGAAAATCTCGGTTATCGACAAACACCGAATCTATAGACCGCTGCCACGCTCCTCAGTTAGTCAAGCTTTCAATTCCTCTTAGCACATCAGGGAAAGCCTGAGGGTTTCTTCGGCCTTATTCCAAAAATCTTCAGCAAACAAAATCAACAGTCAAACTCAAAACAGGAATTCATCATTTTATTGGCGGTCACGCTGAATGATGCCTCAATTATGGCAGGGGTTGAGCTATCAATTTGAGTAATCTTTATTAGTGGGTGTCCTGGTTGTCGGTATTGCACACATAGTAACTCTGCCTGAGTTTTTCTGATTTTTGCAGGATATTATGTTGAAGTTGGAAGGTAAAGCGGCGGGATATCAGGAATGTAACAACTGTTACGCGATCTTTTCAAACACAAGGTCCCAAACCCCGTGGCCGAGTTTCACCCCGCGCCGTTCGAATTTCGTCTCGGGGCGATAGTCGGGTTTGGGCACATAGTCGTTGGTCGGTGAGGTGTTTTTGAAACCCTCGGCGGTGTTCAGGACATCACGCATTTGCTCGGCGTAATTTTCCCAGTCGGTGGCCATGTGCAGCTTGCCGCCTGTTTTGAGTTTTTGTCTTACCAGTTGCGCCCATTCGGGGCGGACCTGGCGGCGTTTGTGGTGGCGTTTTTTGTGCCAGGGATCGGGGAAGAAGAGGTAGAGGGCATCGAGGGATGAATCCGGGATCTGTTTTTCCAGAATCTCCACCGCATCGGC
>JAWOIT010000006.1:0-50606 GCA_046484535.1 Pseudomonadota bacterium | reverse complement strand
AAGCTGGTCTTCTATATCGCCTACGGCCCGGCGGGTGTGGCCAAGATCGACTGGAGCGATCCGGCCAATCCGGTACTGCTGCAACATCAGGACACGGTTGGCGAGGCCACCGGTACCGCCATTGCCCACGGCCGTGTCTACGTGGCGGATTATGCCGGCGGATTGGTGGTGTTCCGTTAATAGAGAAAAGTAGTTGTAAGGTGGTGTAACCGGTGGTCATGGATGACCACCGGTTTTTATATGTCCGTAACTACTCGCCCCGAGTAAGAATGACCTCGCCGCATAGCGCAAAGTTGGTAGGGTTTGCCGAGCCTGCGAGGCGAACCGCCTCAATGGTGCGCCTGACGGCGGCACCCTACGGGTTCCGGGGTAAGCGCCATATTGGTAGGGTTTGCCGAGCTTGCGAGGCGAACCGCCTCAACGGTGCGCCTGACGGCGGCACCCTACGGGTTCCGGGGTAAGCGCCATATTGGTAGGGTTTGCCGAGCTTGCGAGGCGAACCGCCTCGATGGTGCGCCTGACGGCGGCACCCTACGGATGCCGGGGTAAGCGCCATATTGGTAGGGTTTGCCGAGCTTGCGAGGCGAACCGCCTCGATGGTGCGCCTGACGGCGGCACCCTACGGGTTCCGGGGTAGCGCAAAGTTGGTAGGGTTTGCCGAGCCTGCGAGGCGAACCGCCTCGATGGTGCGCCTGACGGCGGCACCCTACGGGTTCCGGGGTAAGCGCCATATTGGTAGGGTTTGCCGAGCCTGCGAGGCGAACCGCCTCGATGGTGCGCCTGACGGCGGCACCCTACGGGTTCCGGGGTAAGCGCCATATTGGTAGGGTTTGCCGAGCTTGCGAGGCGAACCGCCTCGATGGTGCGCCTGACGGCGGCACCCTACGGGTTCCGGGGTAGCGCAAAGTTGGTAGGGTTTGCCGAGCCTGCGAGGCGAACCGCCTCAACGGTGCGCCTGACGGCGGCACCCTACGGATGCTTTCCCTTTGCGTCTTTGCGTCTTTGCGCTTCTGCGGTGAGATCGTTTTTTCAGCCGGGCGAGAGTCGATACTCTTTAACAGCGAGCCGCCGAGACGCTAAATGACGTTAATGAAAGGAAGATACAAAATGTCGCTAACGGGAACGTAGGCTATCCCCGTTAATGCCATATTTTCTGTAGTGTTAGATAGAAACCCTGTGAAGGGAAAACGGGCGGCATTGCAATGGCAACGCCGCCCGTATGTTTGATATCAGAAACGATAACCGAGGCCCAAAGTATATACGAAGGGATCGACATCCATTTCAATATTCTCATCGATGGCGCCGCTGAATTCCGCTGTTGTATCGATATTGTGGTAGCGTGCATCCAGGTTTACGAATAGGTTGTTCTGTATTTCCATGTCCGCCCCGACCAGGAGAGAATAGTCCAGTGACTCATCAAGGTTCACGTCAATGCCGCCTATTTCCATCTCCTCGTCGTAGAAGGACGTATAAGTCCCGCCAACACCTGCATAGGGTCGGAACATGGTTTCATTGGGGAAATAGAACTGAACTCCCAGTGTCGTTGACACTGATTTGACCTCAGCGATTTTGTCGATGCCGAGGTCCCTTAAACGGCTGTTACCTTGTAGGTCATGCTGATAGGGCAGACCTGTCGTTAATTCTACCGCCATGTTATCGGCAAAGAAGTAGGCTGCCGTAATCGTTGCTGTGTTCGCATCATCAAGCTCGATGCCGCTGCCGGATATTGAGCTGAAACTTTCACTCTTTGAGTCGGTATCCATCGTGCTGATCCCGACGCGAAGTAACCGGTCTCCGGTTTCCGCCACAGCCTGCTGGACAAGTCCACCAACGCCCATGACAGTCACCAATACAGCTCCCGGTGCGACTTTGCTGACCAATCCACTCATGATTTTCTCCTCTGAAAACACTCGTATGGAGAGTAGTCTTACTCTTAATTCAGTATAGGTCAGCAGGTGGTATATGCCAGTTGGCGGATGTTCGGGATTGCCGTTGGGCGACTGGCTCTTTAACAGCGGGTGGAGGTTCTTTCGGCGTTATCGTCCAGGTTCCAGGTCAATGCGGTTTCAAGAGTTTTTGGTTCGGCGATGATATCGGAGAGGGTGTAACGGTTAAGTGTGTCTATAAAAGATTGGCTCGCCTGTGTCAGCATGTTTTTAAGGCGGCAGTGCCCGAGCAGAGGACATACAGGTTTATTGCAGTCGATCACCTCCAATGTGGTTTCCATGTCGCTAACCATATCGCCGATTCGAATTGATTCGGGAGCACGACCGAGGCGAACCCCGCCGTGTTTTCCCCGTGTGGTATGGGCATAACCCAGTTTAGCCAGTCGCTGTACGATTTTGATGAGGTGGTTGCGGGGGATGACAAAGTGCCGCTCGATGTCGGCCATGGTCACCAGTTGCTTGTCCGGCTGCAAAGCCAGGAAGATTAAAACGCGCAGGGCGTAATCGGTATGACGGGTTAATTGCATAAATTACATGGCGGCTCTCGCCGCTGTCTCAGATAAAGGGATCGGTGTGGATCGCGTTACTCGCAGCCCCGGCCAAAAAGCACTGTTTGCGCAGCTGATTGACAAGATCCGGCGCCCCGCTGAGATAAACCCTCCAGCCGGAGAGCTCCGGCAGTTGCCGGGCGACAAGTTCATTGACGGCGCCGACTTCCACGTCTACAGGCGCCGGCTCCGCGGCTTCGACCAGGCTGGGATGGTAGTGCAGATTTTCATGGCGGCCGCTGAGCCGCTTCAATTCATCATAATAGTATAGATAGTCGTTGGTGCGTGCGCCATGGAATAGGTGAATCGGTCCATTGTGGCCATTATGCAGTGCATCGCGAACGATACCGTAGAGCGGCGCCAGTCCGGTGCCTGTGCCTACCAACAGAAGGGGTTGCTCGGGGGTACCGCTTACATAAAAGCAATCGCCCATCGGTCCTTCGATCTCGATGCTTTCGCCCACCTGCAGCTCATCATGTACCCAAGGACTGACCGCGCCGCCGTCGATACGGGCGATATGCAGCTCAAGGTAATCGTCGGCATGTGGCAGGCCGGCCAGTGAGTAGCTGCGGGCGGTGGTCTGATCACGCCGAAGATTGATGTATTGTCCCGCCCGGTAGTCAAACGGCTCCCGACACTTGAGCCACAATCCCATGACCCGTCGGGAAAGCAGGCACTTTCCCACGACCTTAGCTTGATGCAACTGCGGCATGCCGGCATTGAGGTCGATGGTCAGCGTCTCGGTAGGTTTGCAGCGGCAGGGGAGAAACCAGCCCTGCGTTTTGAGGGTATCCTTTAATCCGTGCTGGGCCTCTGCCGGGATCTTACCGGCGGTAGCACGCAGCAGACAGGATTGGCAGGAGCCGGCCCGGCAGCCAAAGGCGACATTCAGGCCGGCCTCCAATAGGGTGTCCAGTACCGTGGCACCGGGAGCAAGTGGGTAATTTTGCTTGTCGATGATGATACTGGACATAGTGGCATCAGCGATTGAGGACGTCGTCGCGGACACTGTTGGCGATATTGGCGACCTCTGCGATGTCTGCATCCGCCGCGCCCAACTCCTTTAATGTGCTGCCAAGGTGATCGACGATGGCATCCACATGGCTGTCATTCAGACCGCGCTCGACCAGGTGTTTGTGACCCTCTCGCATGTCCAGTCCGGTGTAGTTGTTGGGTCCGCCGAAGACCATGGTCAGGAATGCTTTCTGCTTGGCGGCTTGCCGGTCCATGTCCACGTCGTCGAAGAAGTCACTGACGCTGTCGTCAGCCAAAACCTTGCGGTAGAAGATATCGACAGCCTTGTCTACGGCGGCTTCACCGCCCAAGCGCTCATACAGCGTGCTCATAATTCATACTCCCTAGAATAAATTGATAAATGTCACAATGTGACAGCAAAGGAGTCTATTTAAGTAGCATAAGGAATGCAACATTTGACTTGGGTAGACCGCTGCATTAATCTAAAAGCAATTAATTACTCACAAATCGCTATGGGCAAATCACACGAAGAGCGCAGAAAGGAGATCATCGAGGCCACCATGGAGCTGTCGGTGGAGAAGGGGCTGAAGAAACTCACCACACAGGCGATTGCCGATCGGGTGGGGATCGCACAACCGACGATTTTCCGCCATTTTAAAAGCCGTGATGAAATCTTCACCGCCGTGATCAACTGGGTCGGCGACAACCTGTTCAAGGTGGTCGGCAAGCAGTTCACGGCTTCCGGGCCGGCGGATGAACGGCTGCATCAGCTTGTTCACAAACAGCTCGCCTTTATGAACAAACACCGGGCGATCCCCCGTGTGCTCTTCTCCGACCGCCTCCACCTGGAGTCCCCCAAGCTCAAGGCGGTGGTGCAAAAAATGATGGGCGGTTATGTCAGCAGCCTCACTAAACTGATAGAGGAGGGGGTGGCTGAAGGATCATTTCGCGCCGATATCGAGCCGGAAAAAACGGCACGCTATATCGTGGCGATTATCCAGGGGTTGGTGATGCGCTGGTCGGTATATGAGTTCAACTTTTCACTGGAGAATGAGGCCGAGCCGCTCTGGCAGTTCCTTTGGCCCTCCCTTAAACCCTGATCGGTCAGGGTTTTTTTTTGAACAAAAAGTGAGTAATTAATCGCTTATAAGGTGGTGTGATGAAAAATTTTACCCGGACGGTGGGGGCGGTAATGGCCCTGTGGCTGTCGCCCTGTGTGGCCGCAAGTGATGCGATGAAGGAAATCATGCTGGACCTTAGTGATGGTATGACGCAGATCAATGCGGGGATCTGGCGTGAGGACTACCAGGGGGTGGCGGCTGGAGCAGCATCGATTGCAGAACACCCTATGCCGCCTTTTTTGCAGAGAATAAAACTTCTGGCGGAATTGGGAGGGGATTCATCCGCTTTCATGCGGGCGGACGATGCGATGCGAGAGGCGGCGCTGGACCTCAAGAAGGCGGCGATGAGCGAGCGGACCGATGAGGTGCTGGTTAACTACAAGGTGCTGCATCAGCGCTGTGTGGACTGTCACAGTTGGTATCGCGGCAAGAGTGCTGCACAAACCCAAGCACCGGGGAGGGAGGATAATGGGAAGTAGCCGGACACGAATTCATTCACTTGTTAGGTGGTCAGCCAAACTTCGTGCGCCGCACTACCTGATCATGGGACTTATCGTCATCGCGCTCATCGCCGGCTTGCGCCTGCGTGAGCGCCTGGTTGTTCCTGAGGTGGAAGAACCTGAACCGCTGTTGGTTGAGACAGAGCGCACTGCATCACGACCGTTTGTGGTGACAACAAGCTATAGCGGCACTATTGAGGCGGACAGGCGCGCAACGGTTTCTTCGCGTCTGGTCTCTTCGGTTAATAACGTTTACGTCAAGGCGGGGGATGCCGTCGAAGAGGGACAGCTGTTGTTCCGTCTCGATGATACGGAGCAGAGACAAGAGCTCCGGCGGCTGCAGGCTGCGGCTGATCGTATCCGCGCCGATCTGAAGTACTGGCGGGGACAACTCGAGATCGATGAAAACCTTTTTTCCCGTGGAACGATAAGCGAGCAAAAACTTGAGGAGAGCAAGCGCCGCGTCGCCACCTTGACCGCCTCACTGGAGGAGAATCGACAGGCAGTGGCAATGGCGGAAACCCGACTTGGTTACGCTGAGGTGGTTGCGCCTTTTACCGCAGTGGTGCAGGCGCTTCTGGTAGACGAGGGGGAGACCGTCAATCCGGGTAGTCCGTTGCTGGAGTTGGTGGATACCGCGTCACTCAAGGCGGTGGTGAGTGCGCCGCAATCGGATCGGCAGAGAGTCACGACCGGACTTCGCACTTACCTGCAACTCCATCAACAGGCGACATTGTGGCAAGGCGAGATTCATCGTATCCACCCGGCTATGGACAGCCTCAGTCGTAATTTTACCTTTGAGGTTCCTTTCCGTTCTGATACGACGGTCGATCTTCATGCAGGCATGAGCGTGAAGGCCGAGGTGGAAGTGGAGCGAATGGAGGCGGTGATCAGCGTACCGTTGCATGCGGTGCAGCAGCGCAAGGGGCGAGACGGGGTGTTTGCTATTCGCGGCGGTGAGGCGGTTTGGTCGCCTGTGACAACGGGAAGCGTAGAAGGGGAGCGTGTGCAGTTAATCGAGGGTGTCGGTCAGGGTGAGCTGGTGATTACCACCCCCTATCCCGCGCTTGAGTCAGGGCGCGCCGTCAGGGTCAGCCCCTATTCGTCCGAAGCGGACGAAAAGCGAAGCGAAAGATGAGAAAGGAGGAGAGAGGATCCCGCGTCTCTTTGCCGGCCCTAAATAGATCTCAGGAGGGACAGCCGTGAGTTGGCCGCGTTTTTCTCTTCGCTATCGGTATACGATTTTCGCCGCACTGATTGCCGTGGTGGTATTCGGTGTGGCGGCGCGCATGACCCTGCCGATACAGCTGTTTCCGGATTCCGATCCGCCGGTGGTCACAGTGATTACCACCTATCCCGGCGTCGCCGCGGTGGATGTGGCCAAGAATGTCAGCAAGATCATGGAGGAGGAGTTTAGCGGCATCGACGGTGTCCGCAAGGTCAGCTCCACCAGCCAGATTGGGCTCTCTATCGTCAAGGCGGAGTTCCACTTCAGCCGTGATGTGGAAGAGGCGGCACTTGATGTGCAGAACGCCATCAGTCGTATCCGCAACAGGCTGCCCGGGGAGATCGGCGAACCACAGGTGCTGCAGTTCTCGTCATCGGATAAGCCGATAATGACTCTGGCGCTGGATAGTGAACAACTTTCCCTGCGCGCGGTTCGGGAAATGGCCGACAATGACATCCGCGATCGTCTTCAGCTTATCGAAGGAGTGGCGGCGGTGGATGTGTTCGGCGGCTATCGATCGCAGCTTGAAGTGAGCGTAGACCGTGACAAGTTGCGCGCCTATGGCCTGGATATGGCGTTGTTGCGAGGGGCGCTGCAAGGTTGGAATCTGAGTGAGCCGGGAGGGCGAATCAAGCGGGGGCAACAGGAGGCGGTGATCCGTTTCGACAGCCCTTTGCAGGATGCGGGAGACGCCGCCTCATTGATTGTCCTGAGAAACGGGGATCGCACGGTCAGGCTGGATGATGTGGCAAGTGTAAGGTTAAGTACGGCCGAACCGCGCTCCGCCTATCACTTCAACGGTGAGCCGGCCATCGCCGTGCAACTGCTCAAGCGGGACGAGGCCAATACCGTGGAGGTGGCGCAACGGGCGCGTGCAGAGCTTGAACTGCTTCGCAATGACTATCCACAGCTGGAGATCGCCATCGCCGATGACGACTCGGTCTTCACCGAGTTGGTTATCGACAACATGACCGGTACAGTCTTCACCGCCATCATCCTGACGATTATCGTTGTACTGCTGTTTCTGACACACCTGCGCCAGGCGATGATCATCGCCGTCTCCATCCCCGTCGCTTTTCTTATGACCTTCAGCATGATGTATCTGGCCGGGGTGGAACTGCATATGGTCACCATGTCGGCGATCATTCTCTCTATCGGTCTGCTGGTGGATGACGGCATTGTGGTGTTGGAGAATGTCCATCGGCATATGTTGGAGGGGCGCTCGCCGGTTCAGGCGGCGATCCATGGTACGGAGGAGATCTTTCTTGCCGACCTTGCAGGGACACTGACCACCATCTCGGTACTCATTCCGCTGATGTTCCTGGGCGGGTTCGTCGGCAAGCTGTTCGGGCCGCTGGCCTGGACGCTGGCATTTGCCCTGAGTTCATCCTTCATCATTTCTGTGACACTCATACCACTGTTGACCGCGCTATGGCTTCATCCCGAGGATGACGGCGAGGGTCGCTTTGCCCGTTGGGTGTCACCCTTTAGCAGGTTTATCGAAGGGCTTCGCGAGGGGTATCTGTCGCTGCTCTCCTGGAGCCTGCGCCATCCGGGCCGAACCCTGTTTGCCGCGTTTTTGCTTCTCGCCATAAGCCTGCGCCTGATGACGATGCTAGGCAGTGAAATGCTGCCCAAATTCGACTCGGGTAACTTCCAGATTATGTTGGATACCGTGCCGGGAACACCGCTGGAAAAAACACTTGAAGCGGTCAAGGAGACGGAGCGATTGTTACTTGTCGAACCCGAGGTGTTGGCGGTCAGCACCCAGGTTGGTTATGAGCCCGGCGGTCACTACCTGGGTAGCCGTGGAGCGATGGACATCAATCAGGCCGAATTTGTGGTCAATCTGTCGCCTCGCACCGCCCGTGATGAGAGTCTTTGGTCGATTATGGATCGGGTACGGGAGGGGCTGAATGAAATTCCCGGGGTTACATTGGCTGTGGTAAAAGAGAAAGGCGGGACGGCGCGGTCCACGACCACGGCGCCACTGGATGTACGGTTCAGCGGCCCCGACCGGGTTGTGCTTGACCGTCTTGGCACAGCACTGTTGGAGAAGCTCCGCGCAGTGCCCGGCGTGAGCAATCTCTATAAAAACTGGGGCATGGATACGCCGGAAATTCATGTCGATGTCGATCGTGATCGTGCGGCGGAGTTAGGTTTTAGCGGCAAGCAGGTGGCGCGTGCCGTCTATGAGGCAAGTGAGGGTGAGGTGGTCGCACCCTATCGCCAACGCCGCAACCGTGATCTTGATATCTTCTTGCGCTATGCAGAGGAAAATCGAGACGGGCTGGATGATCTGAATGATGTACATCTATTGTCGCCAAACGGGAATCAGGTGCCTCTGCGTGAGCTTGCCCGACTGGAGACCCGATTCGGGCCGCGCATCGTAACACGGGAAGATCTACACCAGACACTCGATGTGCTCGGTTACCACTATGGGCGTCCGCTATCCGATACGATAAGCGATATCAAGGATGTGGTTGCGACGTTGGAATTGCCCGCCGGCTATCAGGTGAATATCGGCGGCGAGCAGACGGATTTCGAGGAGGCGCGTTTTCGTATCATGCGTGCTCTGGCCATGGGTATTTTGGCAGTCTACCTGGTGCTGGTGGCGCAGTTTCGTTCCTTCAAACACCCGCTCACCATCCTTATGGCGGTACCGCTTCAGTTTATCGGCGTTTCTCTGGCCTTGCTGCTGGCCGGGAAATACCTCTCCATGCCTGCACTGTTAGGCATTATTCTGCTGGTCGGTACCGTGGTCAATAACAGTATTGTGCTTATCGACTACATCCTGGTGCGACGACGCGAGGGGGTGGGGCTGGAGAAGGCGATTATCGAATCAGTCAGCGTGCGCTACCGTCCAATCATGATGACCGCACTGTCCGATGTGGCGGGCATGTTACCGCTGTCATTGGAGCTGGCTGTCGGTGCAGAAAGATTCTCACCCATTGCCACTGTCGTGATTGGGGGTATTTTGGCAGCTACACTGCTCACGCTAATCGTTATTCCGGTGCTGTTTATGTTGTTTGAGCGAATCGCGCCGACAAGAACGGATGCGGATGACGCGATCCTGTCCAGGGTCGACGCATTATAAAGGGTGGATCACTTTTTTTTAAACACAGGAGATGATGGTATGGAACATACGAAAGGGCGTATATATCTTTGGGTTGCGGCATTTGTTGCAATCGCGTTTGGCGTGCTGACAATTAAAAGCGGCGCTGCAGTGCTTTTCTTTGATGGTGAGGGGCGCGCGGCGGCGGGGGATTATGTTCCCTTTGTGCTCTGGTTTAATTTTGTCGCCGGTTTTTTCTATGTTCTGGCCGGTGTTGGCCTGCTATTGAAGAAAACGTGCGCGGCAAATATTTCCATCATTATTGCGCTCGCCACGCTTTCTGTGTTCGCCGCATTTGGTGTGCATGTAATAAATGGCGGTGCCTATGAAATGCGTACGGTGATCGCGATGAGCCTGCGTTCTCTGGTGTGGCTGGCTATTGCAGTAACAGCCTGGTATTGGATGAAGTCACAAAGGGGCGTTGCTGCATAATATATGTGTGATCGGGGGGGGTAAAATGCTTGGCAGTCACGTTCTGATAGTGGCGTTGTGCATATTTTCGGTGTCGTTTTTATCGGCGCCGAAACTCTATGCATCATCTGCGGCGGATGAAACGTTTACGAGTGTCCAGCTTGAGAACGATTTTTTCGCCAATAGCGGCGATCGTTATTACACGCACGGTACGCAGTTGTCTGTGTTGAAAAAGCAAACGCCGCCCGATTGGTTGTTTGCGTTGAGTGAACTGATGCCGTTATATGAAGAGGGTTCGCAGCTCAATTTCGTCAACTACCGATTGGCGCAAAAGATTTTTACACCGGATGATACCGAGGCGACAGCGCCGGTGTCCAATGAGCGACCCTATGCGGGTTATCTTTACGCCGGTGTTTCGCTGATCTCTCAAATCTATAGCAGCGCCAACGTTGATCACGGCAATATGGTTGAGTTTACTCTCGGCGTTGTCGGTCCGAGTGCGATGAGTGAGCAATCACAGAAGAACTTCCATAACCTTGTAGGTATCGATAGCCCAAACGGCTGGGATAATCAGCTCGAAGATGAGGCCGCCCTGGGAGTCTCCTACACCCGATTCTGGCGGTTGGTTCAACCGTTGAATGGAAGTCTGGAAACAGGTGCGAATCCCCATATGACGCTGACAGTGGGTAATGTTTATACCTATGGCGCAGGCGGTGTGATGTTTAGACTCGGCAAGCGTCTCAAGTCTGACTGGAGTCCGCCGACCATCGGGCCAGGGTTTCCAGGCGTTCCCTATTTTCGCGGCGGATCCGCATCAAGCTGGTATTTCTATATGGGGTTTGAAAGTCGTCTGGTGGGCCGTAATCTGTTTTTGGATGGTAATACTTTCAAGGATAGTCACAGTGTGGATAAAGAAACCCTCGTAGGGGATATGCAGTTTGGTTTCGTATATACTCTTAATAATTGGCGTATCGCTTTCAGCAATATGATTAGAACGCGCGAATATGCTACGCAGAAGGATAATATGCATTATGGCGCCGTCAATATATCCTATCGCCACTAAATAGGAGTTCCGAATACCGGATCACTTTGTCGTTGCGAAGCGCCCATTTATCCCCCCGATTCAACTCTTTTGCCAAAGGATGAAGCGAATGCGCGACTCTTGCCTGCTGCAACCATCATGTGATTATTGAATGTCATACCTTTTGAACCGCATTCATCGCTGGTGGCTTGGCAGAATTCTACGTAAGGCGAGAATCCCGGAGTCTGTTTGGAAACGCGCCGTACATGATCTGCCGATCATCGGCCTCCTGCCGGAACCTGACAGGCATCGCCTGCGAGAACTCAGTAGCTTGTTTATGCACTACAAAACGATATCCGGTGCCGGGGGGCTTGAGGTTGATGATTACATGTGCACGGTCATTGCCGCGCAGGCATGTCTTCTGATCCTGAACCTCGGTTTGGATTACTATTCAGGGTGGGTAGAGGTTATTGTATACCCCAATGCGTTTATCGCACCGCATGAAGAGTTGGATGAAGCCGGTGTTCTCCATCAGTCAGATAGTCACTTGAGCGGTGAGGCGTGGGGGAGGGGACCTGTGATTCTCTCCTGGGAGGATATCCGGCCACAACGGCATCACTCGTCACAGCATGGAATCAATGTCGTGTTGCACGAGTTTGCACACAAAATCGATCTGCTAACCGGCAGCGCAAACGGGATGCCGCCACTACACCAATCAATGACACCGGGGAAGTGGAGTGAGGACTTTTCACTCGCCTATCACCGGATGCTTCGCCACATTCAGGGCGGGCATGGAAGTCGTATTGATCCCTATGCTGTGGAAAGCCCTGCAGAGTTCTTTGCCGTTGTGACGGAATTCTTTTTTGAACGCCCGCTATTGCTGAGGCAGGAGCTTCCATCAGTGTATGAGCAGCTTGTCAGGTTTTATCGGCAGGAGCCGCACCACTATCCAAGTGCCTAATAATGCACTTTCATCATGGCTATATCACTACGTTTTACCGTATAGCTCATTTCGCCGCTGTGACGTTTTACTGCGATTTTGACGCGCCATTCATTGACATTCTCGATCCGGCCGCTACGCGTTACTCCGTTGTGAAGTATGACCTCAGCGTTACGCCCTATGTATTTATGTGCGCTGGTAACCGGGATTGTATGAAAAGCCGGTTCGGTGCGGCGCTTATTTTTCCGGGGAGACGGGCGTTTTTTAACGGTGGTGTCGCGTTTTTGCGTTGCGACACTTTTGCTTTTTATGTTTTGTTCGTGATCATTCCACTTCACATCAGCCCAATTAACCCACTGCTCATTAATGGTGATATCCACGCCAAGCATTTCTACAACCTCCGGTAGGGAGTAATAAGAAAGGTTTGATGCGGGTACATGCTGTAGCGGTTCAATCGATAGTACAATTGTGCCGCCCATAAGCATGTACTCTTTATAGGCGGATCGTGTTTCTTTCGGCAGCTGAAGTCCAAGGTTCTTGCTTAATAGAGAAATATGCAGGTCGATATACTCTGCTATTTCAGTGTCATTAAGATCTGCGCAATAAACATTGCGTAGCTTGTGATAGCCGCTGTCGCGGAGTGTAAATGTGGTGTCTGAAAAGGCCCCGCCCAGCACTGCATCCTTAACGCCAAAGGTCTCATCGTGTTTGATACTGGTGTCAAAACTGAAAAGGTTTTCGGCATTGACATGCATGGCTACTGCCTCCTCATCAATGCTCCATGCTACATCCAATGGGATAATCCCCATTCCCATTCTGCGATAATCTTCCGGCATAAATGTCTTTTGGTCACCACACCCAAGCGCACTCAAGCGTTCAAAATCAAAATCGTTGGAAGGGTTATCGCCGGCATTTTGGCTCTGCACCTGCATAAAAGCGAAAAGCTCATTGTCGACATCAAACTCGATGTTGTGTAGCTCGAACGCAAAGCCTTTCAAGTTTTGAAAATTTGAGATGTCATCATCGATTCCGAGAAAAAAACCGGCATGCGGCGCGGTGATACGGAGCATCTCAATCTCAAATACATCACCGGTCATCGTTGGGATAATTGTGATGCCGTCAAGGCCGACCTCATTACCAAGTGGAGAGGTGTAAACCGAATCGTATTCAATGGTTGCAAAGGGAGCGGTCGAGGCGATGATTTTATCAGCCCTGTTTGTTACCTCATACCGTAGATATCCGATTACAGCGGCATACGTTACTAGGGGAATAAGGGCAAGCAGAATGATGCGTCGCATTGAAAAAATCCCTTTCTATTCTTGATTTATTTACTTGTGATTCGTTATGGCAGGCAGGGTGGTTGAGCGTGCCTGCTCTATCCAGCTATCACATCCAGTAGTGCCGGGCATTAGGAGCGGAAAATGACTTTCGTCTAAAGAGAGTCGCGCCTGCATAACCTAACCCGCTATTTCTGCGGTACTGTAAGATGCCAGATTTTCACGGTGTTCACAAGATATGCGATCCCGGTGGTAGGGGCGAGGATGGTGGTTTGTACTAAATTACGCCCCGTCCCGCCGCTCAACGGTTTCCGGGTCGGCGGTGATTGGCCGGTATATCTCTACCCTATCACCCGCCTGCAATGGGTGTCCGGGTTTGACCACTTTGCCGAATATACCGAATTTATTCTCCTCAAGGTCGATTTCAGGAAACTGCTCCAGCAGTCCTGATTGCTGTATCGCCTCGATGGCTGTCGTCATTTTATCGACCTCGAGCATAACCCAACGCTGCTTGCCCGGTTCGGCATAGGTAACAGATATTTGCATTGTCGGCATCTCCTTTTCAGCTGCCGGGCGTGAGAGCGGGAACCGGCTTAACCCTTTCAACCGGTTTCGCTCTGCGGGCATCCAGGACACGCTTTCCTGCCATCAGAAAGCCCATCATCAGAAATCCACCCGGGGGCAGGGCCATCAGCAGAAAACCGCGGTACTCCAGAATGAGGGTTATCTCAAGAAAGCGAAAGCCATCTCCCAGCAAAATCGATGCATTGGCGAAGAGAGTGCCTGAACCGATGACCTCACGGACGGCGCCCAGTGCCACCAGGGCGATGATAAAGCCGCCCCCCATGGCAAATCCATCGACGAGTGCAGCACGGATGGGTTGGCGCGAGGCAAAGGATTCGGAACGACCGAGAATGGCGCAGTTTGTGACGATCAGAGGAATAAACAGGCCGAGGACCTTGTGCAGTTCATGCAGCCAGGCATTCATCATCATGTCCACCACGGTTACGATCGCGGCAATAAGCAGCACAAAGACGGGGATACGTACTTCCGGGGTGATGATGCCGCGAAACAGCGATACCACCAGGTTGGACAGGACCAGCACCACCAGAGAGGCCAGCCCGAGTCCAAGTCCGTTGGTTGCGGTACCGGTAACGGCTAGCAGTGGGCATAGTGCGAGCAACTGCGAGAAGACAACATTATTGTCCCAAATGCCGTCACGAATTAGACGGCGATAATCGATCATTGTTGCCTCACTCATCGTGCTTCTCCTCGATGGAGGGGGTGATATCTGTTGTCTGCTCGGGCACTGCCGGCGGCTTTAGCAACTCATTGCGATGCACTGCAAAGGCCTGTAGCCCCTCGTAGACGGATTTAACCACGGCACGGGGGGTGATGGTGGCGCCGGTGAACTGATCAAAATCGCCACCGTCCTTTTTGACCTGCCACCGGGCTGCTGAGGTGTTGGCCAGCGAGCGTTGATTGAAGGATAGGATCCAGTCATCACGGCTAATCTCAATCTTGTCACCCAGACCGGGTGTCTCGGCATGGGATATGACTCGTACTCCGAGTACCTTGCCGTCCGCATCAACGCCCATCATGCTGGTCACGGGGCCGGCATAACCGATGGCGGTAACCTTAAATGCCACCGCACTGATGCGACCATTCTGATGGGCGCGATAGACCTTGAACGTTTCCTCCTTCTCAGACTGAGCGGGTAGGGTTAGCACATCACTGAGCAGGTCGTTGTCATGAATCTCTTCGGGCACCACCTGACTTAATGAAGCCTTGAGGTCTTCCGCCTTGCGCAGTGCGATGTCTGCCCGTGTTTCCATATCTCCCAGTACCAGCATGGTACTGGCAAGGGTCGCAATACCGCCCAGCAGCATGGCCTGGTAGGCGGTACGTTTTCTGTAGCTGGGGGTGACGACACCATGTCCGTACATCAGTCCTTCCTCCCTTCGTACTGCGACAGGCGGCGGGCGAACTTACCGGTCTGATAGTCCAGTGGATCGCCATGCCGGTTACGGCCATAAATGCGTGGTTGCATGTAGTGATCGATGAGCGGCGTGGCGGCATTCATAATGAGTACGGCAAAGGCAACGCCTTCAGGAAAACCGGCCCAGGTGCGTATAACGTAGATCAACACACCGCAACCGGCCGCATAGACAAGCTTCCCCTGTGACGACGAGGGGGAGCCGACCGGATCGGTGGCAATGAAAAAAGCGCCGAGCACCAGCCCTCCACTCAACAGGTGTACGCCGGCATCGGCATACGTTGAAGGGTCGAGAAGGTGCATTAGTGTGGCCAGTACCCCGACCGTTGCCAGCATGGCGACAGGGATGTGCCAACTGATGATACGTCGCAGCATCAGGAAAACGCCCCCGAGCAGTATCAGCAGTGCCGAGGTCTCTCCCAGGCTTCCGCGCATCTCGCCCAGCGCGGCTTGTTGCAATGAATAGGCTCCATTTAATACCTCTTCAAGCGGGACACTGCGTCCCACTTCGGTTTTGATGTGACCAAGGAGGCTGGCGCCGCTTAGCGCATCAAGGTTGCCGGCACTGCCAAAGCTGACCCCCAGGCTTTCTAAAAAACCGGGAGCTGTGCTACTGAAAAGGGGGTGGGGGTTGACCCAGGTGGTCATCTCCAGCGGAAAGGCGATAAGCAGGGCAACCCGGCCCAGCATTGCGGGATTGAACAGGTTCTGGCCGATCCCGCCAAACACCTGTTTGCCGACTACAATGGCGAAAAAGGCGCCGACCACCGCGATCCACCAGGGCGCCCACGGCGGCAGGGTCATCGCCAGTAACCAACCGGTTACCAGGGCGGAGCCATCCATCAGTGAAGGTTTGATCGGTTTGCCGGCGAGGTAAAGGCCGAGGACCTCAGCCGCGAGTGAGGCGGCGCTGGTAATAAGCAGAAGATTCAGTGCGGGCCAGCCATAGAGGTAGACCCCATAGAGACTGGCGGGAAGCATTGCCAACCATACTGTGAACATAATCCGCCCGACACTGGTTTTGCCGTGCGTATGGGGTGAGGGGGCTGGAATGTAGTGACTCATGATGCGTCCTCCTGCTGCTGCTTAGCCGCTTCAGCGGCGCGACGCTTTGCCTCACGTTCGGCCTTCCGGCGCGCGGCCGCCTCCTTCTTTTCACGGGCTTCGCGTTCCAGTCGTGCCTGACGTGCCTGAGCCAGTTCACGAGTAAGGTCCGCCTTTTCTTTCTCCGCTTTCTTGCGGGCCAGTTCTCCCTTGGCGAAATTGAAATACTGGGTGAGGGGAATCGAGGCCGGGCAGACATAACTGCAGGTGCCACAGGCGATACAGTCGAGCAGGCCGAAATCGAGCGCATCCTCCACCTTACCGTTGCGGGCACGTGCGGCCATCTCCAGCGGCATCAGGCCGAGCGGGCAGGCATCGACGCACCTACCGCAGCGAATACAGGGCTGGGGAGTCGGTTGCAGGCGCATCTCATCCCGGCCCAGTGCCAGCACCCCGTTACTGCCCTTGACGATGGGGACTCCCGGGTGGGGCAGTGCGGTACCCATCATCGGTCCGCCCAGGAGCTGTCTCTTCGGTTCCTGTATAAAACCACCGCAATGGGCAATCAGATCTTCTGCTAGGGTGCCAAGTGGAACTTCCAGGTTAGCCGGTCGTTTCACCGCGCTCCCGCTGACGGTCACAATCCGTGAGATCAGCGGTCGCCCGAGGCGTAAGGCCTGATGGACGGCATAGGCGGTGGCCACATTGTGTACCAGCACACCGATATCGGCACCGAGACCGCCGGCAGGAACCTCCAGACCGGTTAGGGTCTGGATCATCTGTTTCTCGGAGCCCATCGGGTAGCGGGTCGGTACACCGACGACCTCAATTTCAGGCCATTCCGCGGCAGCCGTCCGTAACGCTTGCAGCGCCTCGGGTTTGTTATTCTCCACCGCGATCCGGGCTCGTTTGCAGTTGAGTGACTTCATCATCAGGCGGATGCCATCGATAACGGGAGCAGGGCGCTCCTGCATCAATCGGTCGTCGCAGGTGAGATAGGGTTCGCACTCACCGCCGTTGATGATGAGTGTATGGATCAGTTTCTTGCTACCCAGGTTCAGCTTGACCGCCGCCGGGAAGGCGGCGCCACCCATACCGACAATGCCGGCTTCACCGACTTTCTGTGCGATCTCCTCCGATGAGAGTTTGAACGGGTCGATGGGGACAACGCTGTCGCACCACTCCTCCTTGCCATCACTCTCGAGAATAATACTCCTAACCGGCAGGCCGGACGGATGGGGGGCAGTGCAGTCATCAATAGCGGCGACAACACCGGAGGTTGAGGCGTGCACCGGGGCGGAGACCGGACCGCCGGCCTTTGCCAGTAGCTGTCCTTTTTTTACATGTTCGCCGATGCAGACCACCGGTTCGGCAGGGGAACCAATATGCTGCTGCAGCGGCAGATAGAGCTTGGTTGGCAATGGCATGGTGCTAATCGCCATTGTGTGTGTCGCCTTGTTCTCGTCGGGGTGTACCCCGCCTTTAAATCGGAACAGTCGCATCTCAGGCCGCCTTTGCTACACGCTCGGTTTGCGGTTTGGGCCAACGCCACTGCGGCAGCGTCGGCTCGGGTACATACATCTCGATACACATGGTGGGGCAGACCTCTTCACACTTGCCGCAACCGGTGCAGGCCTTGTCCATAACCACATGGATCTGCTTGGGGGCGCCGACGATGGCATCGGTCGGGCACTCACGAAAACATTTCACACAGCCGATGCACAACTCCTCATTGACGCGTGCCAGCTTTGCCGGTCCATCTTCCATGGTGGAGGCATCAAAACTGACCCCCAGCTTTTCAGCCAGGCTCTCCGCCAGGCTCTTGCCCCCCGGCGGGCAGACCGTGATCGGAACACTGCCGTCAGCAATAGCTTCAGCCGCTGCCGGACAGCCTGGGAAACCACACTGGCCGCAGTTGGTGCCGGGCAGCAGGGCGTCGATCTCGTCCACCAGCGGATCGCTCTCCACCTTGAATTTTTTTGCCGCCATGCCAAGCAGAAAACCGAGAAACAGACCCAGAATCATCAGTGCGACTATGGCTTGCATCATTTATCTCCTCTTGCGTATTACTTGACCGGCAGGCCGGAAAAACCCATGAAGGCCAGCGACAGCAACCCGGCGGCGATAAAGGCGATGGGGGCACCGGCAAAAGCGGCCGGTACGCCGGAAAGGGCGAGTCGCTCACGCATTCCGGCAAACAGCACCATAACCAGCGTGAAGCCGAGCGCAGAGCCCATCCCGTAGATGAAGCTGTCGAGAAAACCGTTTTCCTCCTGAACATTGAGCAGGGCGACACCCAGCACGGCACAGTTTGTGGTGATCAGCGGGAGGAAGATGCCCAAAAGTTGATAGAGCATGGGGCTTGTCTTGCGCACCACCATCTCGGTGAACTGAACCACCGCGGCGATGACGAGAATGAAGGAGAGAATGCGCAGGAATTGGATATCGAGCGGAATCAATACGTATCTTTCGAGTGCCCAGCCGGCCACTGAGGCCAGGGTCAGTACAAACGTGGTGGCCAGTCCCATGCCCATGGCGGTGTCGAGTTTGTTGGAGACCCCCATAAAGGGACATAAGCCGAGAAACTTAACCAGCACCACATTGTTGACCAGGGCAGTCCCCAACAATAACAACAGGTATTCGCTCATCGTTTCCCCTCCGGGCTCGTCATTTGCTCGGTTAATGCGTTGAATAGCGGCTTTACTCTCCCTTGTACTGTTGCATCATCTGTGCCATTCACACCTTGCTTGATCTTGTCCGCCAAAGAGCACGCTAATAACGCGGTTTTTGTCCTCTGTGCACCGTGAAGGTGCAATGATGGTGCGCCGATAATTGTCGGAGATCGCCGGTAGCGGGACGGTGATTTGTTGTAAACCCGACAAGCCGCGGGAAAATCAACAAGCTGCGGCGCCGCTCTGGCGGCACTTATGGGGTAGGCACATGTCTTGCAAGGAAATTAGGCAATGACATCTACCTGGAGGATGGCCCGAATGTCGGCAACCCTGCAGTACCCTGCCTCTGTTTCAGTTCAGGCAATTGAAAGCCTGATTGAGAGCTACCTGCATGCCCCCTCACCGGAGCTGGCCGATAGCCTTCGTTCCCTACTTGGTCAGTGGAGCGGGGAGCAGCGCCAACCTTTACCGCCCCGCGAACTGGAAAAGGCGCTAGAGCAGTCCCCGATCGCCATCTCCATTACCGATCTTGAAGCGAACATCCTCTATACCAATCGATGCTTTACGGCGGTCACCGGTTATTCACCGGAGGAGATCATCGGACGGAACGAATCGGTACTCTCCTATCGCTCCACACCTGTGGAGGTCTATAAGGAGCTCTGGGCGGCCCTGAATGCCAAAGAGCGTTGGAGTGGCACCCTGGTCAACAAACGCAAGGACGGCAGTCGCTACCTGGCGGAGTTGCTGATCACCCCGGTTTTGGATGAATCCGGTAAAGCCACCCATTACCTCGGGATCCACCGAGACATAACCGATGTTTTTGCACTGAGAAACAAGGTCAGTAATCAGAAGGCATTGATAGAGTCGGTGGTTGACTCCACACCGGCGGCCATGGCGGTGCTTGATAGTGAGCATAAGGTGTTGCTGGACAATCAGGCCTATAAAAAGCTCGTGGGTGATATGCGGGAGGGTGAGCCCGCTCACCGGCTCTTGGAGAAGCTCTCTCGGGATTATGATGAACTTACAGGGATGATGAAGGCGCAGAGATCATTTCATAACTATGAGGTGGCTTGTGAAATCAGGGGCAAGGCGGAGCTGCGCTGGTTTTCCTGTTCAGGTATCTGGTTTAACGAACAGGAAGCCGATGTCGATGCATTCTTCAGTGGCAATAATGTCCCTTACCTGCTGTTACTGGCTCATGAAATCACCGAACAGAAACAGCAACAGGAGATGATTCGTCGAAACGCGATGCGTGCCTTGCTGGCCGAGGAGGGCTTACGCCAGGGGATGCATGAAACCTTGACAGCGGCCGTTTTTCAGCTCGAATCCCCCTTTAATATGCTCAATGCAGCACTGGATATGTTGCAACGTCGTGCGGCGAAAAGCTCGCTGGATGAGTCGTTGATGAGTGTCCTGAAAGAGGTTCGCGATCAGGGACTGCAAACCATCGAAAACCTGCATGGCGCGGTACCCGCCAAGGCCGAGGTTGAACCTGCCTCACTCAACCTTAATCAGCTGATTCATGATGTGCTGCTGGTCTCTACCGACTGGTTGCTGAGTGAGGGCATCACAATTGACTGGCAGCCCCGGGCCAGACTCAAACCGGTTAAAGGCTGGGAGGGGCAGCTGCGCAGCATGATCAAGCAGCTGCTGGACAATGCCATTGATGCGATTGTGCATAGCGATTCAGCAAACAGGGAGGTCCGTATCAAGACCGGCGATGAGGACGGTTGGGTGCGGTTGACGATTTGCGATAGTGGTGGCGGTATTCCGGAGGCACTACGCATCAAGGTGTTCGAGCCTTTCTTCTCTACCAGGGAATCGGGTAAAGGGCGTCATGCCGGTATGGGACTGACACTGGCCCAGGAGGTCGTCAACCAGCATGCCGGCACCATAGAGATTGACCCTGATTACACTCAGGGTTGCTGTGTGCAAATCAGGCTCCCTATAGCAAGTAACGAGTGACGGGATCAATTATGAGTCTTTCCAATTTTTCTGACCCGGCCTGCGATCCAAAGGCATGTCTTATCAATACTGAACTGGAAACCCTCTATCGGGTCAGCCAGGTGTTGAGCCGTTCGCTTAACCTGCATGAAACACTGCAGGGCGTGCTCGAGCAGCTGCATCAGTCCGCCGGGATGGAGCGTGGCATGGTGACGCTGAAGATGCCCGATTCCACGGAGCAGAGCGTGGTCGCACTCTACGGCGTGGCACCGGCGGTGGTGAGCAAAGTGCGTTATCGCAGCGGGGAGGGGCTGGTCGGTCATATCCTTGCTACCGGAGACCGCATGATCTCCGAGTGTGTCGGTGTCGAGCTTAACTTTCTCGACAGGCTCGGCGTATACGATTCCGGGTTACCGTTTATCGGGGTACCCATCACGCTTGGTAAGCATGGCGTTGTCGGTGTATTGGCGGCGCAGCCGACTGACGGAACAATGCCTGAGCTCGAAGAGCGGGCGCGATTTATGGAGATGGTCGCCAACCTTATCGCGCAAAGTGTACACCTCTCCTGGCAGGTTGCCGAAGAGAAAAAGGACCTCGCCGATGAACGAGATCGATTGCGCCGCGCTGTGCGCTCCAACTACGGTTTTGACAGCATGGTTGGCCGCACCCCGGCGATGCGCCGTATTTTCGAACAAGTTCGTCAGGTGGCCAAGTGGAATACGACGGCACTGATACGTGGTGAATCGGGGACCGGAAAGGAGCTCATTGCCAATGCGATCCACTACAACTCCCCTCGTGCCAATGGTGCCTTCATTAAGCTCAATTGTGCGGCGCTTCCGGACAACCTGCTTGAATCGGAACTGTTCGGACACGAAAAAGGGGCGTTTACCGGCGCCTCCAGCCAGCGCAAGGGGCGTTTTGAGCAGGCTGATGGCGGCACCATCTTTCTGGATGAGATCGGCGAGATTTCCCCCACCTTCCAGGCCAAGCTGTTGCGTGTGCTGCAGGAGGGGGAGTTCGAGCGTATCGGCAGCAATAAGACCCTCAAGGTGGATGTGCGAATCATCGCGGCAACCAATAAGGATTTGGAGGCGGAGGTGGAGCAGGGGAATTTCCGTGAAGATCTCTACTATCGCTTGAATGTCATGCCTATCTATAATCCCCCCTTGCGGGAACGCAAGGAGGATATCCCCGAACTGGCGGGCTTTCTCGTACAGAAGGTGGCACGGCAGCAGGGGCGGGAACTCACTATTACTGAAAGCGCTCTGCGACTTCTCATGCGTCACAGTTGGCCCGGTAATGTTCGTGAGTTGGAGAACACCCTCGAACGTGCGGCAATTATGAGTGAGGATGGCAATATCGATCGCGACGCGGTAAGCCTCAGCGGTATCGAGGAGACCGTTGCCGGGACCACTGAACCGGCAACCTACGAGTCGAGCGTCGATCTTAATGACCCCAAACTGAATGAGCGGGAGCGTGTCATTGCAGCCCTGGAGCAGGCAGGGTGGGTGCAGGCCAAGGCGGCCCGCTTGTTGGACATGACACCAAGGCAGATTGCCTACCGTATCCAGACCCTTAACATCAAGGTCCGTCGGATTTAGTGTTTGCCCCCGCGGTGCTACTCCGCATCTGCAGAGTGCCGAGCGGGGCCGCTTTTTTTATGCCGGTTGAAACGACTCGCCCCACTCTATGAATGATCTCACCGCAAAGACGCCGAGGCGCAAAGGCTGACTGCTTAAGTTGGTAGGGCTTGCCGAGCCTGCGAGCGAACGGGCATCCAAATCGTTAAAAATCACCCCCCCCCCGCACAACGGTGCGCCTAATGGCACACCCTACAATTGATGTAGGGTGTGCCGAGCTTGCGAGGCGCACCGCCTTGACTCTAATAAGAAGTCTTATTGCCTCTGCGTGCAGCTTAATCGTCTGTCGCGGGTTGATGATCCTATTCTCTGAATGCATTCGTCCTTCCATGTTTCTTAGCGCTCCAATGTCGTAACCGGCTTGTCATGTTTGCAACAACGACACGGGATTGGCTAGCTAAGGCATTGAAATATCAAGGTCCGATAAAGGCACGGCACTTGCAACTGAATATGGCATGAGTAGACGACAGCCGTGCATGGGGCAGGCTGGGATGACGCGGAGGGCCGTTATGGATCTCAAGGCATTGGGACGTACAAAAGATGAGCAGGTGCAGAGTGGGTGCGCAGCATCAGGATGCGGTGGCAGCGACGATCAACTCAGCCATCTTCCGGAGGAGATCCGGCAGAAGGTACACAACCACCCCTGCTACTCAGAGCAGGCTCACCACTACTTTGCCCGTATGCATGTTGCCGTGGCGCCCGCCTGCAACATCCAATGTAACTACTGTAATCGAAAGTATGATTGCGCCAACGAGTCCCGACCGGGTGTGGTCTCCGAACTGCTGACACCGGACCAGGCGGTGAAGAAGACCTTGGCCGTAGCCGCCAACATCCCGCAGATGACCGTTTTGGGTATCGCCGGCCCCGGCGATCCGCTGGCCCAGCCGGAGCGTACCCTGGAGACCTTCCGTCAGCTCTCCGAGCAGGCGCCGGACATCAAGCTGTGTGTTTCTACGAATGGGCTGAATTTACCGAATGTGGTGGATGAGATCTGTGAGCACAATATCGATCACGTCACCATCACCATCAACTGCGTCGATCCCAAGGTGGGGGCCGGGATCTATCCCTGGATCTTCTGGAATAACCGTCGTATCCGTGGAGAAAAGGCGGCGAAGATCCTCATCCAGCAGCAGCAAAAGGGACTGGAGATGCTGGTCGAGCGGGGAGTGCTGGTGAAGGTCAACTCGGTGATGATTCCGGGTATTAACGATGAGCACCTCAAGGAGGTCAGCCGTATCGTCAAGGAGAAGGGCGCCTTCCTGCACAACGTCATGCCGCTGATCGCCGAGGAAGAGCACGGTACCTATTACGGCATTATGGAACAGCGCAGTCCGAACGCCAAGGAGCTGCAGGCGCTGCAGGATGCCTGCGCAGGCGACATGAACATGATGCGCCACTGCCGCCAGTGCCGCGCCGATGCGGTTGGGCTGCTGGGCGAGGACCGTGGTGCGGAATTCACCCTCGATAAGATCGAGACTATGGAGATCGATTATGCGGCGGCGATGAAAAAGCGCGCCAAGGTACACGCCGCCATCGAGGAGGAACTGAATGCCAAGCAGAACGCCAGTGACGGGGTCGTTACCGTCTCCATAGACAGCCTGAAAAAGCCGAAGAAAACCGGCCGTCCGGTGCTCATGGCTGTGGCGACCAAGGGTAGCGGTATTATCAACCAACACTTCGGCCATGCCGGCGAATTTCTGGTCTACGAGGCTTCTGATGAAGGTGTGCGCTTCATCGGTCCGCGCCGTGCGGATCAGTATTGTGTCGGTCAGGACACCTGTAATGAAGATGAGTCCACACTCGATCGGGTCATCAAGGCCCTGGATGGCTGTGAGGTGATGCTCAGCGCCCGTATCGGACTGCCGCCATACGAGGCTCTGGAGAAGGCGGGTATCCAGCCTGTTAGTGACTACGCGATGGAGCCCATCGAGGAGTCCGTGGCCAAGGTCTATGAAGAGATGCTGGCCGGCGGCAAGCTGGAGCAAATGGATGATGCCGGTGCCAGTGTTGCATAGGCGCCGCAGTCGTTGCGAGGAGTGCAACGACGACGCAATCTAAAACTGAATAGGATTGCTTTGATCTGCTCATAATGACAAGTGAATGATAACGCTGAGGTGAATCATGGCACTGAAAATTGTTGAAAACTGTGTTAACTGCTTTGCCTGTATGGAGGTCTGCCCGAGTGAAGCGATCTATGAGGCCAAACCGCATTTCCTGATCGATGCGAAGAAGTGCAGTGAGTGTGAAGGCGACTATGCAGACGCCCAGTGCGCCGGCATCTGTCCTATCGAGGAGGCGATTTTGGCCGCCGATGGCACACCGATGAATCCACTCGGCTCGCTTACCGCCATTCCGATAGAGCGCCTCAAGCAATATGCCGAAAAATACGCAAACGTGTGAGGTGAGCGATGGCCATTGTACTTGGTAATACCCAACCCCTTTCTGAACAGGTCAATGTTTCCGCCCAACCGTTTAAGTGGGTCGGACAAACACTCGCTCAACTGTTCACCGGCAGCCGACACAACCCGTCGCCGTTCCCGGATCGGGTCTGGTCACGCCACAGCGCATTGCTTGAGTCGGCCAGGAAGCACTCTCAACAGAAAAGGGATTGCCCGCGCAATATCGGTGACTCCTGTGAGAATACGGAGGAGTAGGAAATGCTTGCGGAAAAAGAGACGCCGATAGACAAAGCACGGGTAGAGCTGCGTGACTCCACCTATCATTGGCTGATCAGCCACTGTGTCAGCCATGATCTCGGCGACCTGATTGCCCGGATGCTTTCATCCCGGGTCGCCGGTATGGGAGACATGCCCCGTTACCTTGGGTTGAGCAAAGCGGCGTTCAGGCAGCTTATGGAGCACCATTTTTCGGGTCTTGACCTACAGGCGTTTGACTGTCACGGAAAGGAGCTCGATGCCGGGCGCAGTGATGAGCATGCGGAACTGCGACAGCTCTTTGTCAGTCATGCCGATGGCCTGCCAAATACCACAGAATGGGTTGCCGATATCCTTGTTGCCGGATGTATGGGCGGCGATCACCTCTGGCAGGATCTCGGTCTCTGGTCACGCAAGGATCTGACGGCGCTTATCCGAACCTCGTTCGCTCCGCTCGCCGATAAAAATATCCATGATATGAAGTGGAAAAAGTTTTTCTATAAACAACTCTGCATTCAGGAAGGCGTCTATACCTGCAGGGCGCCCTCATGCCAAGTGTGCACTGACTATGCGGCGTGCTTCGGGCCGCAAGAGTGAGAATCGGCCTCAGTGCGACATTTGACCTAACATGGGTACGGCTTCACTCGAACCAGCATGACCCGGCTCAGCAGGACGCTGATTTATCTCAGCGGCAGAAAGCAATGCCCCCGGATTGGCTAAGTACCGTCATGCTTTATACTCCCGACGCCGGGATATCGGGAGTTTGAGTGTCACGCTCCGCGTTTTCTTCCGGGGCTTGGCGAACCGCTTATATTCCGAAACAACCTTTACACACCATTGCCTGGACTCTATGTTTTTTATGGCGGGCGGATACTTTCCGTCCACAGCGGAGATTTTGCGCAATGAGTGATCTTGATCTTGGGATTATCGGCAACTCGACCTTTTCCGCCCTTGTCGACAAGCAGGGACGGATCGCCTGGTCATGCCTGCCGCGGTTTGATGGGGATCCGGTTTTTTGCAGTCTGTTGATGGGGGAGCGCGAGCAGGCCGAGCGCGGCTTTTACGATGTGCTTCTGACTGATTTTTCGCACAGTACCCAGAAGTACCGGCATAACACGGCGGTTCTGGTTACCACTCTTTATGATCACCACGGCAGTGCGGTTGAGATCACCGACTTTACTCCACGCTTTAAGGATCGGGGACGTATGTTCAGACCGGTGCTGATCATCCGGCAACTCCGGCCTCTTGCCGGCCATCCGCGTATTACCGTTCGGATTCGGCCGACTTTCGGCTATGGTGCTGAAACCGGTCAGTGCTTTCGAGGTAGTAACCACTTGCGTTATGCGGGGGCAAATATGGCGTTGCGCTGTACGAGCAATCTGCCGGTGGCCTATCTGGCTGACGAGGTGCCGTTTCTTCTGGAGGAGGAGGCGACGCTAATCTTCGGACTGGATGAAAGCTTTCCCAGTGACCTTGTCCTGACCGCAAATGAGTACTTCAAACGAACCTGCGAGTACTGGCAGGAGTGGGCACGCTTTCTGGCCATCCCTTTTGAGTGGCAAAGGGCGGTTATCCGCGCAGCGATCACGCTCAAACTGCACAGTTTCGAGGAAACAGGGGCGATCATTGCCGCCGCCACCACCTCCATTCCGGAAGCGCCCGATACCGAGCGTAACTGGGATTATCGTTACTGCTGGTTGCGCGATGCCTATTTCGTCGTTCAGGCGCTAAACCGCCTGAGCGCGACCAAAACGATGGAAGATCACATTCGCTACATTACGAATATTGTCGCCGGCTGGGAGGGGGAGCATCTGCAACCGGTTTACGGCGTGGCGCTCGGAAAGGCACTGGTCGAGGAGTTCGTCGAGCAGATGCCGGGTTACCGGGGTATGGGTCCGGTGCGCCGGGGCAACCAGGCCTATGAGCATATTCAGAATGATATTTATGGCAGCGTCATCCTCGCCGCAACCCAGACATTTTTCGATGAACGGCTGAAAAGGCCCGGGGATATCGATCTGTTTGAACGGCTGGAGGAGGTCGGCTATCGGTGTGTGGACTTATATGACAAGCCCGATGCGGGTCTGTGGGAATTGCGCACCATGGCTCGAGTGCACACCTACTCATCGGTCATGTGCTGGGCCGGTGCGGACCGGCTGGCCCGGATCGCCCAACGTCTGGGTCTGCCCGAACGTGCCGACGATTGGCGCAAACATGCGGATGATATGCGGCAAACAATCATTGAGCAGGCGTTTGACCGGGAGCGCAATACTTTTGTTGAGAGCTTCGGCGGAGAGCAGGTGGACGCCAGCCTGCTATTGATGTTCGAGCTGGGCTTTCTTCCACCGGAAGATCCCCGTTTCATAGCCACGGTGGAGGCGGTGGAAAAGGCGCTCAGACGCGGCGACCACATGTTCCGTTACGCACAGCAGGATGACTTCGGTTATCCCGAGACCGCGTTCAATATCTGCACCTTCTGGCTGATCGATGCGCTCACCGCGATCGGTCGGCATGACGAGGCCCGCCGTTTGTTCGAGAATATGCTGGATGCCCGCAACCACCTGGGGCTGCTGTCCGAGGATATCGACCCGAAAACCGGAGAGTTGTGGGGCAATTTTCCCCAGACCTATTCCATGGTGGGTTTGATCAATTCCGCGCTGCGCCTGAGCAAGCGATGGAGTGAGGCATTTTAAGCCCGCCGGTAACTACTCGCCCCACAATATGAATGATCTCACCGCAGACGCCGCCATGGATGGCGGTGGTAGACAATGCAGGGAGCACATTGTCCAGGCGCAGAGGTGCAAAGTCTGACTGCTTAAGTTGGTCGGGCTTGCCGAGCCTTCGAGACGAACCGGCATCCGGTCTGTTAATAACCACACGTCCCGCATAACGGTGCGCCTAACGGCACACCCTACAACTAATGTAGGCTTGCCGAGCTTGCGAGCCGAACCGCCTTGATTACCCCACGCGAGAACCGAGAATAGGATAACCACCGCTAGAGATCTGGATGATGTGGTGAAAGTCCTGCAATAAGAAGTCTTTGCGCTTTTGCGCCTCAGCGGGGTTAGCTTCAAGGAGGAGAGTAATTACGCCCGCTGACAAGCCAAGGCATATCACCACAACAGGCCGCCTTAGGTGCTATCCGGCAGGCAGGTCGGAGGCCTAAAGCCACTGAAATCCACGCAGCAGCGGCGCCATCTCATCGAAGTCCCTTGTCTTTCGCAGCCGTTCGAAACAGCCGCCCGCTTCGTGATACTCCTGTTTTAGCATGGCCAGCCACTGCTTGAGTCGGGTCGCGACGTGACGGCTTTCGATATCCTGCGCCATGCGTTCGCCCAGGCCAAGAAGCAACGCCCTGACCCCCGGCCAATCCAACGCCCGGGTCTCCTGTTGGAGCAGTGACGAACGAATCTGCCGGGCAAGATCCGGGCGGCTGACCGCCGCACGACCGATCATGACATCCTCACATCCGCTGATTTCACGACATCGGTGGTAGTCCTCTACCGTTCGAATGTCTCCATTGGCGATCACCGGGATGGTCAGTGCTCCGTTCACCCTGGCCAGCCACTCCCAACGTGCCGGGGCCCGGTAGCCATCGCGCCGGGTTCGGGCGTGGACAGTGACAAAGTCGGCGCCGGCATTCTCGACTGCCAGGGCGTTGGCGAGGGCGAGCCCGGTATCCTCGTAACCAAGCCGAATCTTGGCGGAGACCGGTGTTTGCGCTGGGACCGCCTGCCTTACCGCGGCGATGATTTGATAGAGACGTTCGGGCTCTTTGAGCAGAACCGCCCCGCCATCCTTGCTGTTGACCTTTTTCGATGGGCAACCGAAGTTAAGATCGATCCCCGGTGCGCCCATTCGGGCAATGGTGGCGGCGTTTTGCGCCATTGCATCGGCATCCCCGCCGAGCAGTTGAACGGTTACCGGGGTGCCGCTGTCGGTTGTCCCGCCGTTGCCAAGCTCGGGACAGATCCGTTGGACACTCTTTCGCGACAACCTTCTACCGGTAACGCGGATGAATTCAGTGACACAGCCGTCATACCCGCCCAGGCGGGTTAGCAGCTCGCGCATATAGGGATCGACAACCCCTTCCATCGGGGCCAACAGAATTCTCATAGGGGCAGGGAGATAATGCGGTCGTAGTGTGAAGCTGTCATCGTGGTGTGGCTCGATGAGGTAGTAGCAGCATTCAGGAAGTTTACTGAAGGGTGAATATTACCCTTCAATGAGTTCAGTATCCTCATGTTCATAGGGAGGTGCGCTGCAGCACAAAAGCACCAGCGGCTCGCTGCCGAAGTTCTCCACCGCATGCGTGGTGTTCGGTGGAATGGCGATGGTGTCTCCCACACGGATTTCGAACTTCTCCTCCCCCAGTTGCATCAGGCCATGTCCTGCGGTGATGTGGTAGAGCTCCTCGCTGTGCTGATGGCTGTGCAGTTTGGTTTTGTGTCCCGGGGGGATGGTTGCCTCAGCCAGGCTCTGATTGCTGTTACCGTGCACCGCGGGGTGCATCAATTCACGGATCTCGGAACCGTCTTTGGTGGTATAGCTGGGGATTTCCCGATAACGGGTTTTTATCATTGATTATTATTCCTGTTCTAAGACCATCTAGACTGTAAGTACCACTTTGCCCTGCATGCCGCCGCTTTCGAGCAATGTATGCGCATCCGCCGCCGCCTCCAGGGGGAGGGTATGACTCACTTTCACGGTGAGTTTTCTTTCATCAATAAGGGTTGCACACTGTTCGAGAATCCACCTCTGGTGCTCCTGGGCGTCCCCCCAGCCAAAGTACATGGGCGAGAGCATTAGTTCCAGACTGATGCTCAGGTTACGCAACCGCGCCGTCTTCCAGTCCACCTCATCGGGTTGCAACAGGCTGACGATATGACCATAGGGGCGTATCGCGGAGAAGCTTTGTTCAAAAACTTTACCGCCGACCGTATCCAGCACCAGGTCCACCCCCTCGCCGCCGCTCCAGGCGGTAGCGGCTTCGGCTACATCGACATCCCTGTATAAGATAGTCTCATCCGCGCCGAGTTGTTTGGCGAATGCGGCCTTCTCTTTTGAGCTGACGGTGGTAATGACCTGACAGCCCGCCGCCTTGGCCAACTGGATCGCCACATGGCCGACCCCGCCGGCGCCGGCGTGGATCAACACCTTCTGTTCGGTCTGGATACGGCCGCGATCATGGAGCGCCTCCCAGGCGGTAATCAGCGCCAGTGGCGCCGCCGCAGCGGTGACAAAGTCCGCGGTGCGGGGCTTTGCGGCCAGGAACCGCTCATCCACCACATTCAGCTCGGCATAGTTGCCCTGCGCGCCACCAATGCCTCCGAAACAGTAGTAGACCTCATCTCCGGGCCGGAAGCGGGTTACCGCCTCACCCACCTCCTCGACAACCCCGGCGCCGTCACAGCCGAGGATCGCCGGCATCTGCTCGGGGTAGTAGGTGCCGCGGCTGCGCAGTTTGGTGTCGACCGGATTGACCCCCGCCGCTTTGAGGCGGACCAAAACCTGGTGGTCACCATGAATACGTGGTGGGGTGACCTCGTGGCTGTAGAGCAGGACATCCGGGCCGCCACTTTGGTGCATAAGTACCGCTCGCATCATATCGCTTCCTCCTGCTCTTTGTTCTGTTGTGGAAATTTCGATTTTATAATTGAGGCAAAGTTCGAGACAATGCTCCACTTCAGCTCAAGGTGAAAGAGTACTATAGCGCAAATGGCGACAGAGATTGAACGTAAGTTTCTGGTAAGTAGTGATGAATGGCGACGCAGTGCCGACAGCGGCACCCGTTTTTGTCAGGGTTACCTTGTCGGTGCGGAGAAGGCCTCCGTGCGCGTCAGGATTGAGGGCGATCGCGCGAACCTCAACATCAAGAGCGCGACCCTCGGGGTGCGCAGGCAGGAATATGAGTATCCTGTTCCGCTGGAGGAGGCGGAGGAGATGCTCGACACGCTGTGTGAAAAGCCACTGATTGAGAAAACCCGCTATCTTGTCCCCCATGAAGGGCATACCTGGGAGGTCGATGTCTTTGCCGGTGATAATGAAGGCCTCATCGTTGCTGAAATTGAGCTGAACTCCGAAGAGGAGGCCTTCTCCGCACCGCCCTGGCTCGGAGAGGAGGTCAGCGGGGATACCCGTTACTACAACGTCTGTCTGGTCAAACACCCCTACCGAGAGTGGAAGCATGGCTGATAGAGAGATCCTCATCAGTATCGCCAAGCAGAGGCTTTACCTCCGTGAAGGTGGAGGGGTGCTGATGGATGTGGCGATCTCCACCGCCCTGAACGGGCCGGGGGAGGAGGAGGGAAGCGGTTGCACCCCGCGGGGCAGGCATGTGGTGCGGGCGAAAATCGGTGACGGTTGCCCCGAGAACACGGTATTTGTCGCCCGTCGTCCCACCGGCGAGATTTTCACTCCCGCGCTGCGCCGGGAGTCGCCCCAACGGGATTGGATACTGAGCCGGATACTCTGGCTGAGCGGCCTGGAGCCGGGCAGGAACCGCCTGGGAAGCAGGGATACTATGCGGCGGTATATTTACATCCACGGCACGCCCGATGAAGAACCGATGGGGGTGCCGCGCTCCCATGGCTGTGTCCGCATGCGCAATAAAGATATTATCGAACTGTTTGACAAGGTGCCTGTGGGAACGCGGGTCCTGATAACTGAAGAATAAGCAGAGAAAAAGGACATAGGGGAAAAGAATATATGTCATTGGGACCGGTCATGCTTGACCTTCGGGGCACCGCCCTGGATGAAGAAGAGCGCGAGGTTCTGACACATCCGCTGGTCGGGGGCGTCATTCTCTTTAGCCGCAATTACGAGAGCCCGGAGCAACTGGCCGCGCTAATCGCCGACATCCATGCGCTGCGCAGCCCGCCGCTGCTGGTTGCGGTGGACCAGGAGGGCGGTCGGGTGCAACGCTTTCGCGAGGGGTTTACCCGCCTGCCCGCGGCGCGTCGTTTTGGTGAGATATATGCCCGGGATCGTCGCCGTGCCCGGCATCTGGCGGAGCAGGCCGGATGGTTGATGGCCTCCGAGTTGCGTGCCGTCGGTGTCGATTTTAGTTTCGCGCCGGTCCTGGATCTGGATTATGGCGTCAGCGGAGTCATTGGTGACCGCTCATTCCACCGTCAACCACACGTGGTCGCGGAGCTCGCCGCAGCGATGATGCACGGCATGCAGCGCGCCGGGATGGCGGCGATCGGCAAACACTTCCCCGGCCATGGAGCGATTGAGACCGACTCCCACGAGGCGATACCCCGGGATGCCCGTCAGCTGGCGGATATTCTGGCCGAGGATGTGCTGCCCTATGAACCCATGATTGCCAATGGTATGGCCGGTGTGATGCCCGCCCATGTTATCTATACCTCCGTGGATGAGCATCCGGCCGGGTTTTCCTCCTTCTGGTTGCAGGAGATTCTGCGAAAGCGTTTGGCTTTCCAGGGGATCATTTTCAGCGATGATCTGAATATGGAAGGAGCGAGTGTTGCCGGTGATTATGTCGCGCGCGCAAGGGCGGCACTGGCGGCCGGATGCGACATGATCCTAATTTGCAATAACCCGGAGGGAGCACGAAGCATTTTGCGCGGGCTCGACTATCCCACGAACCCTGTGCTGCACTCGCGTCTAGCCCGCCTGCATGGCCGCCGCCCGATCACACCGCAGACATTGCATAAACAAGCGGCCTGGCACCAGGCTGTCAGTGCCATGCAGTCGCTTAACGGTGGTAAGTCACTGTCGCTCGATTTATAAATTCATATAACTTCAAACAGGGAGAGACAATGGAATTAGAACAGCTCTGGGAGAATGTTACGCAAGGAAGCACGACCACGGCGTTAGTGGTCCAGGTTTTTCTTGTGGTGTTTGGTACCTTGTTGCTCGACTTTATTTTAAAAAAACTGCTCAAACGCTTACACATCAAGGTAGAAGCCAGTCATACACTGTGGGATGACGCATTATATATGGCGGCGGCCCGGCCGCTGAGTTTTTTGGTGTGGCTTATCGGTATTAGCTTTGCTGCCGAAATTGTCGGCAAACAGACCGATGCGGCGATTTTCGAGTTGGTTGATCCGGTACGGGAAATCGGTGTCATCGTGCTCGCCACCTGGTTTGTTTTCCGTTTTATCGCTGGTGTGGAACAGGCGATTTTTGCCCGGGCCGATAGTGAAGGGCGTACGGTAGATCCCACCACCGTGGATGCCATCAGCAAATTGCTGCGTTTGTCTGTACTGATCACCGCGGTTTTGGTGGGAATGCAGACGCTTGGGTTCAGCGTTTCCGGGATACTGGCCTTTGGTGGTGTCGGCGGTATTGCGGTGGGTTTTGCCGCCAGGGATCTGCTGGCTAACTTCTTTGGCGGTTTGATGATCTATCTCGATCGTCCCTTTGCGGTGGGTGACTGGATACGTTCACCCGATAGGGACATAGAGGGTACGGTTGAGAAAATCGGTTGGCGTTTGACCTGTATTCGTACTTTTGACAAGCGACCGCTCTATGTACCCAACGCTACCTTTACCAGTATTGCGGTGCAGAACCCCTCAAGAATGTCCCATCGACGTATTTATGAAACGGTGGGTATCCGTTATGAGGATGCCGCCAAGATAGAAACGATTATCGACCAGGTGAAGGCGATGCTGGCTGAACACCCTGAGATTGATGAGTCGCAGACCATGATTGTCAATTTCAACCAGTTTGCTCCCTCATCGCTCGATTTTTTTATCTACACCTTTACCCACACGACCAACTGGATCCACTACCATGAGGTGAAGCAGGATGTGTTGCTCAAGGTGATCGACATTATCGATGCCAACGGTGCCCAGATCGCCTTTCCGACATCAACGGTGCATTTACCGGATACCTTACAAGTGGAGGAGCGGGGAATGGGCAGCAATGGGAGTTAATAGTATGGCGGTTAGCGCGGAACAGGCCGCTCAGGTATATCAAGAGGCCGACTGTCTGTTCGACCGACAGCAGGTAGAGCAGGCCATCAGGGCGTTGGCACAGCAGATCACCCTGGATTTGCAGAAGCAAAATCCCCTTATCCTGGTTGTGATGAGCGGCGGCATGATCCCGGCCGGCTACCTCTTGAGTTATCTCGATTTTCCCCTGCAAATCGACTACATTCACGCCAGCCGCTACCGTGGTGCCACGGCGGGTGGTGAACTGGAGTGGCGGGTGATGCCGCGTTTTCCTGTGGAGAACCGTCATATCCTGATCATCGACGATATTCTGGATGAAGGTCTGACCCTGGGCGCCATTGTTGAATCGTGCCGTCTTGCCGGTGCTAAAAGTGTGCGAAGCGCCGTGCTGGTAAAAAAACGGCATGAACGCAATGTCGGGATTGAAGCCGACTATGTCGGGTTGGAGGTCGAGGACCGCTATGTCTTCGGCTTCGGCATGGATTACAAGGAGTACCTGCGCAACGCGCCGGGCATCTTCGCCGTTAAGGGTAGTTAGTGAAAACAAGTCACCGCAAAGGCGCAAAGAGCGCAAAGAAAAGTAATACCTAAACATCAATTTGAGTGTATTGCTTGGATTCAGGGTGTTTGCTTATGCCTAATCGGCCAAGCTAACCCGCGATCACCAACACCAGCCAACTCTTTGCGAACTTTGCGCCTTTGCGGTGAGTTATTTTTTGATTTGAGGATTTAGAACATGGCAAAACTGGCCATTATCGGTGGTACCGGACTGACTTCGCTGAAAGGTTTGGAGATTATCCGCCGGGAGGTGATGCATACGCCCTACGGGGAGCCTTCGGCGCCTCTTGTTTTTGGTGAGGTGGCCGGGAATGAGGTGATGTTTCTGCCAAGGCATGGGGCGGGGCACACCATTCCACCGCACAAAATCAATTATCGCGCTAACCTATGGGCTCTGAAAGAGAGCGGCGCCGAGCAGGTGATCGCTGTTAACGCTGTGGGGGGGATAGACCCCGGTTTGCAGCCTGGGAGCCTGGTCTTGCCGGATCAAATCATCGACTACACCTGGTCGCGTATCAATACTTACTTTGAAGAAGGGCTGACCAATGTGACCCACATCGATTTTACTCAGCCGTATTGCGAGTCACTTCGACAGGTTTTGCAAGCCTGTGCCGCAGAGATCGATCTGGCGCTCATTGCCGGGGGCACCTATGGCGCGACTCAGGGTCCGCGTTTGGAGACGGCCGCCGAGATTGATCGGCTGGAGCGGGACGGTTGCGCTCTGGTGGGTATGACCGGCATGCCGGAGGCGGCCCTGGCGCGTGAACTGGAGCTTTGTTATATCTCCATAGCCGTGGTGGCCAACATGGCGGCAGGGCGAGGGGAGGAGGCGCTGACGATGGAGATGATTGAACGTCACCTGAAGACCGGGCTTAAGGACGTACGGCGGTTACTGGAACATGCAGTGTCCCGGATCAGCTAAAGCAGCGGGTACACACCAACTCCGGGTAGGTCGATAATGACTTACCCGGCGGGCTCTTTTTTATGGAGCTTCAGCCCGGCGCACCTCTATCGCGATACCTAAGACAGGGTGGTCCAGGTAGTGCAATTCACCGCTGCGCATGCGGCGTGATTGCTCTAGGCGATAGACGTGTTCCTCGGTTTCACGGTAGAGCAGATCGGTCTCAATATGCAGGTAGCGGGAGAGGATAAGCGTGAGTGTTCCCGACAGTCCCGGCACCTCTTCAATACGCAGCGGCACCGCCTCCTCGCGCGATAGTCCGGGCTGGCGCCAACCAAAGTGTGCCAATAGTTTCAGGTCTGCAGCGCTCTTTATGCGATCGGCATCCCCTTGCCTTTTCAATTCTGTATTGCTCAGTCGGCGAAAGGAACCCGTAGAGCTTAATTCTCGGCTTCCCTCCAGTTCAGGCTCGGTGAAATCCAGCGGCCACTCTTCCGATTGCCGGTAACTCTCACTTTGTTGCTCAAAGAGCAGGACCTCCACCTCATACCAGCGCGTCTCCTCTTGGGCTTGCAGCGCAGGGCTGAAAAACAGGACGAAAAATGGGAGGAGCAGTAATTTGAATGGTTTTTCGTGTAGCGACACAGTTTAATCCTTATGGCAAAAGTTTTGTTCCACGGCCATCACGGCGGCCTCGACGCGGGAGTGGACATTGAGTTTTCGCAGAATCGCCTTTACATGCAGCTTGACGGTGCCGTCGGAGATACCGAGGTTGCGGGCGATCACCTTGTTGCTTTGGCCCTCGGCGAGCAGGCAGAGAATCTCCAACTCGCGCGGGGTCAACTCGGCGAACGGGTCGGCCTCCTTGTTGAGGATATCCTCCACATCGCCCTGCACCACGCGGGCCAATACGGCGGCCAGCTCAGGAGCGACGATGGTCTTGCCGCCGACGATATCCCTTAGAGCGGTAACAAGCTCGGTCGGTTCCATGTCTTTAAGCAGATAGCCGGAGGCGCCGTTGCGCAGGCACTCGACCAGGTCCTCTTCCTCGTTGCTGGTCGTGAGCATGACAATGGGGTTACGGAATCCGACGGCACGCAGCCCTGAGAGGACCTCCAGGCCGCTCATTTCCGGCATACGCATATCGAGCAGTACCACATCGGGTTGCAGCTCCCGGGCCATGAGAAAACCTTCACGGCCGTTGCCGGCGGTGGCGATCACCTCGATGCCATGGCGCTCCAACAGGGTCTCAAGACCGCTTCGGAAAAGGGTGTGGTCGTCGACGAGTAGTACTTGCATGCTTGTGTTGTTATCAAATCAGGGCGAAGTGTTGCGGTTCTTTTTGCTGCGGTGTGCTGCTGTCCGGGCTAAAGAAGGTTAATTGTACCCTTGTTCCTTCACCGGATTCACTCTCAATTCGCAATTCACCCCCAAGATAGCGGGCACGCTCCTGCATGATCGACAAACCGAGATGCTCTCCGGGGTGTCCGCTGAAGGCGGGTTTGTCCATGCCTACGCCGTCATCCTCGACCAGGATATGGTAATGACCGTCCTTGTCGCAGCGCAGCATCACCCGTACCGTATGGGCATTGCTGTGCTTGCGAACGTTCGCCAGCGCCTCCTGAATGATGCGCAACACCTGCATCTCCATAGTGGCAGGGAGGCGGGTGGAGTCCCACTCCTTTTGCAGCAGTACATGCATCCCGGTCTGCTTGCGGAAATTGCTGATCAGGTCTTCCAGAGCGGGCATCAGGCCGCGGGAGTTGATGGGGGCGCGGAAGTGGGCCAGCAGTTCGCGCAGCTCGGTATAGGCCTCGTCCAGGCCGCTTTTTATCTGTTGGATATCCTCATGGGTGACATCGGCGCCTTGCCGATCGATGGCCTCGTCAAGCATGCTGACCTGGAAGCGCAAGCTGGCCAGGGTCTGTGCCAGTGAGTCATGCAGTTCGTGGGCGAGGGCATTGCGCTCCTTGATGATGGACAAGCGCTTGGCTTCGTCATCCAGATGCGCCTTCTCGATGGCCATACCCAGATGACGGCCGATACTGGTGAAGAGCGCCTTGACCTCTTCCCTGGAGTCGATATCCGCCTTTTCGACGAAGAGGTTGTAGACCCCGAGGTTCTTGCCGTGATACTGCAACGGAACGGCGATCATCTCCAGGCCGGTGTCGCCCAGTACCGGCCGTCCGACCCACTGGGTGCAAGGGGAGAGATCTTTTTGGAACAGCACCTCACCCTCGGTCACCGCATTGCCGCATAGGCAGCGCTGTACCGGCACCATGCGCTCCTCTTCGATCACCGCATCCTCCAGACCGATGCTGGCGACCAGTTCCATCTGGTCGTTGTCGGTGAGCAGACGCACGGTACCCGCCTTGGCGTTGACGATATCGCGCATGGTATGGAGAAAACGGGTCAGCAGGTCTTTGAGATCGCGCGAGGCATTGAGGCTGGCGGCAACGTCGTAGAGTACCTGCAAGGAGTTGGTTTTTTGTTCGAAGCGTTTGGTCTGACGTTTAATCTCGTCATCCATGTGCTTGGAAAGATTCTGCAGGTAGCCGAGCAGGTTGTTGATATCCTTGGCCACCTCTTTTAACTCGCCCATTTCCTCCGGGTGCAGACGGATGGCCAGGTTGCCTTCTCGGATCTCATCGGACCAGCGTTTCAGCTCCTCGCTGGGGTGTAGCAGATAGCGGCGAAAGGCGAGAGAGATGGCAAATAGCAATCCGATGCCGGCGAAAATAAAGACGCCGAACAGAAACAGCAGGAGCTGTTCGTACTCGGGAAAGTGCAGCAGCAGGGCGAGGTTGAGGCCGAGCAGGGCGAAGGTGTTGCCGACGCCGATCAGCAAAAAGCGCAGGCGCTTGCCCGGAAGCCCCTCGCCACTTAACAGGAGGAGAGAGGCGAATGCGTCCAGCAGCTGGTGCAGACGGCCCTGATGCGATGTGTTCGTGGTGTTGCCCATGGCGGCTATAAGGTTACCTCTACCGCAACCCGGTGATTGAGAACGGGCTATTATAACACATAGCTATCCCATTTTGGGTAGACCACCTGCCCGGATTGGATAGAAAACCGGGCAGGTATGGCCACAGGCTGTTGGGGCTGCCGTGGTTAGTTGCAGCTGCTGCAGCCGCCGGAACTGCAGCCACCCTGGTCGCTTCCCGGGGGCTGGTAGTTGGCGTCGTTGGGGTTCATGAAGATGAAGTTCCACTTGCCCGGTTCCAGCTCGACAAAGTCGATGGTCGTACCATTGAGCAGCGGACCGTATTCGCCGCCGAATACCACTTCGACACCATCGAATTTGAACAGCAGATCATCATCCTTAGCCTCGTCGAAGCCCATACCGTACTCCATGGTACCGTCCTGGTTCTTCTTCGCCGCCAGGCGAAGCGCCAGGCCCTTTGCCTGACTCTGTTCTGCGGCGCTTTTCACCTGTTCGATTGCATTCTCGGTCAGTGTAATCATGAAATAACCTTAAATTCTTTACATGAAAGGGGGAAGAAATGTTGCCTCCCCTGAGTGTTCAGGCGCGGCATAGGACGGGATCTTACCACGGCAGGCACGGACAAACTCGACAAAACGCCGGGTCCAGTGATTGCCGCGGACATCACGAAGATGGACATAGTTGGCCAGGAGGTTTTTGTAGATAAACCCGTCCAGCCTGTCCCGAATACCGTGGCCGCGCTCCAGCCTATAAGCATACTGGAGGTCATCCGGCAGGTTTTCAAGGCTGGAGTAATGGAACTCATGCACCCGGTAGGCCTGCCCCGGCTCGCTGCCGGGCCAGGGGCTGTGGCCGGTTTCAACGATGTGTGCATAGCCTCGTCCCACCGGTTTTTCGTGCATGATGCAGTCCCCTGGAACAATGCCCACCATCTCCGCCGATTGCTTGCCCCGGGTAAGGGAGCGTGAGAGGTACATCAGACCGCCGCACTCGGCATAGGTCGGTAGTCCGGCCTCGATAGCAGCCCTGATATGGCTGCGTAGCGACCGGTTGGCCGCCAGGGCCTCCATGCGCATCTCGGGAAAGCCGCCGCCGATAAAGAGACCATCAATATCCTCCGGCAGGGTGCTGTCCTCCGTCGCATCAAAGGGAACCAGGTCGGCCCCTGCGCTCTTCAACGCATCCAAATCGTCCGGATAGTAGAAACCGAAGGCACTGTCCCGGGCGATGGCGATGCGTACCCTTTCAGTGTTTTCCGGCAGGGGGCGAGGCGAGGGGGGTGTGATAGCAGGGGCGGTTGCAGCGATCTTTTGCAGGGCCTCAAGGTCCACCTGGGCGGCCACCAGCCGGCTTATCTCGTCCAGTTTGCCGGAGACCTCCGTGGCCTCATTGCTGGGGATGAGACCCAGGTGACGCTCGTCAATGGCGAGACGACGGTCCCGATGGATGGCGCCCAATACCGGAATATCGCAATAGTGGCCGATGACTTCACGCAGGCGTGCCTCATGGCGGGCGCCGGCAACCTTGTTGAGAATAACGCCGGCAAGGTTCATCTCGGGCTCGAACTGCTGAAAGCCGAGGATCACCGGCACAATGCTTCGTGTGGCGCCTTTGACATCGAGGATGAGCACGACGGGGGAGTGGAGCAGCTTGGCCAGTGCAGCGTTGCTCTGGCCGCCCTCGATATCGAGACTGTCGAACAGGCCCATATTGCCTTCAATGAGTGAAATATCGCTGTCGGCGCTGTGCCCGGCGAAAAACGCCTCAATCTCCTCATGCGCCATGGTGTTGAAGTCGAGATTGTAACAGGCGCGCTCTGCAGCACGGCTTAACCACATCGGATCGATGTAGTCGGGGCCTTTCTTGAAGGGTTGGACGACAAGCCCGGAACGGGCCAGCGCCGCGCAAATCCCCAGGGTAATGGTGGTTTTGCCCGAGGACTTGTGCGCGGCGCTGAAAAGCAGGTGGGCCATATCAGGCGGCGTTGGCGAAACGGGCCTTGTCGCGTGCGGCCCACATGGCTTCGGCCTGCTCCTCGGCCTCTTCGCGGGTTTTGGCCTTGCCCAGGGTATACAGGGCGATGGCGATGGTGCCGACAACCGCGGCTTCACCGTACTCGTCGCTTTTCTCACCGCGCCAGACTGCGGCCAAATCGGCCACATTCATCTCAGCCGGACGTACATGGCGTTTGTTGAACATCGCCGGCCACTCTTCGTCGACCATCTCACCGTTGTGGACACCCTGAATCAGCACATCCTGGTCGGGGTTGCGCTCAATCTCGCCGCCTTCACCCTTAATCACGGACATATGCGGGATCTCCAGCATGATCCCCGCTTCCTGGTGAGTGGGGCGGTAACCGGGGTGGAAGATCCCCTGCATCACATGCTCGGCATTGAAGGGGTTGAGCATGCGGGCGATGGTGTGCACCGGCGAGCGCAGGCCGAGCAGAGGGCGCAGTTCTATGATCTCATAGAGCTTGGGGCTCAAATGCTCCAGGTCGATGTAGCTGAAGTTGTTCTCTTCCAGCTGCTTGGCGGCCTCATCCATACTGGTGGCGACGGGAACGCCCAGCTGCGGCAGCACATCCTTGGTATAGAGGCGCCCGGCGGTGTGACCGCCGGCGCCATGCATGAAGATGCGGATGCCGTTTTGCGCCATCAGCAGGGTGGCGAGCAGGTACCAGGGCAGGATGCGCTTCTTGCCGGCGTAGGAGGACCAGTCGAGGTCTACCTTGGGGGCATTGGCAGGCACATTAAGGTTCGCGCGGATCGCCCTGACCGCGGCCGCCACCTCTTCAGGGGTCTCTTCCTTGACGCGCATGAGCATCAGGAAGGCGCCAAGCTGAATCGGCTCGACCTCTTCATTCATGATCATGCGCATCGCCTCGTAGGCCTCGTCGGCCGTCAGGCCGCGCGAGCCGTTGCGGCCCTTGCCGAGGATTCGTACATATTGTGCAAATGCGTGCTCTTCTTGGCTCATGCCACCACCTCTGAAAACTGTGCGATTATTACCGGGGAATCTGGCCGGTCAAACTCTCTGTATAAGGGCAATCAGCGCTATTTTAAAGCGTTTTGGATTATCTCACTACAGAGACGCAGAGGACGCAGAGAATGCTATTCGGGGAGGTGCTGTTCACTCCTTGGGAGCAGTTTGGTGAATGAGCAGTCACGTACTGGCCTACAAACTCTGTGTTTTCCGTGTCTCTGTGGTGAATACCCCTAAAAGCAAAACACCGATGTTCCTTACGGAGACATCGGTGTTTGCGTCGTACAGCAAAAATAGCGGACTTATTTGCTGTGCGGGTCGACCTCGCTATCCGCAAGGCTCTCCGGCAGGAAGCGCAGGTTCTTCATGGCAAAGACGGTCATTGCCAGGGTCAGGGCAACGCCGGCGAGGCCAAGCAGAATTTCATAGCCGGAGGGGCTGTAGTTGTAGAATGCTGAGTTAACGCCACCCTCGAAGCTGCTGGTAACCTCGTAACCGGGGAACATCTCCAACGGATAGGCCTGACCGCCGATAACGATGACGTAGACCAGGGCGAAACCACCGAGTACGACCAGGGCAGAGGCGAGGGCGATGGCGCCACGCTTCATGCCGGTAGCCGGGTTATACAGCAGGGCCAGCGGCACCAGGGTACCCAGTACAACGTAGCCGAACCAGAACAGGGTGGTGTAGATACCGCCATCCATCAGGATGAAGGCCTCGACACCGTGATGTTCGGTGGCGTACAGGTTGGTCAAATGCATGGCTGCTACGAAGTAAAGCGCACCGGCTACGAACACGCCCAGCAGATTCTTCAGGCGCTTGAGGATCACATCGCCCAGCGGACGCTCGGTGAACTTGTAGGTAGCCATCAGCACCAGCAGGAAGAACGCCAGACCGAAGGAGAAGGACATGACGATAAACATCGGCGCCATGATGGCGGCATCATATCCCTGACGTGCCACCAGGAAGCCGAAGATGGAGCCGGTACCGGTGGTGAGGATGAGACGCCAGACAAAAGCAAACAAACCGGCAGCAGGAGTGTAGCGGTTCATACGCTTTTCCATCATCGTCCACAGGTAGATGATTACCAGGGCAAGGAAGCCGTTGTAGAGGATGATGTTCCAGGCGAAGATGGACTTAAAGTTGTAGTGGGTCATCGCCACGATCAGCCGATCGGGACGGCCCAGATCCAGCACCAGAACGGTCAAACCGCCAAGCAGCAGGGTGATGGCGAGCAGACCGGACAGCGGCGCCAGGGGTTTGTACATCTTCTTGCCGAATACCGATCCGATAGAGGCGACGTTGAGCGCCCCGGAGGCGGCGACGATCAGGAAGATGGCGAACACGTGAGGCATACCCCAAACGATCTGGTTGTTCATGCCGGTAATGTAGTGGCCGAGATGTTCCATCTGGTACCAGGCGAACATGCCGATCAGGATAACGGCAGCCAGACCGGCCAGCAGGGCATAAAAGCCCTTGCTTGCCTCAATTTGCGTAAATAGCGTTTTTTTCATGCCTATCTATCCGTTTATGTCTTTTATTAGATACCGCGGTAACGAACACCGGTGTTAAGACCGAGATCGGCACGCACCTGGGTGGTGGCATGCTTGGATACGGCCTCGGAGATTTCGCTATTCGGGTCCTTGAGATCACCAACGATGATGGCTTTGTGACCTTCAGTGTTGCACGCCTCGGCACAGGCGGTGGTGCCGTGACCGGCATCCAGCTTGTGGACGCAGAGAGTGCAGGACTCAACGGTACCCTTGCCACGCGGCGCGTGAGCACGCTGGTTCTCCAGTGATTCATGGATGAAGGAACGAGCCTTGTACGGGCAGGCCATCATGCAGTAGCGGCAGCCGATGCAGATATGCTTGTCGACAAGCACGATACCGTCGGCGCGCTTCATGGAAGCGCCGGTAGGGCAGACGTCGACGCACGGCGGTGTTTCGCAGTGTTGACACATCATCGGCAGGGAGTGCACGGCACCGGTGGCGGTGTTGCGCAGTTCAACCTTGCGAATCCACTGTGCCTGTTGGTACTCGGAGGAGTCGTCCTCTTTGGCGGTGCCGTGTTCGCCCCAGCCGTTCTCCGTCTGGCAGCCGGTGACACAGGCATCGCAGCCCTTGGCGCACTTGTTGGTATCAACCAGCATGCCCCAGCGGACTTTATCGCTGGCCGGCTGGGCCAGCTGCTCGGCCGAAGCGGCGTGTGCGACACCATAAAGCATCACACCCGGAGCCAGGGTGACGCCGGCGGCAAGTTTGGCACTGTTATTAAGAAAGTCACGACGTGCCGGATCCGTATACTTGGATTCACTCATTGGACAGCACCTGTGTTGTTCTTGTCAGCAGCAAGCTTGTTCAGCAGTTCTGAAGAGGGCTGATGTGCCTCCTTGGCAGCTTCCATGCCCGGGGTTACCAGCGGGTGGAACGTCGCTGAGGTTTCCGGACGCTCGGCGTGACACTGGAAACAGTCGATCTTCACGCCGGTATACATGTGGCAGCTCTTGCAGAAGTGCTCGCCCTCGGAGCGTGTCGCCTGAGCCTCTTCCTTTGCAGGAACATGACACTCGAGACACTCTTTGAGGCTGTACTGCTTGGTGCGAATACCTTCTCGCAGGGTCTCGTCACGGTGCTTGAGCAAGTACTTCATATGGTTCTTGCGCATTTCATCCGTGTCTTCGACACACTGCTTACCTTTGACCGGAGCAGGGATGTTAGGCCCTACACCGTCATTATCGCCGGCGGCAACCGGCGCTGACAAAGTCAGCGCCAGCAGGGCCGGTAGTACGTTGAGAAGCTTGTATATAGGCTTCATGACGTCCCCTTATTCACCCATACCCATGTCGATGTAACCGGTCGGACAGACATCTGCGCAGATGTGGCAACCGATGCAGCGATCATAGTCGGTGTAGACATAGCGACCGGTGGTGCGATCCTTGGCAGGTGTACGCTTGACAGCTTCCTGCGGGCAGTACACAACGCAGTTATCGCACTCGAAGCACATACCGCAGCTCATGCAGCGCTCGGCCTCATTGACCGCCTCTTCCTCGGTCAGCGGCATCAGTCGCTCCTGGAAGTTGCCGATAACATCATCGGCGGTCACTTCGATGTGCTTGCGCTTGTTGCGCGGCGTCTCGGCGAAGTGGCCCAGGAACAGCTCGTCGGCGGAGATGATCTCGCTGGAGGAGCGATCCTCGTAGTTATGTACCGCGAAGTCGGCTTCGGAGGTGCCGCGCAGACCCAGATCGATATCCTTGGCGAAGCCTTCCTTCTGCTTGACTTCATCCTTGCTCAGGGTGTGGAACTCGGCAGGCATGTGCTCGGTTTCGCGCAGCTTGGCGAGCAGGTTCCAGTGGTGTACGTCTACCTTCGGACGATTTTTCATCTCTTCGTTCTTCAGGTAGTGGTCGATGCTCTCGGCGGCGATAGAGGCGTGGCCGATAGCGGTGGTCAGCAGGTGCGGACGAACCACGTCACCGATGGCGAAGTAGCCGGGCTTGCCCGGTACCTGGAAGTGCTTGTCGGCGTCGACCAGGCTGCGCTCGTTGGCGAAGCCTTCCATACCTTCCCAGTCACCGGTCTGACCGATGGCGGCAACGATAAGCTCGGCGTCGATGATGAACTCGGAACCCTCGATGGGGGTGGAACCGTCCTCTTCCAGACGCACGACCTTCAGGCCTGTGGCGCGGCCGTCTTCACCCTTGATGACCTCAACCGGGTTCAGCTGACCCATGATCTCGATACCTTCGCGCTTGGCATCTTCGATCTCGTGCTCGGCGGCCGGCATCTTCTCGATGGGAGAGCGGGACATCAGAACAACTTCGGCGCCTTCACGGGCAGCGGTTTCGGCTACATCGTGAGCGGTCTGATTGATGATGATGTGCTCCGGACGGTCCTTTTCATTCTCAACAGTGATGTGACCCAGACGACGGGCAACGGAGGCGACGTCGATAGAGGTATCACCACCGCCGATAACCAGAACCTTGCCGCTAACATGCTTCAGGCGGCCCTCGTTGAACGCGGCCAGGAAGGCGACACCGGTGATGGCGTTAACCGCATCGGCACCCGGAATCGGCAGGGCGCGACCGGCCTGTGCACCGATGGCGAAGACGATGGCATCAAAGTCCTTCTCCAGCTGCTCCATGCTAACGTCAACACCGACCCGGGTCTTGGTCTTGACCTCTACACCCATGTCGGTGATGCGCTTGATCTCACCGTCCATGACGTCGCGGGGCATACGATAACCGGGAATGCCGTAACGCATCATGCCGCCCAGCTCGTCGAGGGCTTCAAAGACGGTGACGCCATGGCCCATACGACGCAGCTGGTAGGCGGCGGCCATACCGCCGGGACCACCACCGATGATGGCAACCTTCTTGCCGGTGTCGGCGCCTGCCTCGTAGGTGTAGTTGTTGGCCAGTGCGGTATCGCCGATGTACTGCTCGACGGAGTTGATACCGACGTGGTCTTCGACCATGTTGCGGTTACAGCCGTCCTCACAGGGAGCGGGGCAAACACGACCCATTACGGATGGGAACGGGTTGGAATCGGTAGCACGACGGAAGGCGTACTCCTGCATGGTCATATCGCCGGTGGGCTTCTCCATCCCACGGACGATATCCAGCCAGCCGCGGATGTCGTGGCCGGAGGGGCAGCTGCCCTGGCAGGGAGGAGTACGGTGTACGTAGGTCGGACACTTGTGTGACCAGCCGGCCTGGAAGATGTCATCGGTCCAGCTTCCCCACTGGCTGTCGCCGTCCTCGTACTTTCGGAATGTATGTTTTTTCATGTCGTCGCTAGAAGTTGCCATTTTATCAGTCTCCTATGCCAGTAATCTTTAGCGTTGATGGCCGGGGCACTGCTTGAAGCCGCCAACCTGATTGTTCGGTGTGTTAATCCTGTTCTGCAGCTTCGGTTTCAGACGCTTCTTCAGCCCCTTCACCCATCAGCTCTTTTTCCTGTTCTGAACCGGTCATCACCAGGGCCTCGCCGACCAGCTGATGCGTGCTTACCAGCATGTGCATCGGGAAGTCGTAGTAGGGGAGGACCTTGGCAAACTGTGCCTTACAGATGGCGCAAATCGCCGCAAGGGTATTTACGCCACGGTTGTCGGCAACATCCTTGAGCGCCTCCATGCGGGGCAGGGCGCCCTTGACCCGGATCTCCATCAGGTCGTCGGTCAGCAGACCGCCACCGCCGCCGCAGCAGTAGGTGGATTCCTTGATGGTTGACGGATCCATATCAACGTAATTGTTACAGCAGGCCTTGATCACCTCACGCGGGATGATGAACTGGCCGCCGGGCATGTCGCCCATCCGGCTTGCGCGCGCCACGTTACAAGAGTCGTGGAAGGTGACCGTGCGATGGTCATTCTCCTCCTTGTTGAAGCGCAGCTTGCCTTTCTGAATCAGGTCGTAGGTAAACTCACAGATATGTGCAGGCTGGGGGACATTCGGGTCCAGCTGCTTCTGCAGTTTCTGTGCGTACTCATCGTTCGAATCGGCACCGGCGCCGACACCGGTCAGGGTGTTCCAGAAGGAGTAGGCGACACGCCAGGCGTGACCGCACTCACCGACGATGATGCGTTTGACGCCCAGTTCGAGAGCCGCGTCACGAATGCGCTCTGCGACCTTCTTCATGTTGCTGTAAGAGCCGATGAACATGGAGAAATTGGCCGCCTCGGCAGCGTGCGAACTGAGGGTCCAGCTGACCCCCGCCTCATGGAAGACTTTGGCGTAACCCATCAGGCCGTCGATGTGCGGCTCGGCGAAGAAGTCGGCGGAGGGGGTGATCAGCAGTACATCGGCACCCTTGACGTCCAGCGGAATCTTGACCGGCAGACCGGTATCTTCCTCGATCTCCTCTTCGAACTCTTCCAGGGTGGCAGCCAGTGCGGGACCGGGCAGACCCAGGTTGTTACCCACGGTCTGAACCTTGCCCAGGATCTCGTTACAGTACTTCTGGCCGTGACCAACATGGTCCATGATCTCGCGGGCGGCCATGGAGATCTCGGCGGTGTCGATGCCGTAGGGACAGAAGACGGAGCAGCGACGGCACTGGGAGCACTGGTGGAAGTAGCTGTACCACTCGTCCAGCACGCTCTTGTCCATGTCCCGGGCCCCGACCAGTTTCGGGAACCACTTACCGGCGAAAGTGAAGTAGCGGCGATAGACGCTACGCAGCAGATCCTGACGAGCCACCGGCATGTTTTTCGGGTCGGAGGTGCCCTGGAAGTAGTGGCACTTGTCGGTGCAGGAACCGCACTTCACGCAGGCGTCGAGGAATACCCGCAGACCACGGTATTTGCTCAGCAGGTCGCCCATCTTGTCGATGGCCTTCTGCTCCCAGTTCTCCACCAGCTCACCGGGAAAGCCGAGATCTTCCTGGTGCTTGGGGGCCGCGATGAACGGGCTCAGATGCGCCGTTGCGTCAGGCTGCAGAGCGGGAATAGTGGGATATTCCCGAATCTTGGGTATTTGAAAATCGGCCACGCGATTCTCTCCTTATGCTTTTGCTCTGTTGACTACGCTCGAATTACTTATCGAGCTCCGCGGCCCACGGTGCCAGGTGACGGGCTTCGCGCGGGTTATCCACTTGGTTGCGGGTCGGGCTGAAGAACACTCCCGGCGCGTGCAGCAACTTGCTGAGCGGGAAGACGATCATCAAGATGGCGACCAACGCCAGATGGATCAGCAGAAGCGGATCCGTCGGAAGCGGTTCAATACTGAAACGCATCAGACCGAGCATGAACGCCTTCACGGCGACGATATCCGTGTGGGCGACGAACTTCATGCCGAGACCACTCAGGCCGATGGCCACGAGCAGTGCAAGCATCAGGTGATCGGACGGGCCTGTGATGTAGCGGATCCGTTCGACGAAAATGCGGCGGGCCCACAGGCCGGCCAGACCGGCAACCATGGCAAACCCGGCATACATGCCGATGGGCTGGATAAGGGCGATCCAGGTCCAGACGGGCTCCTGGAAATAGCGGAAGTGCCGCAGCAGGACGAGGGCGAGTCCCACGTGGAACATCCAGCCGAAAATCCAAATCCATTTGTTGGACTTGAACAGGCTTTCGAACAGCACGACCTCGCGGGCCATGCGGGCGACCACACCGGACTTTGTCGTAGGAGCCGGCGTAGTGGGAATCTTTAACGGGGCAGGCGTCTTGGCGTATTGGTAGATTTTGTAGATTACACCGCCAAGAAAAATCACCGTCGCAACGTAATAGAGCGTGGCGTAAAGCCCAGACATCAATCGACCCGCCGGACTTCGGGTAGCTGGAGAGGGGGGGATGTATCCCCCCAAACCGGTTTCTTCTTAGATGCAGCCGGTCGGCTTCGGCAGACCAGCAACCTTACAGGCCTGCTTTGCCGGGCCGTACGGGAACAGCTCGTACAGGTACTTGCTGTTGCCCTTTTCTGGCCCAAGCTTCTTGCCGATAGCCTTGGTCAGAACGCGGACAGCCGGAGCGATCTGGTACTCGTTGTAGTACTCGCGCAGGAAGTCGATAACTTCCCAGTGGCTGTCGGTCATTTCCAGGTTTTCGCTCTTGGCCAGCTCTTGAGCCACATCGCGATCCCAGTCGTTGATGTTGGTCAGATAACCTTCTTCATCAACATCGATGCTTCTACCACCAACGTCCATCGTAGCCATTTTTGATTTCTCCTCAGTGATTTGAGTGAGTGAGTTTTACAGCCAGGACTGAACTTTATCGTTTTCAGTCGCCAGGTCCACGAAGCCGGCGTAATCAACCAGCTTGATGCCATCCATCATTTTGTCTGCCACACCGCGGGCCTTGACGTCCGGCTCCAGTGCGTAGACGGTGACATCTCCCATCGCCTGCTGCACCATCTCGGAAACAGCCGTTCCTTTCATCGCGCCGTAAACACCGTCTTCGATGAGCAGAACTGCACTACCTTTGACAGCGTAAGCAAGGCAAGTTTCGAGGGTGTTTTTCTCGAAGGGCGATTTGTTAACCGTGTGTAACATTCTCTCGTCCCCCTAATTAAAAGCTCAGGATCACGTCCTGCTCTTCCATCATGTTGCGAAGTTCATCGCGGCCCTTGACTTCCACGTCCACGATGAAGTCTTCTTCGCTCAGCCCACGAGCTTCCATCGACTCTTTCTCGACGTACAGCTTCTCAACGTCGTACATCTCGAGAGCCCGATAGGTGGGGGAGAAGTTTTTCATCTCGATATCCCCGGTTTCCTGACCCTTGGTGATCTGGAAAACACCATCATCAATGAAGGCCAGGCTCACATCCTGCTCGAAAGCGGCGCCGATCAGCACCACCTCCAGGGATTCGAGTGCGTAGATCGTTCCGTACGGAGCCTTGCGGTTCACGTACATGAACTTTTTAATGCCTTCCATCATCTCGTCGCTCATGATTGCAACTCCCAGCCTCAGTCGCCGAATACGATCGTCCGGTCGGACTGAATTCCGCCTTCAATCAGCTGCCCCAGACCGGAGATCCGGAACCCGGGAGCAAGGTTGTCTGCGTCTTTGCCGTTGCGCTTGGACTCGTCAGCATCAGCGATGCCGCGGCGCTGGGCCGCGGCAACACAGACGACGAGATCCAGGTCATGCTTCTCAGCAAGTTCGCTCCAACGCTTGACGACGTTGCGGTCGTCCTGCGGCGGGGTGGTCAGCCGCGTCGCGTTGTTGACACCGTCGTGGTAGAAGAAAACACGAAAGATTTCGTGACCCTTCTCCAGAGCGGCCTTGGTGAACTGATAAGCGGTGTCGGAAGCCTCATGAGTATAAGGCCCTTCGTTAACCTGAATCGTGAACTTCATTGGTTACGCCTTTCTTCTGCTTAGAAGCGGATGTGCGCCGAAGCGTTCAGATTGGCACGACCGCCACGCCAGTTATCGATGTGATACTTGGTGAACGGCAGCTCGGTCATTTCGAAGAACCGCGGCCAACCGATACGCTCGACCCAGTCACCGATACGCTCCCAGTCCTTAGCGTCTTCCTTGTAGACCGACAGGATCTTCTTGATGATCTCTGCAGCCTCGGGCCAACGCGGCGGGTTGTTCGGGATACCGGCAGCGACCAGCTTGTGGAACATCGGCTTGCTACGGGCGTTGGAGTGCTTACCACCCACCCAGATAGCCAGCTTGGAGTGCTCGGGATCGTTGATCTGCATGGGCGGGCAGGGCGGGAAGCAGGCACCACAGCAGATGCACTTCTTCTCGTCGACCTCAAGGGTCGGCTTGCCGTTAACCATGGCAGGACGGATAGCCGCTACCGGGCAACGAGCCAC
>JAWOIT010000121.1:0-19996 GCA_046484535.1 Pseudomonadota bacterium | reverse complement strand
GGCGCCAGGGAGAGCGCGCTGGCGAAGCTGGGTATGGATAAGTTCGGTGATGATGTCGCCCTGAGCCAAGTGCTGGCGAGCTATCTGGACCCGGCTCATGCCCGCCGGGAGGAGCACCCCTGTCCGCTGGCATTTTTGGCCACCGATGTGGCCAACCGGGAAGAGGAGGTGCGCGCCGCCTATACCGATGTTTTCAAGCGCCTGGTAGCACTGATCCGCAGGGAGCTGCCGGGCGATTCGCCCTCTCCACGCAACCGCGCCCTGGCCCTGACGGCACTGATGGTCGGTGGCGTTGCCGTCGCCCGGGCACTGGACGATGAGCGCAGCGCCGAGTCGTTGCTCAGTGCATGTAACGAGATGGCGGAGGAGTTCGTCGGCTGAATGTACGGGCGGTATGAGAGGGGAGGAGCGCCCCGGCGATTGTTAATAGCGCTTTAAGGGTGTGGCGCTTACTTAACCCCAGACTCCTCATTGCAGCAGCACCTATTGGATTCCGACCTTCGCCGGAATGACGAAACCGATTGAAGTAAGCACCATTCGTGTTCTAAGGGTTTTCCAGGGTGTTGGTCGGTAGCCATTAACGGTATCCTCTTCTTTTTGTTCAAGACCGGAGTCCCGTCGGCCCGTGGTGACGTGACCCCGATATCAATGACTAACGGACCCTGGTGACGAATCCACCGGCAGAAGATGACTAAGAAAATGAATAAACACATCGGTTGCTTGCTGCTCCTGCTCCCGGCCCTGTTCGGCGGTGCGGTATGGGCTGCAAGTGTAGAGCTAGAATTGGAGAGCGGGGCGGTGATCGCCGCCGAGCATTTCGGCAGCGGGCCGGATCGCATTTTGTGGTTCCCTTCGGAATACGGCATAAGCGGTCAGGACGAGCGGGAACTGAGCCGGGCGGTGTCGCAGCAGATCGGTCGGGAGGTCTGGCTGGTAGACCTGCATACCAGCTACTTCCTGTCGCCGGGCCGCACCAGCCTGGCTGAGGTGCCGCTGGAGGATATCCGTGACTTGATCAGTGTTGCGATGCCCGAGCGCGGTCGGCTCTATCTTCTCAGCTACGGCCGCGGCGCCGCCCTGGCGCTGGAGGCGGTGCGCCTGTGGCAGCTGGATAACGGCAATGATTCCGGTCCGCTGGGCGGGGCGATACTGCTCCATCCGAACCTGATGGCCGGCACGGCGAAGGCCGGTGAGCGGGCGGCATTCCTGCCGATAGTCTCGGCGACTAACCTGCCGATCTTTATCTTCCAGCCGATGAACTCCGCCAAGCGTTGGTATCTGGAGGAGCTGGTGGAACGGCTGGGTGAAGGCGGCAGTGATGTGTACTTCAGTCCGATGCCCAAGGTCAGCGACGGCTTTCAGGTGCGTGATGATGTCACCGCCCATGAAAGAGAGGTGCAAAAACACCTCCCCGCCATGTTCCGCACCGCAATCCGGTTGCTGGGCAGCTACAATTCAGGGCGGCGCGAACCGGCGGCCGGCCAGGTCGAGGCAGCCGATGAGGCCGCGTCATCGATAGCCGCGGGACTGCAGCCGATCGCCGGGCACCCGTCGGCCCCGTCGCTTGCACTGACCGATATCGACGGTCGCAACTGGACCCTGGAGGAGCTGCGCGGCGAAGTGGTGCTGCTCAATTTCTGGGCCACCTGGTGTCCGCCCTGCGTGGAGGAGATCCCCTCGCTGGGTCGGCTCAACCGTCGTCTTGAGGATAAACCGTTTCGCGTGATCAGCGTCGATGTGGGGCAGGAGGAGGCGGAGGTGCGCCGCTTCCTCGACAAGGTGCCGGCGGATTTTCCGGTGTTGCTCGACCCGGAAGGGTCGGTCACCGGGCCGTGGAAGATCCGCGCCTTCCCCACCTCCTTCCTTATTGATGCCGATGGGCGTATGCGCTATGGCTATTTCGGCGCGCTGGAGTGGGACTCGGATGAGGTGGTGGCAGTGATCGAGTCTGTTCTGAGTGATTGAGCAGCCACAGAGGGCACAGGGAACACAGAGGAGTTTTTTGTAATCGACCGCCTGGAGGGTTACCCCTGTGGCACTGAAGTTGTGTTGTGCCTCGGTGTGAGTTTCCTCCATCCCTGTGAGCTCTGTGGTCCTCTGTGGCAATAGGTACCAAGAGGTGTGCAATGAACATTTTTATTACCGGCAACAGCAGCGGCCTGGGGCGCGGTTTTTCCGAGTACGGTCTGGAAAACGGCCGGCAGGTCTACGGCTGCAGCCGCCGAGGCTGTGTGCTCGATGCTGTGCACGATGTGCAGTGCGACCTGGCCGATTTCGAAAGCGGCAGTTTTGTCGATATCCGCCGGATCATCGCCCCGGAGGAGTACGAGGCCTTGGTGCAGGCGCGCAACCGGGCCTGAGCCGATGAAGATCGCGGTGCTCTCCGATGTGCACGGCAATGTGCCCGCCCTGGAGGCGGTGCTGGAGGATATCGTCCGTTGGGGCGCGGATGAGCTCATCGTCAACGGCGATCTGATCAACCGCGGCCCGTGCAGCCTGGATGTGCTCCGGCTGGTGCGACGGGAATGGCCCGAAGCGCGAATGCTGCGCGGCAATCACGAAAACTGGGTATTGCGTACCGCCAGCGACGGACATAAACCCGACAGCACCACCTACGAGATCGATCGCTTCGCCCACTGGACGGTGGCGCAGTTGGGGACGGAGCTTGAACAACTGAGTGACTGGGACGACCACCTGGACCTGACCGATCTGGAGGGCGGCTCGCTGCATATCACCCACGGCTCGCGCCTGGGGGATCGCCGGGGCATCCAGCCCGAATGCGAGGGGGAGGAGCTGGCGCAGAAGCTGGGCGATCCGCGGGATCTGTTTATCGCCTCGCACACTCACCGGGCCTTTACCCGCCGTTTTAACGGCACCCTGCTGATCAACACCGGTTCGGTCGGCCAGCCCTTCGACGGCGATCCCCGCGCCGGCTATGCAAGGGTGCAGTTTCGGCAGGGACGTTGGCAGGGAGAGATCCGCCGTGTCGCTTATGACCGGGAGCGGGCCATCGCCGATTTTGAGAACAGCGGTTTTCTGGACGAGGGCGGGGCGCTGACACGGGTGATCCTGCGCGAGTTTATCGAGGCGCGCATGCATGTCGGTCCCTGGCGTCGTCGCTATTTAGAGGCGGTGAAGGCCGGGGAGATTGGAGTGGCCGAATCGGTGCAGCGCTATCTGTCGGAGATTAGCTGAGCCCTAACTCCTGCACAAAGCGCCGCTGGGCCGTCTCCAATGCCGTGCGTATTTGCTCGGCGGTCTCCCGGCTCAACTCCTTCTCCGCCAGCCGCAGCCACTCAAGACAGCCATTGTGGTAGTGCTCAAAGGCTGCAAGGGTTGCCGCGGCATCGAGTGTGCTGCTTTTCGACGTATCCGGCGGAGGGGGCGCCGCGGTGTCAGTCAGCGGCATGACCATGGCCGAACGCGGGATCATCCGCCGGCGGTTGTCCTTCAGTTTTGTGGCGGTAAGCGGCCCGGTCTTACTGTATTGCTCGCCCTGGTACTCGAAGCACTCTCCGAGGGGAAGGAGGGTAAATCTTTTCATAGTCTCTTTGTGATGTGTGGTGTGTTAATCCGGTTGGAAATTATGCGTTAGTGTGCCGGTAGGAGGCAATCAATAGAAAACCCGCCGGCACCACAAGGATGTCGGCGGGTGAAGTCAAACGTTTGTAGGGGGGGGGCTCAGCAGCCGACGATATCGGCGTGGTATCCCTGCGCCTTTAGCATCTCCAGAACATGTACCGGGATGTCATGGTGCTCCTCGAACTCAACCAGCATGTCATGTGGTTTCTCCTCGCGCATTTCGACATTGGTCACGTACGGTTCAGTGAGCAGTTTCCGCCGCAGGGCGTCGATATCACTGCTTTTCATTGTCTCGTCGATATGAACGCTAATGCTATGCATGGGGTACCTCCGACGCAGTTTACCTCTCTTACGAAAAGCATAGCCGATATCCCGTGACTGTATAGCGGGTTGAGCCGGCGTTTACGTTCAGGCCTCTTCCTCCTCCAGCCACTCGTTTTCGGCCATATCGATATCATCTCCGCCGACCTCATCAGAGTTGATATCCGGCTCATCGTTGGCCGCTGCCGCCGGTTTGCCGCCCCTGGAGGGGATGACCGTGGCCTTGCCGCCGCGTGGACTGAATTGGCTTCGCGCCTCAATGTAGGCGGATTTCAACAGACCGCCGAGTTCCTGCTCATGGGTGCCCAGCCGGCGCAGCTTGGATTCGATAATGGCGCGCTTGTATTCAAGGATGGCGCCGCGATTGAGGTTAAACAGATAGACTGTCTCCGGCGAGCCGGTATCGAGACGATGATCCTGCAGTACCGGACTGCTCTTCTCACCGGCCTCCAGGTAGCCGTACCAGAAGTATTTTTCGCTCATCTCCCCCCCTTAATCGATGCGGGTTATTTCATGTTGTGGGCGCGTTTGGCCCGTAGTGGAAATGTCAGACTGTAAAAATAGTACTCAAGAATCGGATTCTGTAAAGCGATCCGAGAGCGGTTTTTCTATAGAAATTTTTTAGTCTCCGCCTCTTATATATAAATAATAAATTTTTCTGATAACCTGACGTGACAGTGCGCCATAATGGGGCAGGCAATGGCATTGACAGGGGTGGGACATTCATCACATTTTATCGCTAGAATTTGCCGGAGGAATGGGATAGGGTGGCTCAAGCGGTGCCATCCAGGACTGCGGTTCCTGCATAAAATAATAACCGGCTAACCGTCCGCTTTTACACCACAATATATCGATCTACCGATACAGTTAGGAACACTGCCCGGACGGGGGAGAAGGGAGAGCCTCATGCTATTGAACGTGACGGGGGAGGGCGTCTTGCAGCGCAAGTTGCAGCGGGTGGTCACCTTTGTCTATATAAAACAGATTCTGTTTGCGATCCTTCTTATTTCACCGATCGCCGCCTATCACGCTTATCGGTATCACGATGGCGGGGACTATCAGTTTTATCTCATTCCGATCGTTATCAGTCTGGTGTTCGGTTCGCTTCTGGGGCGGGCTGTCCTGCTCAAGCAGCGCCTGCTGCAACAAGGGGAGCAGTTTCGCGCCATTGCCGATCTGGCGCATGAGTTTACCTATTACCGCCGTGTCGACGGCAGGTATGAATATGTTTCCCCCGCCTGCTATTCGATGACCGGTTATGATCAGGATGATTTCTATAAAACCCCCAACCTGATGGATCTGATTATCCACCCCGATGACAGTGACCGTTGGAAGGAGCATGTTCACGCCATCAATGACGGTGGCGAGCCTGAGAGTTTCGAAATCCGCCTGATTACACGGGACGGTCGTATTGTGTGGTTTAAGCATATCTGTGCGGCTGTCTATGACGACAAGGGCAAACATATCGGGGTGCGTTCCACCAACCTCGATATCACCCAGCAAAAGGAGGATGAGGCGCGGATCGAGCACATGGCCTATTACGATCCGCTGACGGAGTTGCCCAACCGCCGCTCGCTGGTCAATCGAATTCGGGCGCACATCGGCAACAGCCTGACCGCGGAAGAAAAATTCGCCCTGCTGTTTTTTGACATTAATCGGTTTAAGCACATTAACGACAGTTTCGGCCACAATTTCGGTGACCGTATGCTCAAAATGATTGCTATACGCCTGCAAGGTGCATGTCAGCACCGTTGCATGGTCACCCGCTTCGGTGGTGACGAGTTTGTCATCATGCTCATGGGCGTGGATAGCAAAGCGGTGGCGCAGAAAATCGCCAGGCGTTTGTTGCGTGTGATTGAGGAGCCGTTGGTGTTGGACGGAATTGACCTGCATGTTTCGGCGGGGGTGGGGATCTCCTTTTATCCTGCCGACGGGGCCGATGAAGACACCCTGATCCGTAACGCTGATGTGGCCATGTACAAGACAAAGCGTGAGAACGGCGGCAATATCCGCTGCTACAGTGTCGACTTCAGTGAAGAGGCGGAGCGCTTTATCTCCACCGAGAGTAAACTGCAGAGAGGCTTGTTCAACAAAGAGTTTACCGCTGTTTATCAGCCCAAAGTGGATATGCTCAGCGGGCGCATTGTCGGCCTCGAGGCGTTGGCGCGCTGGCGCCACCCCAAACAGGGGATGCTCTCGCCGGCGGACTTTATTCCGGTAGCCGAGGAGACCGGTCAGATTAAAGAAGTCGGCAAGCAGATCTTCGAGCAGGTGATAAGGGATGTGCGCCGCTGGCGGGAGCTCGGTGTGGCCATGCCTGTGGCGGTCAATGTCTCCGCCAGACAGTTCGCTGACCACGATTTTTACCACGATCTCATCGAAACCATCAGGGACTCGGGCTGCCCCCCATCGCTGATTGAGCTGGAGATCACCGAGCAGGTCTTTTTGGGGGATCTCAACTTTGCCACCGAGAGGTTGCTGAAACTGCGTGAAGCCGGTTTGAGCATTGCCCTGGACGATTTCGGCACCGGTTACTCTTCATTCACCTATATAAAAGAGTTGCCGATCGATACCCTGAAAATCGATCGCTCTTTTATCACACACATCGACACCGATAAGGTGGAATACGCGATTATCAAGGCGTTGGTTTCGATGTGCCGTGACCTGCAGTTGGGCATGGTGGTCGAGGGTGTGGAGACATCCTTTCAGAAGCGCTCTTTGGTGGAGCTGGGATGCAGCAAGGCCCAGGGGTTTTATTTCTACAGGCCTATGCCGACCGAAGGTGTGGAAGCAATGTTGCTGGGACAGCAGGAGCATCAATCAACGAACTTTGGCAGTCGAAATGAGTGAGTTTTGACTTGCGCTCCACCTTGGTGAACCGCCGACATCCAAACCTTGAGATCGAGTGTCCGGCGCGGCCTTTCCATGGCAGGGGCGGTCAGAGCTAAGCGCCGGGCGTCAATCCAAGAAGTGCGTAGGGCAGCTCATATCTGACAGGCTTACCCCTCCATCAGCTCGTCCAGCTCCCCCTCCATGTGCATTTCGGTCAATTCGTTAAAGCCGCCTATCCATTTTCCCGCTATCGCCAGCTGCGGCACGGTGCGGGCATGGTTGGTCAGTTCCAGCATCTCCTTGAGCGCGCCCTGGTCCTGGTCGACCCGCTTCTCCTCGTAACCGATGTTCCATTTTTGCAGTAGTGTTTTGGTCTTGTCGCAAATCGGACAAGTGCCGGTGCTGTAGATAGTGATTTTGCTCATCGTCGGTAAATCCTGTTGTTGCAGCCAGTGTTCAGCGGAGCGACTGGCGTTTTCACTTCCCCCTGCATCGGGTAAGATTGCCCGATGAATCAGGTACGTCTCAATATTTCCCTGCTGGCCGTTTGCCAAGCGGTCATGATGACCGGTGGCTCTTTGCTGATAACCAGCGCGGCAGTGGTGGGTGCTATGTTAACCGATGAACGTGCGCTGGCAACCCTGCCGCTGGCGCTGCAGTTCCTTGCCTCCATGGTTATCAGCATTCCCGCCTCCTTCGCCATGCGCCGCTGGGGGCGCCGAGCGGGCTTTATCGCCGCCACTCTTGTCGGGGCGATTGGCGGTGCAGTAGCGACCTGGGCAATCCTGATAGATAGTTTCGTGCTGTTCTGTACCGGCACCGCCCTGGTAGGGGTGTTCAACGGCTTCGGCATCTATTTCCGTTTTGCCGCGGTGGATGCGGCGCCGGTGAATTTCAAGGAAAAGGCGATCGCGTATGTGATGGCCGGTGGCGTGGTGGCGGCTTTCGCCGGGCCAAACCTGGCCAATTGGGCGCAGGATCTCATTCCCGCTGCGGCCTTTGCCGGGAGTTATGCCGCGTTGATCGGACTCTATGGCATCGCCCTGCTTGCACTGGTGTTTGTGGATATTCCCCGCCACCCCGCTGTGGTGGCGGGAAAGCCGGGTCGGCCGCTCTGGCGGATCGCCCGTCAGCCGGTATTTATGGTGGCCATGCTCGGAGCGATGCTCGGCTATGGGATTATGTCACTGGTGATGACCGCTACGCCGCTGGCGATGGAAGTATGCGGTATGCCTTTTTCCGATTCCGCCTTCGTCATCCAGTGGCATGTTTTCGCCATGTTTGCCCCCTCCTTTTTTACCGGGACGCTGATCCGCCGGTTCGGCGCCTTGACGGTCATGCTGTGGGGTGTGTTCTGTTACATCGGGACGGTGTTCATTAACCTGAACGGGGTCACCGTGATCCATTTCTGGATCGCCTTGTTCCTCTTGGGGATCGGTTGGAACTTCCTCTTTGTCGGCGGTACCGACCTCCTCACCGATGCCTATCGGGAAGAAGAGAAGGCCAAGGCCCAGGCGTTGAATGACTTTATGGTCTTCACCACGGTTTCGATTGCCTCCCTCTCTGCCGGTGCGCTGCAGTATCATTATGGTTGGGAGGCGGTAAACTGGGGTGTTACGCCATTGATTGCGATTATCCTCACTGCCGTTGTCGGACTGATGTGGCGGCGCAGAAAAGTCGTTGGTGAGGCGGCCGGAATAGCCAATTAAGAGGTAATTCAATGAGCGGTTGGGGGTGCCCCCATGAGGTTAGAGGAAAATGTTCCAGGGTGCAGGATCGTCCCTGTGATCCGGGAATGAAGGGCTGTATTCTATTTGGCCGTTTCGTTTTCAGCGATGAGAGCAAAAACCGAAGCGGTGGTCCGCGGCGCCGCGATCCACGCAAAAGCCGCGAAGAGCGGGAATAAGTATCGTGCTATGGGTGAGGTTGCCGTCTCGATGTTGTCGTGAAAGCGTTATACGGGTAAGGGGTGAATAATTGCCGCCGCCCGAAAGGGAGCGGCGGCAGAGCGGTTACCAGAATTTTCTCAGCCAGGTTTTCTTTACCCCTGCCTTGTGAAAAGTCTTGACGTACAGTTTATCAACTTTGTTAATGTGGTCGAACAGCCAGTCTTTGAGGAACATCAGTAGCTCCATGCCGACCTTATCGTCACCGGCGCGGAACTTACCCTGAAACTCGAGCACACGGGCGACGATCTTGTCGTGGATCGCCTTATGCTCGTCGTAGCCCTCATAGTGGAATATCCGCATCAATGTCTCTTCCACCGCGAAATGCACCTTGGTGTAATCGACAAGTTTGTCGAGAACATCTCCAATCAAATCGCGGTTGGACTTGTTGGCCATCGCCGTATAGAGCTCGTTCATTATGTCGATGAGGCACTTATGCTGCTCATCGATCTCCTGGATATCGACGCTGTATGTATCATCCCAAGTTATCATGGACATTTGTTCTACCTCCCAATGGTCAATATTGAGTTATTATTCGTAGATCTTTCTTATCAAAATACGTGCCAAGTTAAAGATAAAAAATGAGGTGCAGTAAAAAAACTTTTTCTGGCTCAGGGCATAATTATTATTAGATTACCCCTTAGTTAAGTATAAATAGCCGGGTAAAGCAAATGTTTGACCTATATCAAACTTTGGTCAGTTTTGTTCACATTACGAAATTGTAATAATGGTTACAGCGGGAAGGTTTTTGTGACTGATCCAACGACATGTGAGAAAGCGTTTGAATGATTCCGGGATAGCATCTGAGGGGACGATTATTGCTGCGGTCGATCTGGGTTCGAACAGTTTCCATATGATCGTGGCCGAGGAGTCCGGCACTCAACTACAGGTTCGGGATCGCCTGAGGGAAACGGTTCGATTGGCGGACGGACTGGACCGCAAGGGCGATCTCGATACGCCTTCACGGCAGCGTGCTTTGGCGTGTTTGCGACGTTTTGGTCAGCGTCTCAGCGGGTTCCCCCGCAGTAGTGTGCGTGCCGTCGGAACCAATACCCTGCGCAAGGCCAAAGATCCCTCTTTTCTGCGCGAGGCCGAACAGGCATTGGGTTTTCCGATTGAGGTAATAGCCGGAGTGGAGGAGGCGCGCCTTATCTATTTGGGTGTTGCCCATGGCTTGCCGGATTCGGAGCACAACCGTCTCGTGGTGGATATCGGCGGAGGGAGTACTGAGCTGATTCTGGGGCGGCGTTTTGAGCCGCTGGAGCTGGAGAGCATGTACATGGGCTGTGTCAGCCACAGCCGGCGCTATTTCCCTGACGGTGTGATCACGACAAAAGCGATGCGCGAAGCGGTAATTGCCGCACGTCTCGAACTGCAGGCGCTGGAGGCTGATTATCGTGCCATTGGCTGGGGCCAGGCGATTGGGGCCTCAGGGACGGTAAAGGCCGTCGCCGGGGTCATTCGCGCCATGGGTTGGGCTGAAGAGGGGATCACCTATGCGGCGTTGCAATGTCTGGTAACTGATATGGTCAAGGCGGGGCACATCGACAGACTGCAACTCAAGGGCCTCAAAGGGGAGCGTTTGCCGGTCTTCCCCGGCGGGGTGGCGGTACTGATGGCGATCTTCGAGGGCTTGTCTATCGATACCATGCATGTGTCCGGCTGGGCGTTGCGGGAAGGTCTGCTTTTTGATTTGTTGGGGCGGAGGCATCATGAGGATGTGCGGGAGTGCACCGTTATGGAGCTTAGCCGGCGCTATCGCATCGATACCGGGCAGGCGGCTCGGGTGGAGGCAACCGCAAAGATCATCCTGGAGCAATTGACCGAGCGGTGGGAGCTGTTGGGAGAGGAGTATGAACTGTTGTTGCGTTGGGCCGCCCGTTTGCATGAAATGGGGCTGGCGATCGCCCATAGCGGTTACCATAAGCATGGCGACTACCTTGTGGCCAATTCCGATATGCCCGGTTTTTCCCGCAGCGAACAGCGGCGACTTGCGGTACTGATTCGTGGGCACCGGAGGAAATTTCCGCTCGCCCGGTTTAATGAGTTCGAAGCGGTGGAAAAAATGCGGTTACAGCGCCTTTGCATCATATTGCGGCTGGCTGTTTTGTTGCACCGAAGTCATGCTCCATCGGGTGCGCCCGATGTGATGGTCAAGGCTGAGGCATCGAGCTTGAAGCTGTGTTTTCCCGATGGTTGGCTGAAAGCGCATCCCCTCACCGAGGCGGATCTGGTGCAGGAGAGCGCCTATCTGAATGCGGCCGGATACGAGTTGGAATTCAGTTAGAAAGGCGGCTTTGCCCAGGACTATGTTGCAGAACTTTTTGGCGGCTGCTCGCGGTCTTAATCCGTCGTCGTCAGAGTCTTCAGCAATTTCTGCTGCGCCGACAGGGGTTCCTTGTCGCCGGGGCTGAGACGGAGGTAGTTGCCGTCGCTCTGCAGCTCCCAGGCCTGCATGTTGTCGTTAAGGTAGCATTCCAATTCGCGGAGCAACCGCTCACGAAGTGTTTTGTCCTCAATGGGGAAGCAGGTCTCCACACGGTTGTAGAGGTTGCGTTCCATCCAGTCGGCGCTGGAGCCGAAGATCTCCTCCTTGCCGTCATTGAGAAAATAGAACACGCGGGTGTGTTCGAGAAAGCGGCCGATGATGGAGCGAACATGAATGTTGTCCGACACGCCGGGTATGCCCGGGCGCAGGCAGCAGATCCCGCGCACAATGAGGTCGATCTTCACCCCGGCCTGTGAGGCGGCGTAGAGGGCGCGGATGACCTTCTGTTCGACCAGCGCATTCATCTTGGCGATAATCCGCGCGGGTTTTCCCTTGCGTGCATGTACGGTCTCCCGCTCGATACGCTCAAGCATGCCGGTATGCAGGGTGAACGGTGATTGCAGGAGCTTGCTCAGTTTGCTGCCGCGCCCGAGGCTGGTCAGCTGCAGAAACAGTTTGTGGACATCCTCGCCCAGTTGCGGCTGGCTGCTGAGCAGACCGTAGTCGGTGTAGAGACGGGCGGTGCGGGCGTGGTAGTTGCCGGTGCCAAGGTGGACGTAGTGGCGAAGGTGATTGTTTTCGCGCCGTACCACCAGGATCATCTTGGCATGTGTTTTATAGCCGACCACCCCGTAGACCACATGGGCGCCGGCTTCCTGCAGCCGGTTGGCCAGGGCGATGTTGGCCTCCTCGTCGAAGCGGGCGCGCAGTTCCACCACCACGGTTACCTCCTTGCCGGCACGGGCCGCCTGGACCAGGGCATCGACCACCGCCGAGTCGGGGCCGGTGCGGTAGAGGGTCTGTTTGATCGCCAGCACCTTGGGATCGGAGGCGGCCTGTTTGAGAAAATCGATCACCGGCAAAAACGATTCGAAGGGGTGGTGCAGTAACAGATCCCCCTTGCGGATGGCCTGGAAAATATTGCTCGACAGGCTAAGGCGCGCCGGGAGACCGGGGGTGAAGGAAGGAAAAATGAGATCGGAACGATCCACCTTGTCCGGCAGATTCATCAGACGGTTGAGATTGACCGGACCGTTGACGGTGTAGAGGTCGTCGTCGCTCAGCTCGAACTCATCGAGCAGAAACCGACTTACCTCCGGCGGACAGTTGTCGGCCACCTCAAGGCGAACCTCATCGCCGTAACGGCGAGAGGGCAGCTCCCCCTCTACTGCACGCAGCAGATCATCCACCTCTTCCTCATCGACGAAGAGGTCGCTGTTGCGCGTGACCCGAAACTGATAGCAACCCTTTACTTTCATTCCCGGGAACAGGTCATCCACATGGGCATGGATGACGGAGGAGAGGAAGATAAAGTCATTATGCCCATTGGCGCACTCAGGCGGCAGTTTGATCAAACGCGGCAGGGCGCGGGGCGCCTGGACGATGGCCATGCCGCTGGTGCGGCCGAAGGCGTCTTTGCCTTTTAGCGAGACGATGAAGTTCAGGCTTTTGTTGAGGATTCGCGGAAACGGGTGGGCCGGGTCGAGGCCGATGGGGCTGAGGATCGGCAGTAGCTCATGTTCGTAATAATTCTTTACCCATTCCGCCTGGGCGCTGTTCCATGACTGGCGTTTGAGAAAGCGGATCTGTTCTTTCTCCAGTTCAGGCAGCAACACCTCATTCAGTACACGGTACTGTTCATCCACCAGGTCGTGAGCCTGGATGCTAATCTGCCCCAACACTTCGGATGGGGTCATGTTGTCCGGTCCCGCCTGGACGGAGGACATGGCCGCCTTTTGAATCAGACCGGCAACACGGATCTCGAAAAACTCGTCCAGGTTGGAGCTGGATATGCAGAGAAAACGCAGCCTCTCCAGTAACGGGGTGTTTTCATCCTTGGCCTGCTCGAGTACGCGGCGGTTGAAGGCCAGCAGGCTGAGTTCACGGTTTATGTATAACTCAGGCTTCTTGAGGTCGGGGTTTTTTATGGTCATCTTAAAATGGCTGCATGGCTAAACTATCATTATTACCACTCTGTGTTTCAAGTATATGTCAGACGAGTGGTCGCCACACGCACGCCGGGTGCCACACGCTGAATCGGCTGGGTGAAGTGACGTTGCCGGTTGACTGCGGGACGTCGTTTCACTACAAGGCCCTTCGCTGTTTCATCGTGTTAATGTCGGTTACCATACGCCGTTGATATTACAACCAAGATGTTACGGGCGTGCCATCTCCAATTGAACAACTTTTTTCGACACTTGACGACTGTATGTTGTCGGAGCGGCGGCGACTGCGCAAACGGCTGCAGGGACTGCAGCGCCGTGCGCGCAGCGGCAAACCCATCGACCGTGGTTTGGATGAGGTGGAAAAAGCGATCGAAAATTCACGCCGGCGTCTGGAGCAGCGCCGCGCTGTAGTTCCGACACCTGACTACCCGGAAGAGCTTCCGGTCAGCGCACGCCGCGCCGCCATCGCCGCCGCCATCGAGGAGCACCAGGTGGTGGTGGTGGCCGGTGAGACCGGTTCGGGCAAGACCACCCAGCTGCCCAAGATCTGTCTCGACCTGGGCCGCGGCGTCGCCGGCACTATCGGCCACACCCAGCCGCGGCGCATCGCCGCGCGCAGTGTGGCCAACCGCATCGCCGAGGAGCTGCACACCGAGCTGGGACAGACGGTGGGCTTCAAGATCCGCTTTAGCGAAAAATCCGGCGGCAACAGCCTGATCAAGCTGATGACCGACGGCATCCTGCTGGCGGAGATCCAGAGCGACCCACTGCTGGAGCGGTACGACACCCTTATCATCGACGAGGCCCACGAGCGCAGCCTCAACATCGACTTTCTGCTCGGTTACCTCAAGCGGCTGCTGCCCAAACGTCCCGATCTGAAGGTGATCATCACCTCGGCCACCATCAACACCGAGCGCTTTGCCGCGTTCTTCGACGGCGCGCCGGTGGTGGAGGTCTCGGGCCGCACCTACCCGGTGGAGGTGCGCTACCGGCCACTGCTGGACGAGGAGGACGACAAGAAGGGGGCCGACCCGCAGCGGGGGATCCTCGATGCGGTGGATGAGCTGGGTCGAATCGACCCGCTGGGGGATATCCTCATCTTCCTCCCCGGCGAGCGCGACATCCGCGAGGCGGCCGATGCGCTGCACAAACACCGCATGCGCGACACCGAGGTGGTGCCGCTCTTCTCGCGCCTCTCCGCCGCCGAGCAGGACAAGGTCTTCCGCCCCCACCGCGGGCGGCGCATCGTGCTGGCCACCAATGTGGCCGAGACCTCGCTCACCGTGCCGGGGATCAAGTTCGTTATCGACACCGGCATGGCGCGCATCAGTCGCTACAGCCACCGCACCAAGGTACAGCGCCTGCCCATCGAGCCGGTCTCCCGGGCCTCCGCCAACCAGCGCGCCGGGCGCTGTGGTCGGGTCAGTGCCGGCACCTGCATCCGCCTCTACAGCGAGGAGGATTTTCTCGCCCGCCCCGAGTACACCGACCCGGAGATCCGCCGCACCAATCTCGCCAGCGTGATCCTGCAGATGATGTTGCTGGGGCTGGGCGATATCGAGGCTTTCCCCTTCATCGACCCGCCCGACCGGCGATTCATCAACGACGGCTTCCGTCTGCTGCACGAGCTGGGCGCGGTGGATAAAAACAACCGCATCACCAAAGCGGGCCGCATGCTGGCGCGGCTGCCGGTGGATCCGCGCATCGGCCGTATGCTGCTTGCCGCCGACAGGGAAAAGTCGCTACACGAGGTGTTGATCATCGCCTCGGCGCTGACCATCCAGGACCCGCGCGAACGGCCGCTGGATGCGCAGCAGGCGGCGGACGAAAAGCACAAGCGTTTCGCCGACGAGAAGTCCGACTTCATCGCCTACCTCAATCTGTGGGACTACTACCACGAACAGGCGCGCCACCTGAGCCACAACAAACTGCGCAAGCTCTGCCGCAAGGAGTTCATCAACTACCTGCGCATGCGCGAGTGGCACGACATCCACGGTCAGTTGCTCTCGCAGGTGCGCAACCTCGATCTCACCCCCAACAAACAGGAGGCGGACTACGACGCCATCCACCGCGCCCTGCTGGCGGGGCTGCTCAGCAACATCGCCCACAAGGACGAACGCGAGACAAAAGGACCGCCGCCGAAGAGGCAACGGCGCAAACCGCTTACCGAATACCTCGGGGCGCGCAACATCAAGCTGGCGATCTTTCCCGGTTCCTCCCAGGCGAAAAGGGCGCCCAAGTGGATCATGGCCGCCGAGCTGGTGGAGACCTCGCGCCTGTTCGCCCGTGATGTGGCGCAGATCGACCCGGCCTGGATCGAACCGCCGGCCGACGAGTTGGTCAAGCGCACCTATCTGGAACCGCATTGGGAAAAGCGCGTCGGCCAGGTGGCCGCCTTTGAGCAGGTGACCCTGTTCGGTCTATTGATCATCCCGAGGCGGAAGGTCAACTACGGTCCCATCGACCCGCAACTCAGTCGTGAGCTTTTCATCCGTCACGGGCTGGTTGAAGGGGAGCTGCGTTGCGACGCGCCGTTTTTTACGCACAATCGTGAGCTATTGGAAGAGGTGGCCTTACTGGAGGCCAAGTCACGTCGGCGCGATATCCTGGTCGATGAAGAGACCCTCTTTGCTTTCTATGATGAGCGTATCCCTGAGGGCATCTACAGCACGAGGGGGTTTGAGAAATGGCGCAAGCAGGCGGAGAAAGAAAAGCCGCGACGGCTGTTCCTGGAACGTGAGAGCCTGATGCAGCACGAGGCGGAGGATGTCACCGAGCGTGATTTCCCTCCGGTGTTTGTCTATGAAGGGATGGCCTTGCCGCTGGATTACCACTTCGAGCCGGGCCATCCCGCTGATGGTGTCACGGTGGAGGTGCCGCTGGCGGCTCTGGCCCAGCTAAATCCGGCACCCTTTGAGTGGCTGGTTCCGGGGCTTATCAAGGAGAAGCTGATCGCGCTGATCAAAACCATGCCCAAAGCCGTGCGACGCAACTTTGTGCCTGCAGTGAATTTTGCCGAGGCGGCGCTGGAGGCGATGCCGCTGCAAAAGGGCGATCTGCTTGAGGCCTTTTCACACCAGCTTCACCGCATCAGTGGCAGCGCCGTGCCGGAGGATGCCTGGCAGCCGCAAAATCTGCCGCCGCACCTGCTGATGAATTTCCGCGTTGTGGACGAGAAGGGAAAAAGCATCGACGAGGGGCGTGATCTGCAACGGCTGCAAAAAGCGATGGCCGGTGAGGTGCGCGAGAGCCTGCATGCCGAACCGGATAGTCCCTGGGAGCAGGATGGGCTGACCTCATGGAGCGTAGACGAACTTCCGGAGAGTGTGTCACTGACTCGGCACGGCCTAACGGTCAACGCCTTTCCGGCATTCAGTGATGAGGGCGAGACAGTTTCGCTGAAACTGTATGAGAGCCGTGAGGCTGCAGAGGAGGCTCACCGCAAAGGGGTGATGCGCCTGTTTATGCTGGAGCACCGCGACAAGGTCAAATACCTGAAGAAAAACCTGCCCGGCATAAATACCGCCTGTTTGCATTATGTGGGTATCGGTAAGTGTGAGGAGTTAATCGACTCGATTATCGATGCTGCGGTCGATGGCTCGCTGTTTGCCGGGGAGGAGTTACCGCGTAGCGCGGAAGTTTATCATGCCATGGCACAGGGGGCGCGTAATACCCTTGTCGAAAACGCCAATCGTATTGCCGGACTGGCCGGAGAAATTCTGGCCCTCTACCACGGCATTAACAAACAGTTGAAGGGGGCGGTGCAACCTCAATGGCTGAACAGTATCGCCGATATCCGTGAGCAATTGGGGCATCTGCTGACACCGGGTTTCGTCGCCGATATCCCACTGATGTGGCTGGAACAGCTGCCGCGCTATATGCAGGCAATCGAGCGCCGACTGGAGAAATTGCGCAGCAACCCGGAGCGTGACCGGCGCCTTCTGCTGGAGATGCAGCCGGTTTGGCAGCGTTACTGGAGGCGTTGTGACACTACATCGAATTGCAGTGGTGAGGGATTGCAACGTTTCCGTTGGTTGTTGGAGGAGTTGCGGGTGTCGCTCTTCGCCCAAGAGCTGGGAACAGTTGAACGGGTCTCGGTGCCACGGCTGGAAAAAGAGTGGAAAACCCTGGTCTAGGGGTAGCCGGAAGTGATTATTTAATACCATTTATAGGCATGACCAATAGGTGAGCAATAAAAGCCGAAAACGGAATTTGATCTTTGTCATCTTGAAAGGGTGTTTCTTGGCTCTTTTTAAACGACGCCCAATAGCAGCTAAGTTGTCATAATCGTCTATACTTCAAGCTAATTCTCCTCTTTGTGGAGAAGGAGTATGAATGTTCACGATACTATGACCTTGCAACACCTGCTTGCCCAGCCCCGGTCAGATACATTGGCCGAAGCGGCGATGTGGTTGGCACGGGATTTCGAGCCCTCCGTCGATGTCGACCAGTATATGCAGCGGCTGCAATTTTATGCCGAGTCGATCAGCGATCGGCTGCCCTCCAAGGTGCCCGTGGGTGAGCTGCTTTTTCAACTGAACAACTATCTTTATAATGACCGTTGTTTCTTTGCCGACCGGTCTACGGTTTCCCCACCCGAGAGTACATTCCTGCATCATGTCATCGACAAACGTCATGGGGCGCTGCTGAGTATCACACTGATTTATCTAACAGTGGGTCGTCTACTCGGTTTGCCACTTGTGGCGGTTACCTTTCCCGGTCGTATCCTGGTCAAGTACAGTGATGCCGAGGGTGATGTGGTACTCGACCCGGGTGATGGAGGGATGCCGCTGCAGGAGCATGATCTGGCGTTGATGATCTCCCGGGCCTATGGCCTGGAGCGACACCCGCACTATCGGTTGGCACGTTTTCTTTCCGCCGCCGATGATAAAATGCTGCTGGTCATGCTGTTGCGGCAATTAAAGCAGGCGTACATGCTGCAGGGGGATGTGCAGAGTGCCCTGGCGGCGTTGGAAAATATTCTGGTGTTGATGCCGGGCATGGCCAGTAGTTTTCGTGAACGCGGTTACCTCTATGAGCTGCTCGATTGCAGCATTGCTGCGGCGGAAGACTACAGCCGCTACCTGGAACTGATGCCTGACGCCAATGATGCGGAACTGTTGCGCAAAAGGCTGCCGCAGCTGCTGCAGCACCACATGACCTTCCATTAGGGCCTGTAATCCAATCGGCACTTGTCCCCGCCCGACGCCCGTCATACCCTATGGGGATACCAACAACAATACAAAGGCAACGGAGCGATGCAGAGCCCGGCGGCTTTTTACAGGCGGATTAAGAGCTTTCTTCTGAATGAGTTGTGGCGCACGGATGTCGAGTCACTCGGCCGGCTGCAGCGACAGTTCTATAAGTCGGCCAGATTTATGATTGTGCTGATGCGCGAGTTTGCCAACGGGCAGCTCAACCTCAGGGCCATGAGTCTGGTCTACACCACCCTGCTTTCGATGGTGCCGCTGCTCGCGGTCAGTTTCTCGGTACTGAAGGCTTTTGGAGTACACAATCAGATTGAGCCACTGTTGCTTAATCTGGTGGAGCCGCTGGGGGCGAAAGGCAACGAAATCGTGGTCAATATTCTCGGTTTTGTCGAGAATATGAAGGTGGGTGTGCTCGGCTCGGTGGGGCTGGCCCTGCTGCTGTATACCGTCATCTCCCTTATCCAGAAAATTGAGGGAGCCTTCAACTACGTCTGGCACACCGAATCATCGCGTACCCTCTCTCGCCGCTTCAGCGACTATCTCAGTGTGATCATGGTCGGCCCGGTGTTGGTGTTTTCCGCCATCGGTGTGACCGCCTCGATGATGAGCAGCAGTGTGGTGCAGACGCTCATCAGTATCGAGCCCTTCGGCAGCCTGGTTGTGCTGCTCTCGAAATTGATGCCGTTTATACTGGTTATTCTCGCGTTCAGTTTCGTTTACATGTTCGTGCCCAACACCAAAGTCAAGTTCACCTCGGCACTGTTCGGTGCCGTGGTGGGGGGCGCGCTGTGGCAGACCACAGGGTTGGTGTTCGCCGAATTCGCTTCCTCCTCGACCAAGTATGCCGCCATCTACTCAGGCTTTGCGATTCTTATCATGTTCATGATCTGGCTCTATCTGAGCTGGCTGATCCTGCTGCTGGGTGCGCAGGTGGCTTACTACCATCAGTATCCCGAGCAGGTCAGGTTGAGCAGCAAGCGAATTCCGCTGAGTGGCCGCTTTAAGGAGCAGTTGGGCCTGCTGATTATGTACTGGGTTACCCACCGCTTTGTCTACGAAGGGGAGCCGTTTTCGTTGCAGTCTTTGGTGCAGCAGATCAATATGCCCGGGGATCGGGTGGCGGAGGCGCTTCAGTTATTGCAGGAACGGGGGCTGTTGATGGAAAGCCGTAACGAGCCTCCGGAATTTCTGTTGCAGCACGATCCGGATAATCTCACTATTGCCGAGTTGCTTGAGGTCCTACGTCGGCCCGATGAGGAACAGGCACTGATGGAGGGGCGTATTCGTTCGGTTCCGGCAGTGGATGTCCTGATGCAACGCATGGAGCGTGGCATTCGAGAATACCTGTATGGAATGACGCTGCGCGAACTGGCCCTACAGGAGCAGCCGGAAGAGGACGGTGAACCGAGCGGTAAACTGGGCGGTGAATTGGGCAAGGGCGATGCCGCCACAACAAGCTCATTGTAACCGCTGCGCTGAATTTTCTAATAAAAATTGTATAAGGCCGATGCAAAACTATTACCCGGCAATAAAGTTACTGCACATTGGATTTGCGCTGCTGTCGTTGAGCGGCTTTATTCTGCGTGGCATTCTGATGCTGCGAGGTTCGCCTCTGCTGAAACATCCGTTGACGAGGCGTATTCCCCATATCAATGACACCTTGCTGTTTTT
>JAWOIT010000068.1:0-6132 GCA_046484535.1 Pseudomonadota bacterium | reverse complement strand
CGTGGGGCAACCCCGCTGGTGGCGATGTCATTGCAGGCCACGTGCACCGCCAGCCAGCCGATGTTGTCGATGGCGCCGACGATGGGGTCCAGGTGAGAAACCAGAATGTCGCCTCCGACCCGCGTCAACGCCACATCTTCACCAAAGCTTGCGCCGAGCAGCACATCCGGATCATCGGTCCGGGTGAACGGAAAGACACACCGCTGCAAAACCTCCAGCGAGAATTTGGACATGGCAACTCCTTGGAGTTATGAACCTCCGGCCTTCTGCAGCACCGCCATCGCCGTTGTCGACCCGGCTCGTACCAACTCTACTCAGCATAGTGCAATTCACCCGCAGGAGTTGTCACCACGGCATAACCGAATTAAACACCTCGTCACTCCCGCATGTTTTTTGGCGGTATGCCATTCAGTATTCCGAACATCGACCACCCCTGGATTCCGGCCCAAGGCATGCCGGAATGACGGCCGTTTGAATGATAAGTCAGTCTCATTCGGTTGAGGGCACCTTTATTAATTCGTCATCCCCACGTCGGTCTATTGAGGACGCATCTATTAATTCGACATCCCCGCGTAGGCGGGGATCCAGGGCCGTGATTTAACCGGGTTCCCCCCTGCGTGGGAACGAAAAAAACGAATTTTTGGAGTTGCCCTTGAGCTTAAGGGGTCGCAGGGAGGTTCTACACTACACCGGGTAACACCACCGCTCTCTATGGCTATCCCCTCATATCCGCACAGCGATGTGCCTCGGTGGTTTGCTCCCTATCTCCAAACAGAAGGAATACGCCGCCATGCCAAAACCTACAAGACGCCGTCCGCACTTAGTCCGGCACTATGGTCATCACCCCTGTGGACCGGCCCACCATCCCTTCCCGCCCTACGGATACGGGCCACCTGGCTGGGGCGGCGGCTTTGGTGGTGGCTGGGGCTGGGCAAGGCCGACGCCTGAGGATGAGAAAGATTATCTTGATGACTGCATCAAGATGCTGAAGGAGGAACTTGCCGCTGCTGAGGAGTATCGGAAAGAACGGGAAAAGTCTGAATAGGTTGTTGCAGCACTTAGGGGGCTGGTCGAAATAATGTTGTCAACACCGAGGGCGTGCCTGGGCCATCAATGCAAGGCGCGTTTCGCAGGTAATGGCAGGGGCCTTGCCAAGAAATGCAACACAGCAGTGATGGCCCAGGTGCGGCCGAATGGAAAGATTATTTCGACCAGCCCCCTTATCCCGGTATCAGTAGGACCAGATACGCGTTAAAGAATCAGGCTGCGGCCGGTCATCTCCTCCGGTTGCGGGAGATCCAGCAGGTCGAGCACCGTCGGCGCCACATCGCCAAGCCCCCGCCCGATCCCCAGCTTCGCCTCCCTGTCGCCCAGCAACAGGAACGGCACCGGATAGACCGTGTGCTGCGTGTGCGGCTCTCCGGTGGCCGGGTCCACCATCTCATCGCAGTTGCCGTGATCGGCGGTCACAAGCACACGAAAGTTGTGTTTCAGCGCCGCCTCGATCACCCGATGGCTCTGGCTATCCAGCACCTCCACCGCTTCGATGATCGCCTCACGCACCGCGGTGTGGCCGACCATGTCGCCGTTGGCGAAATTCACGATAATAAAGTGATAACGATCCGCCTCAATCGCCTCAATAACCCGGTCCGCCACCTGCGGCGCGCTCATCTCCGGCTTGAGGTCATAGGTGGCGACATCAGGGGAATGGATCGTCTCGCGCTCTTCGCCGTCGACAGGCTTTTCCCGTCCGCCGTTGAAGAAGTAGGTCACGTGAGGATATTTCTCGCGCTCGGCACAGTGGAACTGTTTCAGTCCGGCCTCGCTGATGACGTCAGCGAGACACCTCTCCGGGTGCTGCGGCGAGAACAGCACGGGAAAAGGGAAGCGGGCGTTGTATTCGGTCATACACACCACGCTGCGAGGACCGTGATCGCGAGGAAATTCGGAAAACGCCTCCAGCCCCATCGCCGCCGCCAGCTGGCGCATACGGTCGCTACGGAAATTAAAAAACAGCACCGGCTCGTCCGCGGCGATAATCGGCGCCTCGGGTGAGCCAATGACCGTGGGCTGGATGAACTCATCCCCCTCCCCCCGCTCATAGGCCTGCTCGACGGCCTCACGCGCCGAATCGGCGTGCAACCCCTCGCCCGGCACCATCGCCGACCAGGCCCGCTCGGTACGATCCCAGTGCCTCGCCCGGTCCATGGCGAAATAGCGGCCGCTCACCGTCGCGATCTCCCCGCACCCGATCTCAGCCAGCCGCTGCTCTACGGTGGCGACATAATTGGCGGCGACCCGCGGCGCGGTATCGCGCCCGTCGGTAATCATGTGGATCACCGGGGTCATACCTGCCTGATGAAGCACGGGCAACAGGCCGAGCAGATGATCGATATGCGAGTGCACCCCGCCGTCGGAGACCAGGCCGATAAGATGGACCCGACTGCGCCTTTTCAACAGCGCCTTCCAGGCCGGTTTCTCGTTCAGGCCGCCGCCCTTGATCGTCTCGCAAATACGCACCAGTTCCTGCAGCAGGACACGGCCAGCCCCCAGCGTCAGGTGCCCCACCTCGGAGTTGCCGAACTGGCCGTCCGGCAGCCCGACGGCAGCCCCGGAGGCCTGCAGCACCGTGTGGGGGTTGGTGGCGAAATACTCATCCAGATAGGGGGTACAGGCCTGCGCCCAGCCGTTATGGAGCCGACTGGGGTTGAGTCCGACACCGTCGAGGATGATCAGCAGGAGAGGCCGTCTTTTCATCATACCTCCGTTAACCCGGCATGCCTTAGCCAAGTGAGCGGTCCGTTACAGCCAAAGCCGACGCCATTGCCGGCACCACAAAACCACTATAGAACATCTCCACTTATACGCTAATGACAGCGCCACGATACATAGCTGCCAAAACCATTTACCCCTTACAACATGGTTCAACAGGCCGTATTATGCCGTTTTCCGTGTGGAACCCGGGGTGTATGGACCGGCAGCAATGCCTGTTCGCACCCAAAACACTCGAAGTTACCGACCGGTTTCCGCTACGGAATCAAATCGCACATTTCATAGTAGACATATCTGGAGACAGTAGTGGAAACCATATCCTGGAATGACTTTGCCAAAGTAGAGATGCGTATCGGCCGTATCGTCAGCGCCAACGTTTTTCACGAAGCCCGCAAACCCGCTTACGTACTACAGCTCGATTTCGGGGAAGAGATAGGACTGAAAAAATCCAGCGCCCAAATCACTCACCTCTACCAGCCTGAAGAGCTGGTGGGCAAACTGGTGGCGGCAGTAGTCAATTTCCCCGCCAAACAAATCGGGCCGCTGATGTCGGAATGCCTGGTTACCGGTTTCCACAATGAAAAGGGTGAGGTGGCACTTTGTGTTCCTGACAAGTCTGTACCCCCGGGTGCAAAACTGCTCTAAGCGCGCCTGGAACGGATACCCGGCCGCGAGCCTACCCGGCGTTACACAGCAAGAAGAAAACAATGCAAAACATTCAATTGGACCACAGCAGTCACCGGGCCGGCGCGGAAAAGTTCCCGGTCTGTTTTCTGGCACACGATATCGATGGACCGTACAATATTGGAAGCCTCTTCCGAATTGCCGACGCCCTGGGCGTAGAGAAGATATACCTGACCGGCAAAACCGTAACGCCACCAAACAAAAAACTCAAAAAAACGGCTCGATCGACCGAAAAATATGTGTCTTATTCCTGTGAGCCGGATCCTTTTGAGGTTGTAAAAAAACTTCGCAACCGGGGTTACGCCATAGTGAGCCTGGAGATCACCTCTGCCAGCATAGATATCAAATCGTTCAACATTGCCGGGCACGAGAAAATTTGCCTGATAATAGGCTCGGAAAACGACGGAATTTGCCAGGAACTTCTCGATGCTTCCGACGCAACGATCCATATCCCCATGTTTGGCGTCAACTCCTCAATGAATCTCGCCGGCGCCTGCGCGATCGCCACATATGAAATCACGACAAAATACCGACTTCAAAACAACCTCATCAGGAAAACGGAAGCACCCGGAGCACCGCGAAACAACAACCAAAACGCTCAGACAACGAGGCCCTCTCACCAAGAATCCACAAACAAATTCAATCACTTACCCGGAGCTGAAGTTAAGTGATTGCATGGTAAAGGGCTCTTCACCTTTAATTGTAGTGCGCTACAGAGTCGAAGCTCTGTATCATTGTTCGCGACACGAAACCACTATAGAACATCCCTGATAAACCGCTAATACCGGCCTCTCATCGCCGGACTTCCGGCAGGCTGTTGAAATTCGCTTTCAGTGGCTGGTACAGCCGCTATTCGCACATCTGCCAAACTACCTCTCTCACCCTATACTCATCAGAGAAGCAAAAAGTGCCTGGTTGCACGTGTCACGATTTTCCGGCTATGTGTATCGAGACGATATTCCATTATCTAATTGAATTTCAGTCCGCACAGACGCCCAACCAGTTGCTCCAGGCAAGGCGCCAAATGCGGCTCACCTCTGAGCTTTGGCGTTCGGTCACCTAGGACATGCGAATGAATGAGGGAGCGCTGTCATGAGAGTGCAGGTTTTCAAAACATGGGACCGGATTCACTCCAGTTTCTGGTTTCTCCCGACAGCCATGGCCGGCGGGGCGATGCTGTTGGCCTTCGCAACCGTCGCCCTGGATACGCCGATAACGGATTGGTTGTCGCTTAACTTGGGTTTGACTTTCACCGGTGGAGCAGAGGGGGCGAGTTCCTTGCTGGGGGCCATCGCCGGTTCAATGATCACCATCGCCGGGGTGGTCTTCTCGATGACCCTGGTCGCCCTGTCGCTTGCCTCCTCACAGCTCGGCCCCCGTCTGCTCAGCACTTTCATGCGCGACACCAAGACCCAAATGGTACTTGGTACGTTCGTCGCTACCTTCCTGTACTGCCTGCTCGTCCTCCGCACCATACGCCGCGCTGATGAGATCCTCTTCGTCCCCCACCTCTCGGTCTCCCTCGGTGTGCTGCTCGCGGTGGTGAGCATGGTGGTATTGATTTTCTTTATTCATCACGTGTCTGTTTCTATCCAGGCGAACGAGATCGTCGCGCGGGTTGGAAAGGAGTTAATTGAGGGAATAGAACGGCTGTTTCCGGAAACCATAGGAACCGGAGCACCGCGGATTCCGACGGCGCCCCCCGACGCTGACTTTCTCGACACGTTCGATCGGGAGGCACGACCGATTGAAGCTGACTGTGATGGCTATCTACAGTTTATCGATGGGGACGCCTTGATGGCGTTGGCCATGCAAGAGGATATCGTTATTCGACTGCTGCGACGACCCGGTCACTATATCGTTGCCACGGGCCCGCTGGCGCTGGTGTGGCCAGGCAACAGGGTAACCGATCAGCTGATGGAGCGCGTCAATGACGCGTTCGCTCTGGGTAACCAGCGCACGTCCGGCCAGGACATTGAGTTCGCGGTTAACCAGCTTGTCGAAATCGCGATACGCGCTCTCTCCCCCGGGGTCAATGATCCATTTACGGCGATGACGTGTGTGGACCACCTGGGGTCGGGATTGTGCCGCCTGGCTCAACGGGAAATGCCGTCGCGTTATCGACATGACACTCAGGATCAGCTTCGTCTCATTGCGCCTGTCTTTACCTTCCCGGACGTCACCGATGCGGCGTTCAACCAGATCCGGCAATATAGCCGTTCCAGTACTGCGGTGACCATCCGTCTGCTGGAAACGATTACCGAGGTCGCAAGATACGCACATCGGCCAGAAGACCGCGTTGCGCTGTTACGGCACGCCAAAATGATTGCCCGCGGGGCCCGTGGCGGGGCAAACGGCAAAAACGCAGGAAAACCATTTGGCCGATTTTATAAATGCTGTAAAAGCAAAAAATAAAGATTTATTGAGTTGCACAGTTGAAGATGGTTTCCAATCCTCGGCAACCGTTCAGCTTGGAATGATAGCTTATAACACCGGAAGCGAGGTTAAATGGGATGCACAAAAGCAAACCATTGTTGATAACAAAAAAGCTGCGGAATTAATGGCGCGCCCATACCGGAGTAATTACAAAAGGCCGAAAATCTGAACTCATATAAACAGGGAAAATGAAAATTTTGCGGATTCTTACCATCTTATTTTCAATACTTGTTTTTATCG
>JAWOIT010000091.1:0-17304 GCA_046484535.1 Pseudomonadota bacterium | reverse complement strand
AAGAGTTCGAAGATTCTTTCGATGTCTTTTTTGACCCCGTCCCTGTCCCTGCGAAGATAAGCGCCCATGTCCAGGTTTTCCATAACGGTGAGCAGAGGGAATATCATGCGACCCTCCGGCACCTGGCATATGCCCATCGCGACGATGTTGTCGGTTACGCCCTCACGCCCTCACGCCCTCACGCCCTCACGATGTTATGTGATATGCACCGGACTGGAAGTGCTGGCATTGCGAGTTTTCCCGTCTATATTTAAACAGGGAAAATAATTCGGACCGGAAAAACATGCATATTCAGACCATCCGCACCATCGCCAAACAACACGGCATTAAAGTCAGCCGAATGGGAAAAGCCAATATGATTCGCTCCATCCAGCGATCAGAGGGAAACTTCGATTGCTTCGACAGCGCACGTGAAGGGCACTGTGATCAAGCGTTATGTAGTTGGCGTGACGACTGTCTTAGCGGCAATAAAAAACGCCGCAAGCAGGCATAAAAAAACCGGCCAACTGTGGCCGGTTCTCTATTTTGTTGGAGAACAGGTTGCCGGTCAGGCCGCCTGAACAGGAATGGTGTTTCCGGTGCGAAGCACCTCGTTGCTCTCACCAAGATAGACCAGTCGCGGCTTGAATTTGGCCAGCTCCTTCTCATCCAGCGCCACGTAGGCACAGATGATGATAATATCGCCCGGTTCGGCCTTGTGCGCCGCAGCGCCGTTTACCGATATCACACCGCTGTCATCCTCGGCGCGTATCGCGTAGGTGGTAAAACGCTCACCGTTGGTGACATTGTAGATCTCGATCTGTTCGTATTCCCGAATCCCTGAGAGTTCAAGCAGCTTACCGTCAATGGCGCACGAGCCTTCGTACTCGAGCTCCGAGTGGGTTACGCGGGCTCGGTGCAGTTTGGCTTTCAGCATGGTGCAAAACATGTCTGTCAGCATCCTCAGTCTTTGTAAACCATAATTATGCGCTCATCAGCCATCGCGGCTCAATGCCGGCGCAAACAGCCGACGATTTTATCACAAATCAATCAATAAGTTATCAATCAGTCTGGCGCGCCCCAGAAAGGCGGCAGCAAGGATGATCAGTTTTTTTTCAGCTCCCCGCGGAGGCTGGAGATCGTCACTGCGACGGATCGACAGATAATCGGGCTGCAGACCGCCCTGCTGCAACTTATCTCTCCCCTTACGCTCCAGCTTAGCATAATCGGCCTGTCCGCCGCGCAACTCATCGGCCAACTCCTGTAGCGTCCGGTATAGGTCGGGGGCAATCCGGCGCTCCTCCTCGCTCAGGTAACTGTTGCGTGAACTCAGGGCCAAACCATCCTCCTCACGCACGGTCGGCACACCGACCACCTCCACCGGAATATTCAGATCCTCGACCATGCGCCGCAACACCGCCAACTGCTGGAAGTCCTTTTGACCGAAACAGGCCAGGTCCGGCTGCACGATATTGAACAGTTTGCACACCACAGTGGCGACACCGCGAAAATGGCCGGGGCGACTCGCCCCGCACAGCGTCTCCGAAATTCCGGGAACCTCGACGAAAGTGCCCCCCTCCCGGCCCCGGGGATAAATTTCTTCTTCTTCAGGCCGAAACAACAGTTCCACCCCTGCTGCCTGGAGCTTGTCGGCATCCTCGCGCGGCGTCGAAGGGTAGGCCTCCAGATCCTCCCCCTCACCAAACTGCAGCGGGTTGACGAAGATGCTTACCACAACCCTGTCGCCCAGCTCCCGGGCGCGCCTGACCAGTTGCATGTGCCCCCGGTGCAGATTGCCCATGGTCGGCACAAAGGCCACCCTCTCACCCGCCTTGCGCCAGGTAGCGATCTGCTCACGGACACTGTCAATCGTGCCTAACGTTTTCATCGAAAAGGCTGCCTGCACTCAATCAAAACTGTGCTCATCGGCAGGAAATCGACCGGCTTTTACCTCATCGACATAGGCGGTAACCGCCGCATCCACCGAGCCCTTGTCGGCAAGAAAATCATGGGAAAACTTCGGCCGTTTGCCGGGGGTGATGCCCAGCATGTCGTAGAGGACCAACACCTGACCGTCGGTATCGGGACCGGCGCCGATACCGATTACCGGCATACTCACCGCCTCACTGATGCGTCGGGCAAGCGTCCGCGGTACACACTCAAGCACCAGCATATCGGCACCGGCCTCCTCCATAGCCAAGGCATCGGCCAGCATCGCCTCGGCATCGCCCTCCTCACGCCCCTGGATACGATAGCCCCCGAGCTTGTGAACAGACTGGGGCAACAGACCAAGATGGGCGCAGACCGGCACTCCCAATGAGGTCAGGTGGCGGACAGTATCGACCATCACTGCGCCACCTTCCAGTTTGACCATCTGCGCCCCCCCCTCTTTCATCAAGCGTGCGGCGGTAGCGGTGGCTTGGGCCTTGTCGCTATAGCTGAGGAAGGGCATATCGGCGACGATCAAAGCACGCTCGCTGCCGCGACGCACCATGGAGGTGTGGTAGACCATCTCATCCAGCGAGACGGGGACAGTGCTGTCACGACCCTGCAGCACGTTACCGAGCGAGTCTCCCACCAGGATGACATCGACACCCGCCTGCTCGAGGGTGTAAGCAAAGCCGGCGTCGTAGGCGGTCAGGATGGCGATCTTCTCACCCTTTTGCTTCATTTGTCGCAGTGTGGTCAGGCTGATTCGGGACATGGCATTCTCACAACATGGAGGGAATGGGGTTGAAGTAGTGACGGCCGCGTTTGACGCTGCGGATCTGCTCCAGCAGCATAATGTAGTCCTTATCGCTTTGGGCCAGGTCGATCTCGGCGGCGTTGACGATCAGCAGCGGTGAGGCCTCGTAATCATAGAAAAAACGCGCATAGGCATCACTGACCGAACGCAGATAGTCACTCACCATGTGTTCCTCTCCCGGCCGGGCCCGCCGCGCCACCCGCTGCATCAGCACCTCAACGGGCGCCTGCAGATAGATCACCAGATCCGGCTGCGGCGCATCCAGGGTGACCAAATCGTAGGCCTGCTCATAGAGGCGCAGCTCGTCTCTGTCGAGCGTCAACTCGGCAAACAGGCGGTCCTTCTCCAGCATAAAGTCGGCGACCCGAACCGGCTCGAACATATCCGCCTGGCGCAACTCCTGCATCTGTCTGGCGCGCTGGAAAAGAAAAAACATCTGCGTCGGCAGGGCCGCCCCGCGGGGATCATCATAAAAGCGCTCCAGGAAGGGATTCTCCTCCGCCCCTTCCAGCAGCAGTTCACAGCCGAAGGTCTCGGCAAGGCGGTGGGCCAGGGTGGTTTTACCCACTCCGATAGGGCCTTCAACGACGATAAAACGGGGATCACTCACGGTTAGCTACGGTCCTGCAGTGGTTGCCCTGAGCGGCTAAAAACATGAGTCGGGATGATATCACGACAAGGGGTTGTCGTCCTCATTCGGCTCGAGCGGTTCAAGCTCGCCGGGCAGGGCCAGCTGCAGCGCTTCGGCAAGCGTACTGCCATCAGGGAAGACCAGTTCCGGCGCCAACTCCGCCAGCGGATAGAGCACAAACTTGCGCTCTTTGATGCCGGGGTGCGGCACCACGAGCCTTGCGTGGTTAATCACCTCGGCGCCGTAGAGCAGCAGATCCAGATCCAGCGTACGCGGCCCCCAACGCTCCCCCTTTCGCACCCGGCCCTGCTGCTGCTCGATCGCTTGCAGGGCATCAAGCAGCTCCAGGGGCTCCAGGCGGGTATCGAGCATCGCCACGGCGTTGACATAGTCCGGCTGCCCCGCCGGTCCCATGGGGCTGCTGCGATAGAAACGGGAAAACGCCGTCAGGCGTGAATCCGGGATATCAGACAGGGCCTCGATGGCGCGCTGTAACCGGGCTTCGGGATCATCAAGATTGCTGCCGAGCCCGATATAGGCACGGACGAAGGTCTGCGCCACACTCATGATCAGGTTCGGGGTGTCGCGGGCCGCTTGCGCGGACGGCGACGGCGACCGCGCCGGTTATTGCCCTTGCCGTTGCCAGTGCGGCGCAACATGGCGTTACGGCTCGCCTCGTTACTCTGCTGGAATTCGCTCCACCAGTCCGCCAGCTCCCGGGAAGCCTCGCCGTTTCGGGCGCGCAGCAGAAGAAAATCATAGGCGGCGCGAAAGCGCGGTTGCTCCAGCAGACGCAAAGCCCGTTTGCCGCTGTTGCGTTTAAGCCGTTCCTGCCACTCCCAGATCTCCCGCGACTGCAGACTGAATCGCTTGGGCACCATCACCCGCGGCACCTGCCGGGCAATCACCGCATCTCCGGCCATCTGCATCGCCTGGATCGGTGAAATATCACGCCCCTTGAGCAACTCAAACTCCCGCCTCACCGGCTCCCACAGCAGGGCGGCATACAGAAAGGCGGGGGTAACCGGTTTACCCTGCTGGATTCGCCTGTCGGTATTCTCCAGCGCATGCAACAGCAGGGTATGCGGGAAGTGATCTTTCTCTTCAGCAAGACAGCCCTCGGTCTCCGGGTAGAGCTGGCCGAAGAGCCGGTAGTGGCGCAGCAACTCATAGGTCTCTACGGCACTGCCTCCGAGGAACAGTTTTAACGTCTCATCGAACAGGCGGGCATTGGAGACCTCCTCGAGCAGGTAACCGAGCTCACGGATCGCCTTTTCACTCTCCTTGTCGATGCGAAAGCCCAGCTTGGCGGCGAACCTGACCGCGCGCAGCATACGCACCGGATCTTCACGAAAACGCTGATGTGGATCGCCAATCATGCGGATCCGACCACTCTCCAAGTCGGGCATGCCGCCGGTATAGTCGACAACGGAGAAATCGCGGATATTGTAATAGAGGGCGTTGACGGTAAAATCGCGGCGCCAGGCATCCTCTTCGAGCGTGCCGTAGACGTTGTCACGCACCAGTATCCCGCTGTCGTTGATGTGGGCATCGCTGCCCGCCTCATGCCCGGCCCGAAACGTCGCCACCTCAATGATTTCACGGCCGAAATGCACATGAGCGAGACGAAAACGGCGGCCGATCAGACGGCAGTTGCGGAACAGTTTTTTGACCTCGTCCGGGGTGGCGGAGGTGGCGATATCGAAATCCTTGGGCTCGCGCCCCAGTAACAGATCACGCACACCGCCCCCGACAAGATAGGCTTCATACCCCCCCTTACTTAGGCGATAGAGGACCTTGAGCGCATTCTCACTGATATTGGCGCGGGAGATGCCATGATCGGCACGGGGGATAATCAGCGGAGAAGCGCCGGCATCCTCGCCTGAGAGGACGTTATGCCGAAATCTCTTCCATGGATTCTTCAACCAAGAGAACATCAGAGTATGATATCACGCTTGGTCGGGTATGGGATATTCAAAAGCGGTAATGCCATGTCAGCCCAAGTGTTTCCTGCGCACATTCCGGCTGATAAACACCCTTTTGCTCATCCGACTTGGCGAAACGGTAACTGTCATAATCCAGCGCCAACGCCCGGTCATCGGCAAAGGTGTACTCAGCGTTGGCATACAGGCTCAACTCTCCCTCAGGAGCAAAGGTGGCGCTATCACCCCCATAGCCCGATTCCGCACTGTTACCGAACGGCACTAAAGGATTACCAAACTCCCGCGATACTATACCATCCAGCCATTTGACGGGAACGGCGATTCCAGGCATTTGCAACGCAAATGGCCCCAGCGACCTTAGAATCGGGTAAACTGGCAGCCCTATCGGCATACAACGGTTTGACCGAATGGTGTCGCCGGGATAATGTAGCGCCCATTTTCCGGAGGGTAATCGTGGCAAAAAAACCATCCAACTCAAAGACTCACCTCGATTTCGAGGCCTCGCTCAAGGAACTTGAAGAACTCGTGGAGAAAATGGAACAGGGAGACCTGTCACTGGAACAGTCCTTAAAGGATTTCGAACGCGGCGTTGCGCTGACCCGGGCCTGTCAGCAAGCCTTGCGTGAGGCGGAACAAAAGGTGCAGATCCTCGCCGCTAAAAGTGACACGGACGAGCTGGACACCTTCGAGGGCGGGGAAGAGTAGTCCTCATGGAGTTAAAGACACTATTATCCGACTATCAGAGCAGGGTCGAAGCGACCCTGCAGCACTGGCTTCCCACTCAAAGCGAAGAACCGGTGCGGCTGCATACGGCGATGCGATACGCCAGTCTCGATGGCGGCAAGCGCGTCCGGCCGGTACTGGTCTATGCCACAGGCACAGCCCTGGGTCTGCCGCTGGAACAGCTCGACGGCCCTGCCTGCGCCATCGAACTAATCCACGCCTACTCCCTGGTACACGACGATCTCCCGGCGATGGACGACGATGACCTGCGCCGCGGCAAAGCCACCTGCCACAAGGCTTTTGATGAGGCGACCGCCATTTTGGTCGGCGATGCGCTGCAAAGCCTGGCATTTGAGGTCATCAGCCGCGATAGCATGATGGTGGATGATGCCGCCGTACGCCTGGCGATGATCGAGGAGCTTTCCCGATCAAGCGGCTCACATGGCATGGCCGGAGGACAGGCCATTGATATCGCCGCCGAAGGCCGACAACTGACATTGGAGCAACTCCAGGCCATGCACCGCTACAAGACCGGTGCGCTGATCCGCGCCAGTGTCCGCCTCGGCGCCCTGAGCGCCCCCCGCGCCTCCCGTGAGCAGCGCGAGGGGCTGGATCGCTATGCCGAAGCGGTCGGGCTGGCGTTCCAGATTCGCGATGACATTCTGGATGTGGAAGCCGACACCCGGACACTGGGCAAACCGCAGGGCTCGGATCTCGCTAAAGGTAAACCCACCTATACATCACTGCTCGGCCTGGACGGGGCCAAGGAGAAGGCACATCTGCTGCACCGTGAGGCTCTGGAGGGGTTGAACTGTTTCGGTAACGAAGCCGAACCGTTGCGAATGCTCTCTTCATATATAGTGGAACGGGCAAATTGAGCCCGCTGCACTTGCATCGCCACGGCGCTGGGGCCATCATAAACCGCTTTTCCGCTCAATACTGAAGTGACGATGTCAGAACAACATACGAGCCCCTTGCTGGAGACAATTGATGATCCCCGGCAATTGCGTCAGCTGGATACCGCCCAACTTGAACAGTTGGCTGCCGAGCTGAGGCAATTTATGGTCGAATCGGTGGGTAGAACCGGAGGACACCTTTCCTCCGGGCTGGGCACTGTGGAGCTGACGCTTGCCCTGCATTATGTCTACAACACGCCGGAAGATAAGCTGGTATGGGATGTCGGTCACCAGAGCTACCCGCATAAGATCCTGACCGGGCGACGTAAAATGATGCCCTCGTTGCGCCAGTTTCACGGCCTGACAGGATTCCCCAAGCGCGAAGAGAGCCCTTACGACACCTTCGGCACCGGCCACTCCAGCACCTCCATCAGTGCGGCTCTGGGTATGGCCATCGCCGCCCAGAAAACCGGGAGCGACCGCAAGGTGGTCGCCGTGATCGGCGACGGCGCGATGACCGCCGGCATGGCGTTCGAGGCACTGAACCATGCCGGAGATCTGGATGCGAACCTGTTAGTGGTGTTGAACGACAACGACATGTCCATTTCTCCGAATGTGGGCGGCTTGTCCAACTACTTCGCCAAGGTTCTCTCCGGCAAGCTCTACTCCACCATGCGCCAGGGCAGCAAGAAGGTGCTGAAGACCATGCCCACTGTCTGGGAGCTGGCGCGCCGCGCTGAGGAGCACATGAAGGGGATGGTCATTCCGGGAACGCTTTTCGAGGAGCTGGGTTTCAACTATATCGGCCCCATAGACGGTCACGATTTGGACACCTTGGTCAAAACCCTAAAGAACCTGAAAACCCTGCAAGGACCACAGTTCCTGCACATCGTCACACGAAAGGGCAAGGGCTATGCCCCGGCGGAGGAGAATCCGTGCGGTTATCACGGCATCGGCAAATTTGACCCGGATACGGGAGAGAAGCTCACCAAAAGCGGCACCGGTCCCACTTATACCGACATTTTCAGCGACTGGCTGTGTGATATGGCAGCGGCCGACGAACGACTCATCGGCATCACCCCGGCCATGCGCGAAGGCTCGGGACTTGTGCGTTTCTCCGAGGAGTTTCCCGATCGCTACTATGATGTGGGCATCGCCGAGCAGCACGCGGTGACCCTTGCCGGCGGGCTCGCCTGCGACGGCCTCAAACCGGTGGTGGCGATCTACTCGACCTTTCTGCAGCGGGCCTATGACCAGCTGATCCACGATGTGGCGCTGCAGAACCTGCCGGTGCTGTTCGCCATCGACCGGGCGGGTATCGTCGGCCCCGACGGCCCGACCCACGCCGGCAGTTTCGATTTGAGTTTCCTGCGCTGTGTCCCCAATATGCTCATCATGGCCCCTGCCGATGAAGAGGAGTGCCGCAGGATGTTGAATACCGGTTACCTTCACGACGGCCCCGCCGCCGTTCGCTACCCCCGCGGCGCGGGGGCCGGTGTGGTGGTTAGCCAATCGCTGGAGCCGCTGCCCATCGGCCGTGGGGAGCAGGTCCGCCGGGGCAACGATGTGGTCCTGCTCAACTTTGGCAGCCTGCTCGGCCCGGCGATGGAGGCTGCGGAGGAACTTGACGCCAGCGTCGCCAACATGCGCTTTATTAAGCCGCTGGATGAGGCGCTGCTGCTCAAACTTTCAGCCAACCACAGGCTCCTGGTAACGCTGGAAGACAACACGGTGATGGGCGGCGCCGGGAGTGCGGTCAACGAGGCGCTGGCGGCGCACGGTATCCACATTCCGGTGCTCAACCTCGGCCTCCCTGACCGTTTTGTCGAACAGGGTACCCGCGACGAACTTCTGACCCTCTGCGGCCTGGACCGCGATGGTATACTTCGCGCCATTGAGGCATTCGAGGCGACGGACCACGTTGAAAATGTTGCCAACCGCTCCAATTCTTAGTATTTTACTCAACTATACTTCCGATGACCGCACGCTATACCCTTAAAGTTGTGAGTGATTTTGCCTCGGCGCACTCGTTACGAAACTATCCCGGCGAATGCCGCCGGCTCCATGGCCACAACTGGAAAGTAGAGGTGGAGGCCGTCGCCACCGAGCTGGACGAGCTCGGTATGGCCGTCGATTTCAAGGTCATCAAACAGCTTGCAAAGAAGGTTACTGACGAACTGGATCACCGCTATCTTAATGAGATACCGCCGTTCGACAGCATCAACCCTACGGCGGAGAACCTGGCGGCCCATATTTACCGCCGCCTGGCCGAGGAGTTGGATGAACCGCGTGTACAAATCCACGCCGTAACCTTGTGGGAAACCGAGCGTGCCTGTGTGCGCTATACAGAGGAATCAACATCATGAGTCAGCCCTGTGAGAGCATCGCCGACGTCCAAAGCAGTGCCGATACCCGGCAGATCGCCATCAACAAGGTGGGCATCAAGGATATCCGTCATCCGGTCCGCATTCAGGACCGAAGCGGCGGTGAGCAACACACCATCGCCAACTTCAACATGTACGTAAACCTGCCGCACAACTTCAAGGGCACGCACATGTCTCGTTTCGTGGAGATCCTAAACAACCACGAGCGGGAGTTGTCGGTCAAATCCTTCAAGGACGTTCTCTCAGAGATGACCGAGCGACTTGAGGCCGAATCGGGTCATATCGAGATGGCCTTTCCCTACTTCGTCAACAAAAAGGCGCCGATCTCCGAAGTTGAGAGCCTGATGGACTACGATGTCACCTTTATCGGCGAGGTCGCCGACGGTACCCCGCGTCTCAAGGTCAAGGTCATCGTTCCGGTAACCAGTCTCTGCCCCTGCTCCAAGAAGATCTCCGAGTACGGTGCACACAACCAACGCTCCCATGTCACCGTCACCATCAGCACCGATGAGTTCGTCTGGATCGAAGACATCATCGACATTGTCGAAAAAGAGGCCTCCTGCGAGCTGTTCGGCCTGCTCAAACGGCCGGACGAGAAATATGTCACCGAACGCGCCTACGACAACCCGAAGTTCGTTGAGGATATGGTGCGCGATGTGGCGGTCCGCCTCAATCAGGACGAGCGTATCACCAGCTATATTGTGGAGTCGGAAAACTTCGAATCGATCCACAACCACTCGGCCTACGCTCTGATCGAAAAAGACAAGCGGGGCGGATAACAAACTCACCGCAAAGGCGCGGAGTGCGCAAAGGTTTCGAAAACTATTGTGTGTAAAGGGTATGAGTAGAATCTAACAGCGGTTTTTGCACGACGTCTTTACAGAAACGAAATTCCTTCTTCGGCGCCTTCGCCTATAAGGATATCGGCGAGGGGCGATAGCAGGAGGCGGTGAGTTAACCTACCCCACCCACCAAGCCAGCAGTTGCAGGACGGCGAGACCATAGATCCCCGCCAGTACATCATCCAGCATGATGCCGAATCCGCCGCCGACCCGCCTGTCGACCCACCTGATGGGCCAGGGCTTGAGGATGTCGAAGAGACGGAAAAGCGCGAAGCCCGCGGCAATCCAGACCCAGCCTGACGGCGCCAGCAGCATGGTGATCCAGTAGCCGACGAACTCATCCCAAACGATGCCAGGATGATCATGCACCCCCAGTTGGCGGGCGGTTACCTCGCAAAGCCACACCCCCAGCAGGAAAGTCACTACGAGCACGGCGAGGTAATAGACCGGCGCCAGTGGCTGGAGCAGAAGATAGAGCGGTATGGCCGCCAATGTACCGAACGTACCGGGAGCGACCGGCGCAAGACCTGAGCCAAACCCCAGTGCGAAAAATCGTCTCGGCTCGGCAAGATCCCTCAGTGTCAGGCGTCGTGCGCTCTTACCCATGATTACCCCTGAAAGTGATCATAACCGCTCAGCATGCCTGTGAGGGTATCGCTCTTTTCCCCCCTCAGGCGAATGCCCGTCCCCTCCGTGATCCTGCCGATACAAGTGGCGCCGCAGCGCCACTTCGCCGTTGCGCCCTCCAGCGCGTTAAGCCTAGCGGCCGGAACGGCAAAACAGAGCTCATAATCATCGCCGGCACTCAGGGCCAGTCTCAGCTGTTCCTCCTGCCCGGCGATACAACGGGAAAGCGCCTTCGAACGGGGAATCGCGTCCAACTCAACCTCCGCCCCACAACCGCTGCGTGCCAGGATATGCCCCAGATCCGCCAACAGACCGTCGGAGACATCTATCACGGCGGAGGCGATCCCACGCAGCGAGACTCCCTCGGCAACGCGTGGTGTGGGGTATTCGAGCCGCCTTATCAGCTGCTTGGCGGACTCCGCATCGGCGTGGTTTTTCTCAGGCCTTAAGCGTAATCCGGCCCCTGCATCCCCGAGACTGCCGCTCACATACAGATAATCTCCCGGACGTGCCCCGCTTCGCAGCAATGCCTCACCGGCAGGCACCAAACCTTGCACTTGCACTGTCAGGGAGAGCGGCCCGCGGACGGTATCGCCACCGACCAGCTCGACATCAAACCGCCGTGCCAGGTTGAAAAAACCTTCAGCGAAGGCGTCGACAAAGGCGGGATCGGCATCAGGAAGGGTGATCGCCAGTGTGGCCCAGGCCGGCTCCGCCCCCATGGCCGCCATATCACTGAGATTCACCGCCAGGGTCTTGTGACCGACGGCTTCCGCTGCCGTATCCTCGGGAAAATGACGTCCGGCCACCAGGGTATCGACACTGACCGCCAGCTGCATGCCTTGCGGCACCTGCAGCAGGGCCGCATCGTCCCCCACACCGAGCAGCACATCCTTGCGGTGTGACGATGAAGTAAAATAACGCTCGATAATGGAAAATTCGTTAAGAGCCATGATGCCTGGAAGCTGACGGAGGAAGCCGTAACGGCGGCGGTCGTCCCGCTTTACCTTTTGTGGTGCCGGACCTCGATGTTGCGGAGCTTCACCGCCGCCTTATCGAGGATACCGTTAATGTATTTGTGGCCCTGCTCAGCACCGAAAACCTTGGCCAGTTCAACCATTTCGTTGATAACCACACGGTACGGGATATCGATACGGTGTTGCATCTCATAGATGCCGATGCGCAGGATGGCGCGCTCCACCGGGTCGACCTGTTCGATGGAGCGGTCCAACACATCCTCGATATGGGCATCCAGCTCCTTGAGGTGTCTCGGGATCTCCCGCAACAACTCACTGAAAAATTTCTTGTCGACACCCTTCATGTCCTGCTCTTCCATGAACTGCTTTTCGATCTCAGCGGGTTCCTCTTCAGCCAGCTGCCACTGATACAAGGCCTGCATGGCGCGCTCACGCGCAAGGCTTCGTGCACGGCTCATGAGGCGCCTCTCTGTTTATTACAAGGGAAGAACAGCTTGATCATTACTTATCCAGTTGCGGCAAAAGGTTGACCATCTCAATGGCGGAAAGGGTTGCTTCAACCCCCTTGTTGCCCGCCTTGGTTCCGGCACGCTCAATGGCCTGTTCGATGGTATCAACGGTCAGAACGCCGAAGGCCACCGGGATATCCTGCTCCATCATCACCTGCGCCAGTCCCTTGCTGCATTCACCGGCGACGAACTCAAAGTGCGGGGTACCGCCGCGGATCACGGCCCCCAGAGCGATGATGGCATCGTACTTTTTGCTTGCAGCCATGCGCTTTGCGGCGAGCGGGATCTCATAGGCGCCGGGTACGCGCACGATCTCGATCTCCTCGTCCTTGGCGCCGTGACGCCGGAGGGTGTCCACCGCGCCCTCAACCAGACTCTCGACGACGAAGCTGTTAAAACGCCCGACCACGATACCGAATCGGGCGCCTTCGAGGACAAAACCGCCTTCAAAATTTTTGATCTCAGCCATGTTATTTTCCCTTGTTGTATTGCCAGCCGTGACACTGCACGGGCTGCCGAATCAGTTACAGCTAATCGTGGACATACTCCACCACATCCAGACCGAAACCGGAGAGCGCATGCATCTTTTTCGGTGAGCTGAGCACGCGCATATGACTCACCCCGAGGTCAATGAGGATCTGTGCGCCGATGCCGTAGGTACGGAGGTCATCGCTCTTCTCCTCCTCAAGCACCGGCACCCCTTTATCCTCCATCTCATAATCCTTGATGCGCCGCAGCAGGCTTTCGGCCTCCTCATGTTGACGCAGGATGATCGCCACCCCCTGCCCCTCAGCGTTAATGCGCTTGAGCGCATCACTTAACGGCCAGCCGCAATCACGCTCATTACCGAAAAGGTCACACAGGCTGTTTTGCAGGTGCACGCGCACCAGCGCCGGCTCATCCGGTTTGAGTTCTCCCTTGACCAGGGCCATATGCATCTCATGGTTGAGCAGATCCCGATAGGCCAGCAGGCGAAACTCACCGTACTTTGTCGGCATGGCGCATTCGGAGACCCGCTCGACGGTCGGTTCGTTCTTCAAACGGTAGTTGATCAGATCGGCCACGGTGCCGATCTTGATGCCGTGCTCGGCGGCAAACTTCTCCAGATCGGGACGGCGAGCCATGGTGCCGTCCTCGTTCAGGATCTCGACGATGACCGAGGAGGGCTCGAAGCCGGCCAGTCGGGCCAGGTCGCAACCCGCTTCGGTGTGACCGGCACGGGTCAAGACACCACCGGGCTGGGCCATTAGCGGGAAAATATGACCGGGCTGGACAATATCCTCCGGCGCGGCGCTGGGCGCCACCGCCGCGCGCACGGTCATGGCCCGATCATAGGCGGAGATACCGGTGGTCACCCCTTTGGCCGCTTCGATGGAGACGGTAAAGTTGGTGCCGTGCTTGTCGTTGGTATCCCGCACCATCAGCGGCAGATTGAGCTGCCGGCAGCGTTCGCGGGTCAGCGTCATGCAGATCAGGCCGCGGCCGTAACGGGCCATAAAGTTGATGTCCTCGGGCCGGATCATCGACGAGGCCATGATCAGATCGCCCTCATTCTCCCGATCCTCATCATCCATCAGGATGACCATCTTGCCCTGCCGGACATCATCGATGATCTCTTCGATACTGTTTAACGCCATATAACTCTATCCGCTTTCAGGCAGTCTCATCTAAGCAGACTACCGTGATGATAAAAATCCATGCTCCGCGAGGAAAGCCTCACTGATCCCCCCGTCTTCCTCCCGGGCCGCCCGCTCGCCCAGCACCAATCTCTCCAGGTAGCGGGCGATTAGGTCCACTTCCAGGTTGACCTTTTGCCCCACCTTACAATCCTGCAAAGTGGTCTCGGCAAGGGTGTGCGGCACAATATTCAGGGTAAACTCCGCCCCGGTCACATCGTTAACCGTCAAACTGATGCCGTCAACGGTTATCGAGCCCTTGCGCGCAATATAACGGGCCAATGCACTGGGCGCCTGAATGCGAAAGCGCACCGATCTGCCGTCGTTATAACGCTGTAGCACCTCGCCGACCCCATCCACATGCCCGCTGACCAGGTGCCCCCCCAGACGAGTGGTCGGGGTCAGCGCCTTTTCAAGATTAACACGGCTGCCTACAGTGAGTTGGGAAAAGGAGGTATTATTCAGCGTCTCGGCGGAGACGTCGGCGCTGAAGCCCTGCTCATCAAGCCACACAGCGGTGAGGCACACCCCATTGACGGCGATGCTGTCACCCAACGCCACATCGCTCATATCCAGTCCGGCACCGTGGACACTGACCCGCAGGTCCTCGCCCTGTGTCTGCATGGCGGCAATAGCGCCGACCGTTTCGATTATCCCGGTGAACATTAGTTTTGCGGCACGACGGTTGCGGTGATTCGCCAGTCCCGCCCCACCGCACGCACATCACTGATCGACAGCTCCACCGCATCAGCGAGGTTCTCCAGCCCCGGAGTATGAAACAGCCCGCGGGCATTGTCTCCCATGAGCTTGGGCGCCATATAGACCACCAATTCGTCGATGATCCCCGCCCGCAGGGCGGCGCCGCTGAGGATCGCCCCGGTCTCTAGAAGCACCTCATTGATCTCGCGCCTTGCCAGCTCAACCATCAACGCCTGCAGATCGATGGCGTCGGTACCGTGAGGCAGGTAGATCACCTCGGCGCCGGCCTGCTCCAGCTGCTCCTGCACCTCGGCCTCTTCTGTCGCCGTGACAATCAGCGAACGACCGGGCTGCTGCAAAAAGCGCGCTTCGACGGGGGTGCTGAGATGGGGATCGAGGATGACCCGAAGCGGCTGTTTCTCGCGTAGCTCGCCCTCTTGGGTACGTACCGTCAGCGACGGGTTATCGGCCAGCACGGTGCCGATACCGCTCATAATGGCCGAGCTTCTTGCGCGCAGATGGTGAACATCATGCCGTGCCGCCTCTCCGGTGATCCACTGACTCTCACCGGAGGCCATGGCGGTTCGTCCGTCCAAACTCATCGCCAGCTTGCAGCGGACAAAAGGCCGCTGTTCGCGCATCCGTAATACGAAACCTGGATTGAGCGACTCGGCCTGTTGCTCGAGCAGACCGCTTGCCACCTCAATACCGGCCTGTTCCAGCTGCTGCAAACCCTGTCCGGCCACCAACGGGTTCGGGTCGGTCATCGCCGCCACCACCCGCGCCACACCGGCCCTTTGCAGTGCTTCGCTGCAGGGCGGGGTCATACCATGGTGGGAACAGGGCTCCAGCGTGACATAGGCGGTGGCGCCGCTTACCGCCTCACCGGCCTGTTCCAGCGCCACTACCTCGGCATGCGGGCCGCCGGCGAATTCGTGCCAGCCCTCACCGACAATCCTGCCGTCCCGGACCAGAACACATCCGACGCGGGGATTGGGGGCCGTGGTGTAAAGCCCACGCTCGGCCAACTGCAGGGCGCGGCTCATCATGGAGATATCGGTCACTGAGAATTCTGACATGAGGTTCCCGGTCTAGCGCTTAGGCTTTTTTCCCTTAATCGTCTCCAGCAGTGAGAGCTGGTTCTTCTTGACCGCCGCAGACGGTTCACTCTGCAGGCGCTCGATCTCTTCGCGAAAGGCGTTCACATCCTGAAAACTGCGATAGACCGAGGCAAATCGCACATAGGCGACCTCATCCAGCTCACGCAGCTCATCCATGACCCACTCGCCCAGACGACCCGAGTTAACCTCCCGGTCGCCTGTAGCGCGCAGGTTGTGCTTGATGCGATTGATGGCCTGCTCGATGTCCTCCATCTGCACCGGCCGCTTCTCCAGGGCGCGCATGATCCCCGATCGCAACTTATCCTCATCGAAAGGCACCCGGGTTCCGTCCCGCTTGACGATCCGCGGCATTACCAGTTCGGCCGTTTCGAAGGTGGTGAAACGCTCGCCGCAGGTGACACACTCGCGTCGGCGACGCACCGAATCCCCCTCATTGGCGAGGCGGGAATCGATCACCTTGGTATCCGGTTCTCCGCAGAATGGGCAGCGCATTAGTCAGTTACAAGTTCAAAGTTCAAAGTTTCAAGTTGAAAGTTTCAAATTCAAAGGTAACGACTCACCCCGTAAAGCTAACCGCAGAGGCGCAAAGATTCCCGCATCCTGCTCATCATCATTCCGATCTCCAGCAGCATTTGCGCGGTTTTCCGAATGAAGGCTAAACGCCGGTCTGAGCTGCGGCCGGCAAGTTTCAACTCCCACATTAAGGTGGTCACCATAGCACACTTGAGTAGTCAGCCTTTGCGCCTCTGCGCCTTTGCGGTGAGATCAGTGTTATTGGGGTGCGCATAGTTACAAGTTTCAAGTTACCCGTTGCATATCTGGTTCTTGTCACTTACAGCTATCCATATACCGGCAGACGCTTGCAGAGCTCAAGCACCTGCCCTTTGACCTTTTCAATCACCGCAGCGTCGCCGCGCGCATCAATCACATCGCAGATCCAGCCGGCCAGCTCGGTGGCTTCGCTCTCGCCAAAGCCGCGGGTGGTGATCGCCGGGGTACCGATACGGATACCGGAGGTGACGAACGGCGACTGCGGGTCGTTGGGTACGGCATTCTTGTTCACGGTGATGTTGGCGGCGCCGAGCCAGGCATCCACATCCTTGCCGGTCAGCTCCTGTTTGATGAAACTCACCAGAAACAGGTGGTTGTCGGTGCCACCGGAAACTACATCGAATCCTCGCTCGATAAACACTTTGGCCATGGCCCGGGCGTTGGTGACCACCTGTGCCTGATAGTCCTTGAACGAGGGCTCCAGCGCCTCCTTGAAGGCCACCGCCTTGCCGGCGATCACGTGCATCAGCGGCCCGCCCTGGGTGCCGGGGAAGACCAGGGAGTTGAGCTTCTTCTGGATCTCCTCGTTGGCCTTGGCCAGGATGATGCCGCCACGCGGGCCGCGCAGGGTCTTGTGAGTGGTGGAGGTGGTGACATCGGCGATCTGTACCGGGCTGGGGTAAACCCCGGCCGCGGCATCGCCTTTACCCAACCCTGGATCCTTATCACCCTCTTGGCGGGCGCCTTCGCGCTATTCCAAAAGAAAAAACACGTTTCCTC
>JAWOIT010000147.1:0-6542 GCA_046484535.1 Pseudomonadota bacterium | reverse complement strand
CTGGCCTTCGTTCTGGTGTTCTTTGCCGGGCGCTGGTTATTGCGCCCGCTTTTTCATCTGGTGACCAGCCGCCGTTCCCCCGAGGTATTTACCCTTGCCGTGCTGCTGGTGGTATTACTGGCCGCCTGGTCCACAAACAGCCTCGGTCTCTCACTGGCCTTCGGGGCGTTTCTTGCCGGGATGATGCTGGGCGAGACGGAGTTTCGCCTGCAGGTGGAGTCGAGCATTCGCCCGTTTCGGGATGTGCTGCTCGGACTCTTTTTCATCGGTATCGGCATGCTGTTCGACCCGGCGGCGCTGCCCGATATCTGGCACTGGTCGTTACTCGGTGCGCTGCTCATCGTGGTGAGCAAGGCCTTGATTGTGGCGGCGATGGTGCGCAAAAGCGGCATCGACACCCTGGTGGCATGGCGTACCGGCCTGTTGTTGTCCGTGGGCGGGGAGTTTGGCTTCGCCCTGATCGCCATTGCCCTTGGCGCCAGTGTGATTGATGTGCAACTGGGACAGATCGCCCTGACATCCGTGCTGTTCTCGATGATCGCCGGCGCCCTGCTGATTCGATTCAACCACGCGATAGCCGCCCGACTGACAGGCGCCCCGGCCGTTGAGCAAGAGGGTCTCCCGGACAAATTATTAGGTTCACCGGAACAGCAGGTTATCATCGGTGGTTATGGGCGCGTTGGCCATACCGTCGCCGTGCTGTTCCACGACAGCGGCATTCCGTTTATCGCGCTGGACACGAACCCGACACGCGTGGCGCAAGGGCGCGCCGATGGCCACCCTGTCTCCTACGGCGACATCACCGATCCGGAATTACTGAGCTCCATCCATGCCGAACGGGCATCGCTCATCGTATTGACGCTTGACCAGCCCGAGAAGGTGTTACGTACCGTGTCGTTTCTGCGCAACCACTGCCCCCACGTGCCGATCATTGCACGGGCGCGGGATCTGGAATCCAGTTCCCGGCTGCTTGAAGCGGGCGTCACGCATGCCTATCCGGAAGCGATTGAAGCGAGCCTGCGCCTCGGGGCGAGCGCCCTGGAGATCCTGAACAAGCCGGCAGATGATATCAATGCCGTGATTGATGATGTGAGAAACTGTAACTACAAACCTGTAATCGAAGAAGAGGAAAAGAAATCACCCTAGCAATTCCGACAGTTCCGGGGACAGTATTTCAAGATTGGCTTAGCGGCTGCTTTTCATCACATAGCAGCTATGACGCACGTGCCACCTTCATGCCCGCTTTTGACCGAAAGTGAAAGGAGCTCATCTATTCACTGACATGGGATGTCAGCTTCAATCTGAATGACTATCAATCATCCTCCCGCTCCAACGTACAGCACCCCCCCTTCGGCTCGCCATGCGCCTCAAGGATCGCTCCGCTGATCGGGTTTTCCCGAAACGTGGTGCAGCCCTTTAATCCAAGCTCGTAGGCTTCCTTGTAAATTGCCTTGAACTGCTCGAAGGGGTAGTCCTGCGGAACATTGATGGTTTTGGAGACGGCGTTATCCACATAGGGCTGCAGGGCCGCCTGCATTTTCAGATGATCCCGCGGCGGCAAAGAGCGGGCGTCGACAAAGGCATCGGGCAGCGGCTCTGTGCCGTGATGAGTGAGCCAGTAGCGATAGGCATAGTCACTCACCTCATGGTGTTGCGGGGTGCCGTCCGGGGATAAAATGGAGCGGCTGAAGTTATAGGCGAAGACCGGTTCGATTCCGCTGGAGACATTCTCCGCCAGCAGGCTGATGGTGCCGGTGGGTGCGATGGCGGTGAGGTGGCTGTTGCGGATGCCGTTGCGCGCGATCCCCTCCTGGATATCCTCGGGCAGGGAACGGACAAAGGGGCCGGCGAGATAGGGCTCTTGTTCAAACAGAGGGAAACGCCCCTTCTCCCGGGCCAGTTCGATGGAGCTGCGGTAGGCCGTGTGGCAGATCACCGCCATCAGCTCGGCGCCGCGCCGGCGTCCCTCTTCACTGCCGTAATGCAGGCCGAGCATGATCAGGGTATCGGCCAGACCGGTCAGGCCCAGGCCTATCCGTCGGGTGCCGTGTGCGCGCCGGGCCTGGGCCTGGAGCGGAAAACGCGAGGCGTCGATAACGTTATCCATCATGCGCACGGCGATGGAAACGGTCTTTTTTACCCCCTCCATATCGATATCGGCCTGCGGAGTGAATGGCGCGATGACAAACCGGGTCAGGTTCACCGAACCGAGATCACAGGCGCCATAGGGCGGTAGCGGGATCTCACCGCAGGGATTGGTGGCGCTAATCCGCTCGTTGTAACGCAGGTTGTTCAGGCGGTTGGCCCGGTCGACGAACAGCACGCCCGGTTCGGCATAGTCGTAGGTGGCTTGCATGATCCGCTCCCACAAACCCCGAGCGGAGACCTCACCATAGATACGACAGGGTATCGTTCCTTCATATCCTGGCCACTCGCGGTTGAGCGTCTTCCCGCCCTCCCCTGCTTCGGCGGGAAAGACGAGCGGCCAGCGCTCGTCCTTTTCAACCGCCTGCATGAAGGCATCACTGATCTGAACCGAAAGATTAAAATGGCGCAGCTCACGCGGATCGGATTTGGCTTCGATAAAGGATTCGATATCGGGGTGGTCGCAGCGCAGGGTGGCCATCATCGCCCCGCGTCTCGCCCCGGTGGAGAGCACGGTGGCGCACATGCTGTCCCACACCCGCATAAAGGAGACCGGCCCGGAGGCGATGCTCCCCACCCGCCGCGCCGGAGCACCGGCCGGTCGCAGGGTGGAGAAGTCGTAACCCACCCCGCCCCCCTGTTGCATGGTGATCGCCCCCTCCTTAAGCGCATCGAAGATGCCGACCATGGAGTCGCCGGGAAGTCCCATCACAAAGCAGTTGAACAGGGTCACATCACGCTCGGTTCCGGCGCCCGCCAGAATCCGTCCACCCGGCAGAAAACGAAAATCCTCCAGGATCGACTGAAACTGTGATTGCCAATGTGGTTTATTCTCAGCTTCCACCGCCGCGAGCGCCCGGGCGACCCGCCGCCAGGTGTCATGGATATCCCGGTCGATGATCTCCTCATCGAAGCGAAAACGGTATTTCGCATCCCATACGGCATAGGAGACATCGCTTTGAAACGGACTGTTCATGACTTCCCCGCCATTAAAGTCCCTGCACGGCCGGCACTCCGAAGAAGATCGGGTGGAGATAGGCGAAACTGAAATACAGCAGCAAACCGACCGCCACGACCGCTATGTCGCGCTCCAGTCGCAACCTGCCGCTCGCCTTGGCCGCCCCGCGCCGATTGGCCGACCAGATGGCAAAGAGACTGTAGAGACCCAGTGCGCCGAACAGCAAAATCGAGGCCGCATCGCCGTTGGCAAACAGGTGCCCCACAGACCACAACACCACCCCCCACAACATCGGGTGGGGGGTGAAACGGTGCACATTTCCGGGAAGGTAGGCGGCAACCAAAAGAATAAACGCCGGCACCGGCAACATCACCGCCAGGCCCTTGCCCCAGGGGGGTGGCTGCCATACCGGCACATACGGCGCCTGTCCCATCCCAACAATGATCAGGCCAAGCCCGGTCAGGGCAATCAGGGCAAAGATGGCCTTATAGCTCGCCTCCCCCAAGCGTTGGACCAGCCACTGTCGCAGCGACGGTGCCGCCGGTACCAGATGGATACCGATGAGAACAGCAAGTCCGAGGATCAAAACGCCCATCGAAGCAACCTCCTTACCGGCTCTAGCGGCAAACCATGCGCTTCGCCACTGCATACCACAGGTGTGAAGCGCCTAACACGCTGTTACGGCTATAACATCTTTAGTTTTTACTCCTTATATCCTAGCCGACATCAACTGAAAGGAAACGCAAGCGAGCAGAAGGCCACTCTTCACAGGCTGTAAATTTGTGCATTCCGAAAAATAGTCTTTAATTGGTAGGTATGTCGCCCAGTGATCGCCGCTGCCTCACTCCCGGTGGAGTAACGACAGCGGCCCGAACTCCCAAAGGAGGCGTTATGAAATACGTAACGATCACCAAAGGATGGCCCCTTCTCCTGTTTCTGCTAACCCCACCCGTAACCATGGCCGAAGAGTTAAGCCGTGGGATGATGTTGAGCAACTCCTGCATGGGCTGTCACGGCCCCGGCGGTCATAGCCCCGGAGCTATCCCCAGCATTGCCGACAAATCGTCCGACTTTATCGAAAAGTCGCTGCTGGAATTTCGTGACGGCAAAAGACCCGCCACGGTAATGCCGCGACACGCCAAGGGCTATACGAACGAGGAGATCCGCCTGATTGCCGACTACTTTGGCAAACTGAAGCAATAAGGAGCGCGACCATGACCACACGCAGAACGTTTATCAAAACCATCGGGATCACAGGCGGAGCGGTCGCCCTGGGCGGAGGCGGTTTGCTGTTGAACGGCTGCGGCAAAAAGGCCGGTGCCGAGGTCGTTGTGATCGGCGGCGGCTTCGGCGGCGCCAGCTGCGCCAAGACCCTGCGTCAATTGGATCCCGGCCTCAAAGTGACCCTGGTTGAGCGGGATGCCCGCTTTATCACCTGCCCGTTCAGCAACACCGTGATCGGCGGCTTCAACAGCCTGGATGACATCACCCACGACTACACCGCCTTGCGTGACAAACACGGAGTAAATGTGGTTCAGGGCAATGTTGTCGCCATCGATCCGGAGACCAAGACCATCGAACTGGCCGATGGGAATAAGCTCAACTACAACCGGCTGGTGGTTTCACCCGGTATCGATTTTCGCTGGGACGGCATCGAAGGCTATAGCGAAGAGGCCGGCCAAACCATCCCCCATGCCTGGAAGGCGGGCGAGCAGACACGGATATTGCGCAGCCAGCTCGAGGCAATGCCCGACGGCGGCACCGTACTCATCGCCCCGCCAGCCAATCCCTTTCGCTGCCCGCCGGGACCTTATGAGCGGGCCAGCCTGATCGCCCATTATCTCAAGCAAAATAAACCCCGCTCCAAGATCCTGATCCTCGACGCCAAGGAGGGATTCTCCAAACAGCCGCTTTTCCAGAATGCCTGGAAGGAGATCTATGGGGACATGATCGAGTGGGTCAAAGGCTCCGAGGGCGGCGTAATTGAAGAGGTCGACGTCAAGGGACGGCAGCTTTTCAATCAGCTTGGCGATCCCTTCAAGGCGGATGTCATCAACCTCATCCCGCCGCAAAAGGCAGGCGCCATCGCCCAACAGGCAGGCTTGACCGACAATAGCGGATGGTGCCCGGTGGACCAGCGCACCTTCGCCTCCAGCCTGCATCCGGATATCCACGTCATCGGTGATGCCAGCCTCGCCGGTAGCATGCCCAAGTCCGGTTATGCCGCCAGCAGCCAAGCCAAGGTTTGTGCGATGGCCGTTGTCGCCGCGCTGCAGGGTGTCGAGATGCCTGAGCCCTCCTACGTCAACACCTGCTACAGCCTGGTCACCCCCGACTATGGCATCTCCGTCGCCGCCGTGTACCGACTCAGTAATGGGGCTATCATAGGTGTGGAAGGTGCCGGCGGAGTCAGTCCGCTGGAGGCGGATATGGAATTTCGCCACAAGGAGGCTGACTATGCCAGAGGGTGGTATGCCAGCATCACCGCGGATATCTTTGGTTAGACTGCAAAAGGGGTAATGACTTACCCCTTTTGATTAAACGCTCTGTCAGCGCTGAAACAAACTTGATGTTCTAGGTTGCTGCCCGCTCATAGATCCCATACCCCCAATACTCTTTATTCTGCCTTGGTGGCCCAGCCCACCCTCTCTTTCTCAGTTCCCTGGCGATAAAGTGGTTAATGAACCCATCTCCAACAAGTAGAACATTCTGATGTTGCTCGGCTAACTCAATCAGCCTTGCTGTCGCTTTCCTTGCACGCCTCCGAGTATGTAATAGAGACTCACCGTTTCTTGAAAATCCCAGCAGCCACATAAGCCTCAGAATAACGTTCCAAAGACTGATGGGTAATGGAATTGAGCCGCTCTCAAAGTAGGGAATTACAGCTTCGCAAAACAGAGGATCCTTGAGATGCACTTCCCGATTTAATTGTGACTTATAGACAGGGATAAAATGACTTATATCAATAAACCGATCACACAAATGACGAATATCAAATATTAAAAAATTAGACAACAATTCCAAGCAGCTATTACCGAAAGAGTCTACAAAAACGTGATCACTTTCACGCAACAAGGACAATCCTAAACATAGAATGCGTCAACACCTTCAAGAAGGATCGAAAATGGTGGTTTGTCGCTACATACAGGTAACGATACTTTGCTTTGCCATGACGGCGACGCTGCTGCTCCAGGGCTGCTCGCCCACCCCCCGCATTGAGAAACCGGTAAGTGAAGAAACTTCCCTCGTCTTCGGTCATCTAGATATGAAGGATGCCCCCTCGCGACTCGATTGGATCGCCATGAAAATGTTGCAACCAGTCACCGACAGACCGTACGTTCGGTTTTGGGTCGTGGACGGAACGTTTTTCGCCGGCCACGTTCCGCTGGGAACATACAAGTTTGATTCCTTTGGTGGAGGGTCCGATAGATATCGTTTT
>JAWOIT010000145.1:0-14742 GCA_046484535.1 Pseudomonadota bacterium | reverse complement strand
TTGGCTTCGTGGATCGCCTTGTCGATGGCCTCGGCATCGTGACCGTCGACGTCGCGGATGACGTGCCAGCCGTAGGCCTCGAAACGCTTCGGGGTATCATCGGTGAACCAGTTATCGACGTGACCGTCGATGGAGATGCCGTTGTCGTCCCAGAAGGCGACCAGCTTGCCCAGGCCCCAGGTACCGGCCAGCGCGGCCGCTTCGTGGGAGATGCCTTCCATCATGCAACCGTCACCGAGGAAGACGTAGGTGTAGTGGTCGACGATGTGGTGGTTGTCGCGGTTGAACTGGGCCGCCATGGTGCGCTCGGCCAGTGCCATACCCACACCGTTGGTGATGCCCTGCCCCAGCGGACCGGTGGTGGTCTCAACGCCGGGGGCATAACCGTACTCCGGGTGACCGGGGGTCTTGGAGTGGAGCTGACGGAAGTTCTTCAGGTCATCCATGCTCAGCTCGTAACCGGTGAGGTGAAGCAGGGAATAGATCAGCATGGAGCCGTGGCCGTTGGAGAGAACAAAACGGTCACGGTCGAACCACTCGGGGTTGGTCGGATTGTGCTTCATGTGGCCGTTCCACAGCACCTCGGCGATATCGGCCATGCCCATGGGGGCGCCCGGGTGGCCGGAGTTCGCCTTTTGCACCGCATCCATGCTCAGGGCACGGATGGCGTTTGCTAAGTCTCTACGGCTTGGCATGTGTTTCTCCTTCTATTTAAATATCAAAAATCTTGCACTTAATGATTCTTCGGTAACTGTTTGCCGGCAGTACGGCAACTATTGGGACCCGTCCCTACTGCTGTAATCGCCGCTATCACCGTTCCGCCTGAAAATTCTGTTTCCCCCCGGAAATACAAGCACACTTTTTCTTGCGTGTGCGCGTCTGCCGACACTCTGACCATCGGCCAAACTGCGTCCTTTGCAGGTGCGCATTTGGCAGGTAGGCAGCCGCGTTCCACTTCATATAATCGGCCCCGGAGCGGCTTATTCAACATCAGGCCGATTAAGCATGGAACCGATGATTTTCGCCCATATTCGCCACGGGAGCAATAGCGGGATACCCTTAAAAGTTAAATACCGACATAAAATCAAGTGGTTAGTGCGCACTCCCAGGGTATCCTTTTCTCCAGATACCTCGCCCAGACTTATTCTCACCTAGATCGGACAGCCGCTATGAGGGGTGAAATGTATGGAAATCAATGCGTTTAATATATACTGGCTACTTACATTTGAACCCATGGAAAGAGCCATGGGCACGTTGCTCATTTATCACATGAAGTTGAAAAAGCATGAAAAACAACTACTTGTTCACCTCTGAGTCTGTATCCGAGGGCCATCCGGATAAAATGGCCGACCAAATCTCCGACGCCATCCTCGATGCGATCCTGGAACAGGACGCCCATGCCCGTGTCGCCTGTGAGACACTGGTCAAAACCGGCATGGTGGTGCTCGCCGGTGAAATAACCACCGACGCCAATATCGATTATGAACACACCGCACGCGAGGTGGTTAACGGTATCGGCTATAACAGCTCCGAGGTGGGCTTCGATGGCAGCACCTGTGCGGTCCTCAACGCGCTGGGTAAACAGTCACCGGATATTGCCATGGGCGTAGACCGTGAAGAGCGTGAAAATCAGGGCGCCGGCGATCAGGGCCTGATGTTCGGCTATGCAAGCAACGAAACCGATGTACTGATGCCCGCGCCGATCACTTACGCCCACCGACTGGTACGTCGCCAGGCCGAGGTGCGCAAGAATGGTGAGTTGGCCTGGCTGCGACCCGATGCCAAGAGTCAGGTCACCTTTAAATATGAAGACGGCAAACCGGTAGGGATCGATGCGGTGGTGCTCTCCACCCAGCACAACCCGGATATCGGCCAGGAGAAACTGCGCGAGGCGGTGATGGATCTCATCATCAAACCGGTTCTGCCTGAGGAGTGGATCACCGCCGATACAAAATTCCACATTAACCCTACCGGCCAGTTCATCATCGGCGGACCGGTGGGCGATGCGGGGCTGACCGGTCGCAAGATCATCGTCGATACTTACGGCGGCATGGCCCGCCACGGCGGCGGCGCCTTCTCCGGCAAGGATCCCTCAAAAGTAGATCGGTCGGCCGCCTATGCCGGTCGCTATGTGGCCAAGAATATCGTTGCCGCCGGACTGGCCGAGCGTTGCGAGATCCAGGTCTCCTACGCTATCGGCGTGGCAGAACCGACCTCCATCAGCATCGATACCTTCGGTACCGCCAATATCAGTGAACAGCGTATTATCGAGCTGATCCGTGAGCACTTCGACCTGCGTCCCTACGGCATCACCACCATGCTGGATCTGCTCAAGCCCCGCTACCAGGGTACCGCCTCCTACGGCCACTTCGGCCGCGAGGACCTGGACCTGCCGTGGGAAAAGACCGACAAGGCCGAGATGCTTCGTAAGGAAGCGGGTCTATAAACGAATTTTTAGCCACAGAGGGCACAGAGCTCACTGAGAATATAAGCTGATAGCTGATACTTAAGGCTCTCCGCCGACTTGCCCAACCTCTGTGCACTCTGTGTTCTCTGTGGCAATATAAATATCCCTATCACTCCCCGAGGAGCGCTGCAGCGGGTTCACCGTCAGGCTCGGGGAGGCGAGTTTTACCGTTCCAACGGCGCTCCCAACGACACTAGGAGAGAGACTCATGTCTGATTTCACAGACTATAAAGTCGCGGACATCTCCCTGGCCGATTGGGGCCGCAAGGAGATCGCCATTGCCGAAACCGAGATGCCGGGCCTGATGGCCCTGCGCGAGGAGTTCGGTGCTTCCAAACCGCTCAAGGGCGCCCGTATCATGGGTTCCCTGCACATGACCATCCAGACCGCCGTCCTCATCGAGACCCTGATCGAACTGGGTGCCGAGGTACGCTGGGTCTCCTGCAACATCTTCTCCACCCAGGATCATGCCGCCGCCGCGATTGCCGCCGAGGGCATCCCGGTGTTCGCCTGGAAGGGCGAGACCATCGAAGAGTACTGGTGGTGCACCGAACAGGCCTTCAACTGGCCTGACGGTCCAAACGGTGAAAAGCGAACCGCGAACATGATCCTCGATGACGGCGGCGACGCCACCCTGCTACTGCACAAGGGCGTGGAGTTCGAAAAAGCCGGTGCGGTGCCCGAGCCGCAGGAAGGTGACAACGAGGAGTGGGTCGCGGTACTGGGTGTGCTCAAGCGCAACCTTGAGAAGAACCCGGGAATGTGGACCGAGATGGCCAAGAACATCCGCGGCGTCACCGAGGAGACCACCACCGGCGTGCACCGTCTCTACCACATGGAGAAGGAAGGCTCACTGCTGTTCCCGGCGATGAACGTCAACGACTCGGTCACCAAGTCCAAGTTCGATAACCTCTACGGCTGCCGCGAATCGTTGCTTGACGGTATCAAGCGCGCCACCGATGTGATGATCGCCGGCAAGATCGCCGTGGTCCTCGGCTACGGCGATGTGGGTAAGGGCTGCGCCCAGGCCTTCCGCGGCATGGGCGCCACTGTGCTGGTCACCGAGATCGATCCCATCTGCGCCCTGCAAGCGACCATGGAGGGCTACCGCGTGGTCACCATGGAAGAGGCGTGCGAGCTCGGCGATATCTTCGTCACCACCACAGGCAACGTGAATGTCATCGACCACGATCACATGGCGGCGATGAAGAACGAGGCGATCGTCTGCAACATCGGCCACTTCGATTCGGAGATCAACATCGCATCGCTGCGTCAGTACACCTGGGAGAACATCAAGCCGCAGGTGGACCACGTGATCTTCCCCGACGGCAAGAAAATCATCATCCTGGCCGAAGGCCGCCTTGTGAATCTCGGCTGCGCCACCGGCCACCCGAGCTTCGTCATGTCCGCCTCCTTCACCAACCAGGTGCTGGCGCAGATCGAGTTCTTCACCAAGGGCGAGCAGTATGAGAACAAGGTTTACGTACTGCCCAAACTACTCGATGAAAAGGTGGCCCGACTGCATCTACAAAAAATCGGTGCCCAGCTTACCGCATTGAGCCGGGATCAGGCAGACTATATCGGTGTACCGGTGGAAGGTCCCTACAAGCCGGACCACTACCGCTATTAAATTTCACCGCAAAGACGCAGAGTACGCAAAGATGCCACCTGTTACGCTTTTCCGCAGTGGCATCAAGTGATGTAAAACCTTTTCCCAGCGCGGTAACGGATAGAGGCATTTGATCACTTCGTGAACTTTGCGCCTTTGCGGTTAATTCCCGAGGTTTCAATAACCATGGAATCACAGAAACAGCACCCCAAACAGTTCAGTTTCGAGTTCTTTCCTCCCAAAACCGAGGAGGGTGCAGCCAAATTGCGTGCTGCCCGGGACGAATTGGCGAAACTGGGCCCTAAATACGTTTCAGTCACCTTCGGTGCCGGCGGCAGCACCCAGGCCGGTACTGTCGAGACGGTGCGCGAGATGCTCACTTCAGGGCTGGATACCGCTCCGCACCTCTCCTGCATCGGCTCCAGCCGCGAGGAGATCCTCAAGCTTCTGCAAGGCTACATGGAGATGGGCGTGAAACGCATCGTCGCCTTGCGTGGTGATATGCCTTCCGGTATGCGCGAGACCGGCGAGTTCCAGTACGCCAATGAGCTGGTGGAGTTTATCCGTCAGGAGACCGGCGATCACTTTCACATCGAGGTAGCCGCCTATCCGGAGTTTCATCCCCAGGCACCGAACGCTGTAGCGGATCTGGGCAACTTTGCCAACAAAGTCGCGGCCGGTGCCGATGCGGCGATCACCCAGTACTTCTATAACATCGACGCCTACCTGCGCTTCATCGAAGAGTGTGAAAAGCGCAATGTCGAGATTCCCATTGTTCCTGGAGTCATGCCCATCACCAACATCAAACAACTGGCCCGCTTCTCCGCGATGTGCGGCGCCGAGATTCCGCGCTGGCTGCGACTTCGGCTTGAGGCCTATGGTGATGACCTGCGCTCTCTGCGTGCCTTCGGTCTTGATGTCACGAGTGAACTGTGTCGCCGCCTGCTTGATGCCGGAGCCCCCGGACTCCACTTTTACACAATGAACCAGGTGGAAGCCACACGCATCATCTGGACGAACCTCAGCCTCAAGGGCGTATAGCCGCCATGCGCTCCCCGCGGATATTCCACCCGGAACCGCTCACCGCCCACAGCCGGGTAAATTTGAATGATAACGCCGCACGGCACGTCGCCAGGGTTCTTCGCCTCACAGAGGGTGCCTCACTCACCCTGTTCGATGGGACCGGTGGGCAGTTTCCCGCATCCATTATCTCCAGCAGCAAACGTACTGTCGAAGTTGCGGTAGGGGAACGAAATGCAATTGAGCGAGAATCTCCGCTGATATCGGCCCTCGCCCAAGGTGTCTCCAAGGGGGATAGGATGGACTTCACTATCCAAAAGGCGGTGGAGCTGGGCATAAGCCGCATTGTTCCTCTCGAAACCGAACGCTCGGTTGTAAACCTTAAGGGCGAGCGTCTGGCCAAGAAGATGCGCCACTGGCAAGGGGTGATCGTCAGCGCCTGCGAACAGTGCGGTCGCAACACCCTGCCGGAGTTGCTGCCACTGCAAACGCTCGATGCCTGGCTGGAAAACACGCCGAACGGAAGCGGCATATTACTTGATCATCGCGCCACTGAGACAATCGCTTCACTGCAAAGCGATGATGATTTCGTGCTCCTGGTCGGACCGGAAGGCGGCCTATCGGAAAGTGAGATACGAAGAGCCCGCGAATCAGGCTATCGGGGCTTGCGCCTTGGTCCACGGGTGCTTCGTACCGAAACCGCAGCATTGACCGCCCTGGCTGCACTGCAATCGCGTTTTGGTGATCTCTGCTAGAGGGAGTTACTTCAAACGTGCGATATAGTGTGCAAGGCCTTTGATATCATCATCACTAAGGCGTGCCGTCACCTGCTCCATGCTCGCATTTCTGCGTTTTATCTCACCATATCCGTTTGTTTTATTGGCATTGTCACGGTACCGCTTGAGCGTCATCTGCACATATTCAATCTGTTGTCCGGCAAGTCTGGCATAACCCTCTTCACCGCGGCCGCTGGGCCCATGGCACCGAAAGCAGCTATTTTTGTAGATTCGCTCGCCCTCAATCGCCAAGTCAGGATCATACTCGACCGGTTTAACTTGCTGGGAAGTATAGTAGACAGCCAGATTCACTTTATCTTTAAAAGTGAAGTTGCCGGCCAGAGTTTGCATAACAAAGTTCTTCCGTTCACCGCTGGCGAACTTACCGATTTGCTCTATGATATAAGCCGGGTTTTGCGCTGCAATATTCGGGATATCGGGTTTGACGCTGTTGCCATCTTCACCATGACAATGACTGCACAGAACCGCCCTCTCCCTACCGAGTCGAATAGCCGTCCTTTTTGCCTCATCGTTATGTATATCCTTATCTATCTCCGCCATGATCCGCTCTCGCTCGGTAATATTGCTCTCTTCCGCCGATGAAACTGTCATGGGAATAGCCAGGAGAAGGCCATTCAGCAAACCGACGACTATCGCCACGCCAAAAAATGACCTGAAAACCAACACTTAAGAGACCCCCGATAGTAAAATTTATCCCGCAACTATGCCGAGTTGCTCAACCATTTTTTCTATTACATCCAGATTCGGTACTATTACACTTTCCTTATTGAGACGCAAACTGACAAGAACTGCCTGTTCTTGACTGTTTTCCTCGCTTTCCAACTCCAGCATCTCATTGGCAACCAGGCTCAGGTGCGGAATCCCCTGAACCTCCAGGGCTATAAAAGGTACTTTTGCATTACCGTTGAGTGTGTTGCAGATAACAAATCGACTGTCATCACCACGACCGACCATACTCTGATTAAGCAGGCGCTCAAATGAAACCACAGGAATGTTTCTTCCTCGCCAGGGGAGCATTCCGGTGATCCACTTCGGCAATTGTGAGGCACTTTCCGCGGGTTTATGTTCAATGACCTCAGCCACAACGGTATTAGGCACCAGCAATGACATACTATATAAAGGCAGAACCAAGCAGCGAACGGTCAATTTGTTCAGCTCCTCTGCCGAAAGTGCCTGTCTCTTTGCTGCTTGTTCCATATCTGCTTCTCTACCCGCTAGTGCCCTGATGATATATTAGGGATCAACGACTCGATGTTCTCCAGCAGGTCAACCTCGGTATACGGTTTACCCATGTAAATATTCACACCGATATCCATTGCCCTCTGGCGGTGTTTATCGCCGGTTCGTGATGTAATCATAATAATAGGAACATCAGCGAAACGGTCAGAGTTACGCATGTGTGTCGCCAATTCGAAGCCGTCCATCCTCGGCATTTCTATATCCAAAAGCATGACATCCGGCATACTCTCTTCCAATACGGCCAATGCATCCACACCGTCTTTCGCAGTAATACACTTCATGTTGTGACGCTTGAGCAGACGTTCGGTGACTTTGCGTACAGTAATGGAATCGTCCACCACCATTACAATCGGCTCCCTTTCCACCTCTTCAACAGGCAAAACTTTCGCATCATGTTTGGAACCCTGTTGCGCCAGACCTCTGCGCATAAGAGCAGGCATGTCGATGATCAAAGCGACATTACCGTCAGCGAGGATCGTCGCACCGGCAAGATCTTGCAGCGTACTCAACTGTGGACCGAGGGATTTAACGACAATCTCTCGACTTCCGATTAGGTTGTCCACTGCAAATGCAATCCTGTTATCACCGCTTCGCGCAAGTAAGAGAGGCTGCTTCATCAGCTCACTATTAATAACCCCCTCTCTTGCACCAAGCACCTTGCTCAGGTGCATCAAATCATAATCGTCACCCAACCAGTTATATGTTGGCGTATCCTCGCTAAGCAGACGCTTGAGTTCAGCTGTATCAATTCGCTCTATACCGCTGATACTCAATAACGGTATCGCGTAGGTATCGTTGGCAACCTCAACCAGCAACGAACGGCTTACCGAAAGCGTCAGCGGTAAGCGCACGGTGAAGGTTGTACCTTTACCCGGGTTGGTGTCGATATTCATGACACCGCCGAGCTGTTTGATTTCGCTGTTGACCACATCCATACCGACACCCCGGCCGGCAATTTGGTTGAGTGATTCGGCGGTTGAGAACCCCGACTCGAGGATGAATCGCACGGCTTCTTTGTCGCTTATCTTCGCATCCGGCTTCATCAAGCCCCGGTCAATGGCCTTTTTCTTGACCATATCGACATTGATGCCGGCGCCGTCATCACTCACTCGAATGATGATCTCCGAGCCCTCACGCGAAAGCGATATAGTAATGGTGCCTTCTTCCGGCTTACCTGCCTTTTTACGTGAGCTATTGCTCTCAATACCGTGGGCGATGGAGTTTCGCAGCATGTGCTCAAGCGGCGACAACATCCGCTCGACGACATTGCGATCCATCTCAACCTCCGCCCCTTCGAACTTCAGGGCGGCGCGTTTACCAAGTTCAGATGCGGTCTGTCTTACGATTCGGCGCAGACGTGGTGCATTTTCAACCAACGGTACCATGCGAGTATGGACAAGGCTCTCCTGCAGCTCGGTATTGACGCGGGACTGCTGTAGCAGCAGTGTTTCCGTCTCACGCGTCAAACCAACCAGGATGTCCTCTATACTGACAAGGTCGCTAAGACTCTCCGCCATGGAGCGGGAAAGCTGTTGCATGGATGTAAATCGATCAAACTCAAGCGGGTCAAAATCTTCATAACCCTGTCTCTGCGCTTCTTCCCGACGAGATTCAATCTGCGCCTCGTTCTCGATTTCAAACTGCCTTACTTGTCCACGAAGACGATCAACGGTCTGATCCATCTCTGCGATATTAGAGCCGAACGAACCAATTTGCTGTTCGACCCGTGAACGGTAAATACTTACCTCACCGGCAAAGTTGACAAGATTATCCAGCAAGTCGGCACGTACCCTAACCATTTCATGCTGGATACGTGCGCCTCGACGCTTATTTACACCTTCATTGTCCTTGGCGCTCTCGAATTTTCCGGTGTCAGCCGCTGTAGTGTCAGAGGCCGCAGCCTTTGTCCCGGAAGGTGCCTTTTTCACCGTCTTTGATGCAGGGATATCAGCCGTCGCCTTACTGCGGGTGATCATCTCATTGATGTCCGTAATCACATCCCGGCCTGTATCCAGTGGAACGGACTCTCTGCTTTGTCTGATAATCAGCCTCAGGCGATCCATCGCCGATGAAACCTTGTCATTGGCTTTCTTCGAGGCGGGAAGATGGCCGTCCCTGATCGTCTCCAACATTTTCTCTACGGCAACGGCTATCGACAACAGCTCCTCGACACCGCTCTCTCCGCAGTTAATGGACAGCGAAGTGGCATTGTTAATCAGCTGCTCAAAAGCGGTCTGATTATCGACCTCACGCTGCCAATTACTGTGGCTAAGTTCAAACTCTGCAATGGCCTCCTCGACTGCACTCAAGGGATCTTCACCGTCTGACGCCGTCGCTACTTCTTTTTTCTCTTCCGTATGAGCAGTGAGTGAAGACACCTCGGTGCCGAGGTCGGTCGTCTCATTGGAGGGGGCAGGTTCAGCACTATCTAGCTGTTCCGGTACACCACCCCTGCCCAGTATCTCAATTTTTCGAATTAGGTCATCACCGGGAACGACATCTTCTTGGTTACGCACTTGCTCTAACATCGTAACCAATCGATCATGGGCAAGTTGCAACAGATCCATCATCTGAGGCGTTCGCTGCAGCTGCCCATCTTCGACAGCCTCAAAGGTCGATTCAAGGCTGTGGCTCAAATCGCCAACTGCCTTGATCCCTGCCATCCTGGCTCCCCCTTTGAGAGTGTGGAGTTGACGTTGCAAAGCTTCAACCAGTGAATGGTCATCAGGATTATCCACCCAGGCCTGCAGCGTCTCTTCACTCGTATCGAGAATGTCGCCCGCCTCTTCGAGGAAAATCTCAACCAACTCATTATCGTGCTCATCGTGAAAAATTTCAGCGGGCGTCGGAGTCTCGACCTGCTCGGCTTCTAACTCATCAGTTACCGCCTCCGTCCCGCCCAGGTCAAAAGGGTTTTGTTCCGTAGCCCCCCCAGCCGTGTCATTCTCATCATCCTTAGCGGATGAAGCCGCTTCATATACAGTCGTTTCCCCGGCATCCTCATCCGACGTTATTGTCTCTTCTCCCCTCTCGCCGGATGCGTGAGACTCCTCCTTGCTTGCCAACCCCGCCTCAGGCTGAGCATGAGCTGCTTGCTCCATATGTTGAACCTCGGCATAAACCGAATCGGCCAACTCTTTTGCAGCAGACGCATCTGGCAGCGTCTCCCCCTTACCCTCCATGAGAAAAGCCAACATCGATTTGACGAAGCCAATGCAGGTCTCCAGCGCCTCGATACCTTTTTCATCCACACTTTGTTTGTTGGCCTGGAGAGTCTTGGCATATTTTTCAAGCGAGGCACAGGTGTCGGCCACACTCTTAACGCCGGCCATGCGTGAGCTGCCCTGCAGTGTATGCAAGGCGCGAATCAGTGCCTCAGTAACTTTATGGCTACCACCCTCACTCCACTCGGTAACATACCGTTCGAGTTCCTGGATGTGTCCTTCGGTTTCTTTCGCATATATTTCGAGCAATACCGGATCTAGTTCCGGCATCTCCGTGGCACTCAATTGAACTTCGTTTGCTTCATCCGCCTTTTGCAATTCCGGTTTCCTTACCGGCTCTTCCTGCGTTTTCAGCCCACCATGTTCTGCTATTTCAAATGCCATTTCGCGCAGCCCATCTATATCGGACTCCGGAACCTTTCCGCTGCGGAACTGCTCAATTAATTCTGTGAGTGCGCCTTGTGACTGCTCTAGCAGATCGAAAACAGTTGCACTGATAGACAGGGTTCCGTCAATGACGCGGTTAAGCATATTCTCGAATGCCCAGGCAAACTCACCCACTGCCGTGGCGCCCACCATGCGTCCGCTGCCCTTAAGCGTGTGGAAACTGCGTCGAATATCCCCAAGTTTACTTTCATCGGAGGGATCGCTGATCCAGGCAGGCAGGAGGCGGCTGATATTCTCCATCTCCTCTTCCGCCTCTTCGAGAAAGATCTCCATGATCTCATCATCCGGCCCTTCTTCCGCCTCGGTCGCCGATGATGTATCACTCTGTAGCTCAGAGGCAGTCTCCTCCACAGCCCCGACGGGCTCGGACGCAGATCCTGAAGTAGACTCCTGTTCAGGAACTACAATCGCATCCTCTGAGGGTGCATCTTCCTGTGACTCTGAGGGTGTGTCTTCCTGTGACTCTGAGGGTGCATCTTCCTGTGACTCTGAGGATGCGTCTTCCTGTGACTCATTTTTCTCTTCTTCGCCTGACTCAAAAACCTCTATTCCGGCCAAGTCTGGACTTTCCGTTTCCGGCGTCAGAGAATCATCTGTCACACTGCCGATCGGATAACCCAAAACCTCGACTGCACGTTCCGCCACATCCAGCACGGAACCCGGGTGTACGCGACTTTTCACAAAGGCTTCAAGATAGTACTCGACACTCATTACCGCATCGGCTAGTGCATCAAGCTTCTCCTGCTCAGGTACACTGTCGTCATTGATCAAGGCTTTCTCGATGAAGACTCGAGTCGATATCAAGACCTGAGCGACACGCTTGTAGGAAAGCATGGTCAGACTGCCGGTAATGTTGTGCAACATCATCGGCACATGCTTAAGACTCTCCTTATCCTGAGGATTTTCCAGGTAAGTGTTCATTACCTCGCGCACACGGGTCAGATCATCCTTGGCCTCCTTCATGACCTGACGTGTTACACGTTGATGCTCAGCAACGGCCTGAGGGGAAGTTTCTGAATCGTCAACCTGCTCTTCACTGGCATCGGCTTTTACTGTCAGGGCACTGCTGCCCCAGTCACGCAGCGCCGACTCTACAGCCAGGACTGCTCCGGCTATCCCCATCAAGGTGTCATCAGTTGTATCGCTCTCGCCGGCCACCAGTTTATGTATCACATCGACCTGTTCGAGCAATGTCTGACGAAGTGCTTCCTCCTGCAGCAGACTCAGCGTCTCGGCAATGCTCTTCAGGCTATCTGCCAAAACACCAAGGCTTTCCGGATTGCTGCGATCACTGCGCACAAAGATATCGAAAGTATCCTTGACCCGTGTCAGTTCCTCCATAATATCCGCGGAAACGGTTTGCTTGAGCTCGGCGTTCATCCCCCCGAGGCCTACTTCACCGCCGGGCAGTAAACTATCCAGATCAAACGCAAGACGCACCGCCGAGGCATGCTCCCCTGTAGCCTGGGCATTTGCAATCAGGTAAAGCATGCTTTGCATAAGCATGTCGACGGCCTCAGTGCGCGCCCCTTCTTCACCCTTGACTGAAAGCTGCTTGATGTGATGCTCAAGCTTTCCCAGTAGGGGCTTGCTTTGCCGATTCAGCTCGATGCTGTTATCACGTAACGCTTCGAAAAATGCCTGAGATATCCACAGCAAACGGCGTAGCCACTCCGCCTCGGCAAAGGCATACAGCTTGTCGATAACGGTAGCTGCGGTCTTTAGGTTCGCCTCAACATCCGTGGCTTTAATAATCTTGGACAGCGCTGTTAAATAAAACCTATGCAGCTTTTTTGCAGCAAGTTGACTATTGACACCTTGCTCAGAGACTGGGGCATTTTCAGGCGGTTTTGCTGTAAGGTTGGCACGAAAGAACTGTGCGTTATCCAGCTGCTTTTCGCCACGAACTTCACGTAATTCATTTAGCAGGGGAACCAGTTCAGCCGGATTATCCGCATTACCGTCAAGCAGACTTTCAAGATAATCGGGTAACTGCAAAATAGCCCGCATCAACAACTCATATGCGCGCTCGTTACCTTCGATTTTCCCTTGTTGCAGGGTTATGGCAAACTGCTCCACCTCATTGGCAAACATAGCGGCGCCACGCAACTCCACCATCTGTAGAGTGCCGGCAACCTGGTGGATATAATCAATACACTCCGCTACATGGGTCTCATCATCGAGATCCTCGACATAACGCTCTAGGGCGATCCTCGCCTGTTTTAGCGTTTCATCGATTTCACCCTTGACCCATGCCAAGGTGCTGATGTCAAACTGTTCGGCCATCTGCATATGAATAGTGCCTTTAGCCCCTCACCATAATCATTATCCCCATAGCAGCAGCCCTTATAACTTCCATGCTCTGTCCCCTGCCTGATCGACCTGATGGCCTGACCGGAAACCATATAGAACCTTGTTTTACTTCCGCCGCTACAGGTGCCTTTTGCCGGTTATAATATGCTGGCATGATTGATTCGCCGCTATCGCCCACCGGGATAGCGACAGTAGTCTTCGGGGCACGCCATGGATAATTGACGCTCATGCCGGAAAAGTCACCCCTACCTATCACTTTCTCTACGCCACAAACATTTAACCCGGCAGCTTGAAACCGGATACGGAGTGTTTGAGTTCGTTTGCCAGTTCGGAAAGGTTACCGATTGATGATGCGGTTTGTTTGGTACCTTCAGAAGTCTGGGTAGTGATCTCCTGGATAACGTTCATGGTATCGGAAATATTACCCGCCGCATTCGCCTGCTGGCGAGTGGCATCGGTAATGCTGGAAATTAATTCCGCGAGGTTGGTCGCCACACTCTCGATTTCGCCCAGAGCGGAACCCGCGTCCTCGGCCAAATGTGCCCCGGCAACCACCCCGGAGGTACTTTGTTCCATTGAGATAACCGCTTCGTTCGTATCGGTCTGGATGGTTTTTACCAGCGCCTCAATCTGCTTGGTCGCATCGGAGGAGCGTTCCGCAAGACGGGTTACCTCGTCCGCAACCACCGCGAAGCCTCGGCCGGCTTCACCGGCCATGGCCGCCTGAATCGCCGCATTCAACGCCAGAATGTTGGTCTGCTCGGCGATGTCGTTAATCAATTCAACGATATCACCGATCTCCTGAGAAGATTCCCCAAGTCGTTTTATCCGTTTGGAAGTCTCCTGGATCTGCTCGCGGATAACATCCATACCGTTAATGGTTTTCTGTACCGCCTCTGAACCTTTTTTCGCGATAGCAACCGAGCGCTGTGACTCTTCTGCAAGCTGATCCGCGTTACGTGATACACCTTCGATGGAAAGGGCCATCTCATTCACCGCCGAGCTGGCTGAAGCGATCTGCTGTGCCTGATGGCTACTCGCCTCGGCCAGATGGGTCGCCGTCGCCTGTGTCTTTTCAGCCGCGGTAGTTACCTGTGTCGCGGTATCGTTAATCGCCGCAACCAAGTTACGCAATGCGTCGATGGTGAAGTTCATGGAGTCTGCAATAGCGCCGGTAATATCTTCGGTTACCGTTGCATTCACCGTAAGGTCACCGTCAGCGAGATCGCCCATTTCGTCCAGCAGACGCATGATCGCCTGCTGGCTTCGGCGGTTCTGCTCTTCAGTGGCCTGACGCTCCGCCTCGGTGTTGGCCAGCCGGCGATCACCCTCTGTTTTCAACCGCCAGCCCAACAAAGCCAACAGAAATGCCGCAGTAATAGCGAACAAGTTGCCGATAAAGTTAGTTAAAATGCGTGACTCGATCTCGTTCTGATACGCCGCTTCCAAGCCCGAAAGCGACTGAAGCAGAGTATCCGAATCATCAAGTACATTTTGAACCGCCTCGGATACCTGGAACATTTCAGGGCTTCGCTCAAGGATGCCGCTAACCTGTTTACCGATCATGCCGAAGAGATCGTCAACCTCCTCCACATTTTCAACAATCTGTGGATCGGTAATCCTGCG